>JBAXKK010000037.1:0-23307 GCA_037137395.1 Elusimicrobiota bacterium
TGTGCTGCGCTTCAAAGACGGACCTGCCGCGGAGCATACCCTCGAAAAGCCGGGGCGATTCCACGACATGCATCTCGCATTTCTCCACCTTGCCGTTCTTCACATTGACCACGATGTCACCGTGTCCCTCAACGCGGGTAATGTACTCCACTTTTATATCAAGATCTTTATTTTCCGCCATTGATGTCACCTTCCTTGCACTTGTTGTACATGTCGAATTTGTTCTTTATGAGATCGGCGTTAAGTTTGTATTTGCCGATAACTTCGGCGGCGGCGTTCTTGGCGGGGTTTTTAACCTCGCCGCGACAGCCGTAACAGATGTTGCCGTTACTGGTGCACCAGGAATTGCAGCCGCCTTTGGTCCAGGGGCCCAGGCACGAGACGCCCTTGTCGTACATACAGACATTCTCGTTAAGCTTGCATTCCACGCAAACCGGATTATCGGGCACGGTGTAAGGAAGTCCGCGCAGCGCGCATTTAATAACTTCAACCAGTTCCGGCGGATATATAGGACAGCCGTTCACGAAGTAATCAACCTTCACCACCTGATGAATGGGTCTGGTCTTGGAGCTGTCAAACAGCTTAAAGTCCTTGCCGTACACATACTGGCGGATCTCGTCGAGCTCGAACGAGTTCTTCATCCCGTTAACTCCGCCGATACAGGCGCAGGCGCCGTAGGCGATCAGAACTTTGGAGCGCGCGCGTATCTTTTTGATGCGTTCTTCGGCGTGATGGTCGGTTATGGATCCTTCAATTATGACAACGTCATAATCCTTGTCCCATTTCTCGCTCATCACTTCGCGGAATTCCACCACGTCGATGGCGCCCAGAATGTCAAGCAGCGCCTCTCCGAGATTGGCCACCTGAAGCTGACAACCTTCGCAGCACGCGAAGTCAAAGAAGGCCACTTTAGGTTTGGTTGATGTAATTGGTGCGTTAGTCATCTTAGATCCCCTTTGAGTTAAAGTTTCTTCGCCTCTTTCACTTCGTCGTAAGTGAAAGTCGGGCCGTCCTTGCAGCAGTAATAATTCTTAGGATGGTCTATCTGGCAATGCCCGCATTTTCCCATGCCGCATTTCATATGCCGCTCCAGCGACAGAACAATATGCCTTTCCGGAATATTCTTCTTAAGGAGTTCAGCGATGACGAACTTATACATGATGGGCGGGCCCACGACCACGGCGAAAGTCCTCTCCGGCTGTATGGTCACGCCGGGGATAAGCGTGGTGATAAGACCCACGTTACCTTTCCAGTCCGGATCGGTCCTGTCAACGGTGCAGTGAAATCCGACATCCAGCCTCTCCTGCCATTTCGCGACTTCAGAACCGAAGATCATGTCTTTAGGGGTGCGGCAGCCGAGCAGAATGTCCACTTTGCCGAAGTCCTTGCGGTTATCTATCACATAATTGATTAGGGACCGCAGCGGCGCCAGCCCCAGACCGCCGGCCACGAACAGAAGGTCATTGCCGACCATAACTTTGACCGGGAAAGGCTTACCGAATGGCCCGCGTATCCCTACATAATCTCCGACGTCAAGCTTATGCATGGCGTCGGTCAGACGGCCCGCAGATCTGACGGTCAGCTCAAAAGAGCCCCGCTTGGTGGGGCTTGAGCAGATGGAGATGGGTGCTTCCCCTATGCCGTAAAGCTCCACCTGAACGAATTGTCCGGGTTCATGGTCCAGCTCACCGTCCTCAAGCTGTATGTCGAACCATTTCTCGGCGGCGGTCATCTGCTTGGCCGCGATAATTTTTCCTTTCCTTAATTTCCAGTTAGAATTTTTTATTTCCTCAGTCATACGTTTTCCTTCACGAGAGATGTAAGGGTCTCCTTAAGGCTGATGTCGGCCATGCAGGTCCTGGTGCAGCGCCCGCAGCCGGTGCAGAAAAACCGGTAGAATTTATCTACTGAGTACTTGAATTTTCTGTAGAACCGATGGCGCTGACGGTCAGAGCGCTCTTCCCGGAAGTTCTCCCCGCCGGCCACGGCTGCAAAAGTCTCCACCTGGCATGAATCCCAGGTCCGGTTCCGGGAACCGGTCTTCATGTCAAGGTTTATAGTATCCGCCATGTCGAAGCAGTAGCAACTCGGACAGACATTTGTGCAGTTGCCGCAGGAAACGCAGCGCCGGCCCACGTCTTCCCAAACCTTGCTCTTGACGCCCTTGGCGAATATTTCCGGCAGCTTGCGCGGATCAACTCCAACCTCGTTCTTAAAAGCGGAGCGCTTATGCTCGCGCACTTTTTCCAGAGCCGCTGTGTCGGCGTGAGAGGCCCTGGGAAGCCCCATCCCCTCCACAAGATCCTCGGCTTTCTGGGTGTTGACATGGATGATAAATCTGTCGCCCAGATCGGTAAAGAACAGGTCGTAACCGCCGCTGGGGATGTGGGAACTTACCAGAGCGCAACTGGCGTTTTCGTCGCAATAATCATTGCATTCCAGGCCGATGAGGAATATTTTATCTTTCCTGCGCAGGTAATTATAATCCCTCGGACGCTCTGAGAATACCATGTTCAGGCACTGGATGCCGGCCAGGTCACAGGTATGTACGCCGAAAACCGCTATTTCTTCGGCTTCAACCACGGCTTTATCCGCGGGTGCGGCGCCGGAAATATCAAAATCCAGCATCTTCTCACGCTGAGGCATGAAATATTTTTTGGGAGGAAGGATCGTGGGAATATATTGAAGCGCTATCTCGGAGGCCGCTTTGACCTCCTGGAAAGCGAAGCTGCCGGCTCCCTTGGCTACGGGGGCGACAACTTTCATTTTATTAGAAAGCTTTTTGATAAAGCCATCCAGTTCGTCTTTTTTGAGTATATGATAATTCACTCGCTTAGACCTCCATAGAAGAGTATTAAATTACCTGTATATTATAATTAAAATGACGCTCTTTTCCTATTCAGCCGCGTTTCACGAACCCGGATGACCCTGACACAATATAAGGCAAGCTAATAAAGGTCCACGGTAAAAAGGAGAGGGACTGCTTGGAGTGACCCCGTTTTTCCGGGTCACGCGCGCTTGTGTGCAGATTAGAAAAATTAATGGAGCCGCTAGTCCTACGTTTAGCGCTTAACGCGGATTTTATTTCTTCGTTTTACCGATGGCCTCCGCAGGCTGGGAGCACCAGCCAAGGATCAAGCGTGAATCGCTTAACGATACGGCCCAAAAATCATAATCCGCGAACCCGATAAATTATGTCGCATTATTGATTGAAGACACGGCGCGTAACTGGTAAAATGTCTTAATGAAAGAATTAATTATAATGCGCCACGGCTTGGCGCTTTCGGCCCAGGAATCCGGTCCCCGCGGTGATGCCGGCAGAAAACTGTCCGAGGACGGGGAAGTTCAGATAGAGATTTCTTCAAAGCGCCTGGAAGAACTCGGAGTTTCTCCCGGCGTCATAATCTCAAGTCCTTTCTTGCGCGCCGTGGAGACAGCCGACATAGCGGCAAAACACTTTCCAGCCGCCAGGCGCGTCATCGAGCCCGCCCTTATTTCCATGGCCCCCCTCTCCGACATAATCAACTCCATAGCGAAGGCCGCCGCCGGCGAACCGTCCGCGCTGGTAATAGGGCATCAGCCCACTCTGGGATCCCTGTGCGGCCTCCTGCTCAAGGCGGACAGCCCGCATTTCAGCACCGGCTGTTTCGCCCGCCTTAAATGCTCCGACGGGCCCGGCTACGAGAAAGCCGAGTTGGCGGAATTCTTCACTCCGGAGAGTTTTTGAAAAAACTAATCCTCCTGACGGCCTGCCTTCTGGCGACCGGACCGCTTTCCGCCAAGGAGCGGATGGTAAAGATCCTGCTCTATTCCGTAAGCAAGCCGGCGGCCCTGACTCTGACCCCCGGGCAGGAAAAAGTTTTCATCAACGCCATACCCCTTAAAGCGTCTACTCTTATTTCGGCGAACGGATCCATTGTAAGCGTTAAAGGTTTCGGACCGGCCAGAAAAACCGCGCGCCTAAATATATCCGGCAAGGGCGCCTGGCTCTCCGGCAACATGAGTCCTAAGCGCCTTTACAAAGGCTTGCTGGAAATCACCGCTGAAAAAGGGCGCCTCAAAATCATTAACACTATCCCCCTTGAAGAATATATCGCCAGCGTGACTTCAGGCGAGGCCGGAGATCTTTCGCAAACGGAAGCTTTTAAAGCGCAGGCGTTGGCCGCGCGCACCTACACCCTGAAACACATCGGAAATCATGTTAAAGACGGATACAATATGTGCGATTCAACACATTGTCAGCTCTTCACCGGTTTCGGCGCTGTCAGGCCCATTGCCCGGGCCGCGGCTGATTCCACGCGAGGCGAGATCGTCACCTATCAGGATAAGCCGGCAGCTACCTTCTATCATTCCATCTGCGGCGGCAGGACCGAGACCATGACCTATGTGTGGCCGTTCGAACATAAGCCATATCTGGTCTCTATCATGGACGGGCCCGCCAGAAAGCCATATTGTTCTATAGCGCCCGGCTTCAGCTGGAAGACCCGCATATCAATGAAGGCGCTTACCGGGATGGCGCGCTTGCAAAGATGGATATTGCCGGATGAGAATATACGAAAAATGGAAGTGCTTGACCGGGGGATTTCAAAGCGGGCGGTGACACTCCAGTTTTCCACCGAAAGACGGAGCGTCAGAATCTCAGCCACTAATTTTTATCATGGCGTAGGCCGCCGCAAAGGGTGGGCCGCTATACGAAGCGCTCTATTCTATGTCTACTCCGGCAAAGATTATGTAGTATTGGAAGGTAAGGGCAACGGACACGGAGTTGGAATGTGCCAGTGGGGCGCGGAAGGCATGGCGCGGCGCGGCTTCAAATACCGCGATATACTGACTCACTATTACCCCGGGACGGTCTGTAAAAACATTAACGATTCTCAAGATTAAATCCTATGACTGAACTTCACGCGGTTATATTGGGCGTACTGCAGGGCGTGGGAGAATTCCTGCCAATATCGAGTTCCGCTCACTTGGCGCTGGCGCCTTATATCTTCGGCTGGGGATACCAGGGCCTGGCCTATGATGTCATGCTCCACCTCGGCACGCTCCTTGCCATCGCCGTATATTTCGCCCCGGACTGGCTGGGCATAATCAAGTCCGGATTGACCAGGCCCAATGAACGCGACGGACGCCTGCTCTGGCTGCTGGCCGCCGGAAGCGTCCCGGCCGCGGTCGCGGGCCTGCTATTTAACGACCTGGCGGAACACGCTTTTCGCGACCCCGCATGGATAGCCTTCAATCTTCTGTTTTTTTCCGGACTTATTTATTTAGCCGACAGGTCCCCCTCTCAGGCGAAAAAGGCCGCCGACATAACACTGCAGGACATACTATTTATAGGCCTTGCCCAGGCTGTGGCGATAATGCCGGGCGCTTCCCGCTCAGGCATGACCATTATGGCGGCCCTGTTCCTTGGCTACGCCCGGTACGACGCCGCGCGACTCTCCTTTCTGCTTGCGACTCCTGTCATCTTAGGCGCCGGCCTTCTGGAGGCGCGCAAGATAGCGCCGGCTGACCTGAATGCCGCGTTCGCCGCGGGGGTTGTCGCCGCGTTTATAGCGGGCATACTCTCGATAAAATTCCTGCTTTCATACCTGAAAAGCAGGGATCTTAAACCGTTCATAGCCTACCGCGTTATACTGGGATTATTTATATTCTGGAAGGTTTGCTTCGGCTGAAAAAGGCAGTTACCCTAACCCCTGGCCCCTAAACCCTCTTCATTGAGCGCAGGAAAAGTAATTTTCACAAGGGCGCCGCCGGAGGGTCCGTTGGCTATAGAAAACTCTCCGTCATGCTTTGTCATTATCTGCGCGCAGACGTAAAGGCCCAGGCCGGTGCCGCCTGACTCTTTCCTGGTGGTTTTAAAAGCCTTGATCCCGCCGTTCAGCATCGGCTCTGGAAAGCCAGGCCCATTGTCCGACATCTCAACCACAATTTTATCTCCGTCAGCGAAGCCCTTTATAAGGATCTCCCCATTCCGCGGAACAAATGATAGAGAGTTAGACAACACGTTTATGAACAGGCGCTCGATGTGAACCTTGCTCATATTAACCAGCGGTAGATCAGGAGAAAGTTCCACCTTTATAGAAACCACGTTTTTCTGAGCCGCGTAAGCCACCAGCTGAACGGCGTTTTCAACTGACTCGCTTATGGCACCCGGCTTAAAGGAATATTCCTGACCCTGCGCGATGCCAAGAGCGTTAGCGATAATACTTTTAGAAAATCTCGCGGCCTTCACTATCCGGGCGAGATCCTTCCTGTCAACCACCTCATCTTCACTGGCTATCTGCGCGCTCAAAAGGATAACGGAAACCGAGTTGCCGAGGTCGTGCATGATTCCGCTGGCCAGCTGCCCGACCTCCCCCGCCGACGCCGTTCGCACGATATCAGTGTTTTTATCCATAAGCTCACGGGTCATCACCTCAACTTCCTTACGCTTGGACATAAGGCTGAATTCCGCCTTCTTCCTCGCGTCCGCCGTGCGATAAACCACCGCCGCAGACAGGGTGAACACCGATAGCTTGATAAGCAGGCTCATAACAGCCGCCAGATCCATCAGGGACAACGGCAGAGAAAACAGCGTTACCGCCAGAGCGGCCAGGAAAACAACTCCGGCAACGTCCTTCATGCTTACCAAAAGAGCCGAAGCGAATATCGGCAGCAGATAGAGAACCCAGAAATACGAATCCCCGCCGCCGGAATAGTAAAGAACTCCGGTTATAACCCACAGATTGAAAACCAGGATTGAATCTATAACCCAAAGGCTGACGGAAGCCCGGTTGCGCAGCACCTGGTTAAAAATAAAATTTGAAACCATCAACAGCAGAAAGAAATAAAGAATCCTTGGATAGCCTATCTGGGGATTGTTGCGATAAAAAAAAGCTATCGCGACCATAAAAACCGAAAAAACCACCTCGTAGGAATTTTTGGAAAAATTACTGACGCGACCTCTGTTTAAAGCCTGTAAAAAGTTCGCCATGCGATAAATATAGCATTTTTTTCGCGCGTCCAAAAACCGGTACGCCCCGGCCCCAAAAGCTCCGTAAAACCAAGCCGTCTTTCCGACTCCGTCTCACCGGCGAAAGCCGGTGCCCAGATTATGACAGTACACTGGACCCCGGCGTTCACCGGGGAGACATCAAAGGCATCACAAGAACGATGAGAAATGGCTCGGCGATACCTCCGCTCTACATGAGCTTTTGGGGGCCGGCGCTACGCTCTGCTACCGGCAGACTATGATATAATTATCCCATGACCGAGCAACCTAAACCCTTAAATTTCCTCAAATTCGACAAGATCCAGCTTTTTAATTTTTTCTTTTTCGGAATATTAATATTCCTCCTGTATCAGCTTTTAAAAATACTTTCCCCTTTCCTCGGCGCTATACTGGTGGCCGGGACTCTGGCTCTGATCTTCTACCCGGTTCATCTTTGGATAAAGCGCCGCGTCACGGCCAACAACAACGCAGCGTCCGTGCTTTCCACCAGCGTCGTCCTGCTGACCGTGGTTCTGCCGCTGTTTGTCTTCGGCTGGTTGCTTTTAAAGGAGTCAAAGGAGATCTATCCTAAGACCAACCAGTGGCTGGCCAATTTTTCCCAGACCGGCATCGATCTCCGGATGCCGGAAGGGCTCCGTTCGTTATGGGATATCAACGTGGGAGATATCGTATTAGGCAATATAAAGAATCTGCAGGAAAACATCATGAAGTCCGGCGGCACGATTCTGAAGAATATCTTTTTCTTATTCGTAAACTTCCTGGTGATAATCGCTACACTGTTCGCGTTCTTCAGGGACGGAGAACGACTGCTCCACTGGCTCATAGACATAATGCCGATGGACGCGGAACATAAATACCGCATAGCAAACCAGCTTTATATAACCACCATCGCGGTAGTCAGGGGGATCCTGCTTACCGCCGCCTTGCAGGGCTTTACCGGAATAATCGGTTACGCTCTCGCGGGCGTTCCGGCCCCCATACTTCTGGGTGTGCTGACATCTTTCGCCGCGCTGGTACCATTCGTCGGCACCAGTCTTATCTGGATCCCACTTGGCCTCGCTTTTATTTTCATAAAGGGCGTCTCCACCGGCGTGTTCATATTGCTCTGGGGCGCGCTGGTGATCGGCCTTATAGACAACATCGTGCGGCCGATCCTGATAGGTCAGAAAGCCAAGCTTCCAATATTCCTGCTGTTCCTCGGTATTTTCGGCGGCCTTCGGGTCTACGGGCCGATAGGTATTTTCATGGGCCCGCTCCTGATATCGTGCCTCATCGTCTTCCTGCAAATCTATAAGGAAGCAAAAAATCTTGGCCAAGAACAAAATAAAGCTTCATAGCCGGCGGCTATGAAGCTTTATGTCGGAAGGCTCCTTTATACTTTCTGCGTACGGCAAACGGCAAATAGCTAATAGCTTTTTGCTCTGCCAATTGCACACCTTCCACATAAGATAATAATGTTATTTTTCTTCCGCAACAGCGCAGAGTTTTCTTATCGCGCAAAAGGAGCACGTTCCTTTGCGGGAAAGATCAAGGGCCAGGATTTTTTCCCCGGTCTCGCGCAGGAGAGCCAGGACGCCCTCTTCACCGGACGGGTCGTATGGGACGGAGATCTTCTCACCCTTTACGAGCAGATACCAGGAGATGATCTTAACATCCATATTAAAAGCCCTTTTCAGGCCGATAGCGTACATTGAAAGCTGGAGGTCGCTCTTAAGATCTTCAGCGGTTTTCGGTTCGAACCCCATTTTATAATCTATAAGTTCACAACCTCCGCTCACGCGGTCAACCCTGTCCATGGTGCCGCGCACGCGCCACCGCTCAAATTCGAATTCAAATTCTTTTTCCGTGAAAACAACCTCCGCTTTAGCGGCATCCTGTTCGGCTTTAAGATAATTTTCAAGCACTTTACGGCCCTTGCCGTAAAACTCCAGAGTCTGCTGAGGCGTCTCAAAACCATGATGGTGCCAACCCTCGTCATAATAAAGCATTAAGTCACTCAAGTCCCCGCCTTTAGAATGATACCGGTCAAGAGCGCGATGAACCGATATCCCCAGCGAAGAAAAAGGCGTATGGGGAGCGTAATTGCGGTCCAGATACAGGTATTTATACAGGTAGGGGCAGTTAAGGTAAGCCTTGACCTTGGAAAAATTAAGTTCAAAAGGGTCGGAATGCATAATAAATAACTTGCCGTTAGCCGTATGCTTTTTGCCGTACGCAGAAACTGTAAAAAAACTTCCTTACTGACTTATAGCGTAAAGCAAATGGCGGTTGTTATTCTGCGAATGGCAAACGGCCAATGGCGTTCATACCACTTTAGCGCTATAAGCGGCTACCCTAACAAAGTCAACCAGCGTATCGCCGTACTTCTCCTGTCTGGTGCCCTCAAGTCCCGGCGGGATCTCGATCTTTTCCCTTTTGTGGTGCTGGGCCACTATCAGGCAGTTCGGTCCCATAATGCCGCCTTCGGCTATCAGCGCCAGGGTCTTTGAAGTATAAGATAGGGGCAGATTTTCCTCATCCCGGTAAGGCGGACTCAGGAAGATGATATCATAACCCTCATAATTGGCATAATGCTCCAGCCATTTAAGTCCGCTAAGCACGTCGGCCCGCAGAACCTTGGCCTGTTCCTTAAAACCGAGGCTCTCCACGTTTTTTTCTATTATCTTGACGCAAAGTCCGGCTTTTTCAACGAACACCACCGAAGCGGCCCCGCGTGAAAGCGCCTCCAGCCCCACCGTGCCGACTCCGCCGTAGAGATCCAGAAACACCGCCCCCGGCAGATACGGGCGCAGAATATCGAACACAGACTGCCTTATCCTGGAGGAAATAGGCTTCACATTTTTAGTCTTGGGAACGGAAGCTATAAACCGCCCCCGCATAGAACCGGCAATTATTCTCATATTTTAACCATTCGTAAAACCCGACTGCCAAGGTGCCGCCGTATCACATTAAATCTTTACGCAACAAATCGGCAATTTCCAAAAATATATAATGTATTATAGAATAAATAGGGGAGCAGTTGTTCCGGCCGCTTCTGAAAGATTCAAAACCGCCCCCCTCAAATGAGGCTAATTATGCAGCAACCCGACATCATTATAATCGACGACGACCCCATGGTGGGAGAACTCTCCCGCGACCTGCTCACGGATGAAGGCTACAATGTATTGCTCGTGCAGGACTCGCTTGAAGCAATTCCTAAAATTAAAGCCATCATACCAAAGCTGATAATCACGGATATAATGATGCCGGGGATATCGGGAATGGACATCTGTAAATCTGTCAAGTCTGACCCGGATCTCAAACATATCAAAATAATCGTAGTTTCCGGGAAATCCTATCAGGTAGAGCAGCAGCGCGCCCTCCAGTTCGGCGCGGATTTTTTTGTTCAAAAGCCCTACAATGTCGAGACTTTCTCCCAAACAGTGAAAAGCATTATGGACGGCACCACGGTAGCAAAAGCCCCGGATGACGAACCGGCTCCGGCCATCATCCAAGAGGACACTGCCCCGGCACAAACCAACGATATCGCCCAGGGCCAGATCCGCACGACCCTGTGGGGCGCCAGAGGCCTCCCCACGATGATGCCCAACACCGCCTCGCGCCACGGCCGCCAAACAGCCTGCGTCTCGGTGGAAACCGCGTCCGATTTATTCATCTTTGACGCCGGCACCGGCATAGTCCCCCTCGGCGCTGAGATCATGGCCAAAAAGACGTACTATAAAAACATCTGGATATTCATCACTCACTTTCACCTGGGCAATATAATAGGCCTGGCCAATTTTCAGCCGATATACGACCCCTCTTTTTCCGTTCATATTATCGGCGCCAACGATCCGGAAAAGAGCCTTAAAGAGGTGGCCCAGGCCGCTTTCTACAGCTCATTTTCAATGACCAAACGCCCCCCAAAAGCCAAAATAGATATCTATGAGGTGCTGGAAGACAATTATGAGCTTATGCCCGGGGTAAAACTTTCGGGCATGTACGCCAACCACCCGACCAGCACGATGGTCTACGCGCTGGAACTCCTTGGAAAGAAGATCGTCTACGCTCCCGATTCCGAAATTTGGGGTGACGCGACCGCCTTCCAGGATTATGACGAAAAACTGGCCGTGTTCGCTAAAAACGCCGACCTCTTTATCCACGACTGCATGTTTTCCGACGCGGATTACGAGTTGCGCAAGCGTGAAGGACATTCCGGGCTTTCCGTGGTCACCGACTTCGCCGCAGAAAAGGCGCTGGCGCGCGACTTGGTCCTGACACACCTTAACCCCGCTTACAGTGATGAAGAACTGGACAAGTTGCTTCAGGACGCCCAGACGCGCATACAGACAAAAGGCTACGCGCTCAATTGCCACCTCGCCACCGAATCAAAGAGTTTTCTTCTATAGGGAAACCCGCAAAAAAAGGACGCCATAAACTTTAAGCCGCAGGCTGTAAAAGGGATTCCCCTTTATAGCCTACGGCTTATAGCTTACAGCATCAATTCCCGCCTACTAGCTGTGTCCCTGGGCAGTCATCACCGCTCTCTCGGGGATAGCGCCGAAGCGCTCCTCATATCTCTTAATATTCTCAAGCAGCGCCACGAGGAACCTTTTGGTATGCACGGGGCTGGAAATCACGCGCGAACGCAATTTAGCTTTCGGCTGATTTGGCTGCAGAAATAAGAAATCAAAGATAAACTCCGTTTCGCTGTGGGTCACGCCCGCCAGATTGGCGTACAGGCCCTGCGAAGTGGCATCGTCCATCTCCACCTGCAGCTGCACCGCCTTGTTGTTTTCCGGTTTATTTTCCGCCATAAGTCATGCTCCTTATACGCGCCGTCCGTTTGAGCACGCGGCGCGCCTGATATAGAGAAGTATAATATATTTCACTAAGGCATTAAAGCTGCGGCGCTCGCGCGCCCATGTAAGGCGTGCTGTATAAACAAACCGGCTCCGGCATTTTGAGCGCCGGAGCCGGTAAACTTAAAAGCAGTTTATGCTTTTTTGGGGGCCTGAACCTTTTTCACATTAACGGCCTTGGGTCCTTTGTCAGTGTTTTCGGTGTCAAACTCCACTTCCTGATTTTCAGCGAGGGTTTTAAAGCCTTCGCCCAGGATTGAAGAATGATGGACAAAAAGATCCTTTGAACCATCTTCAGGAATAATGAAACCGAAACCTTTCTTATCGTTAAACCACTTCACTTTACCTTTTGCCATTTGTTAATTTACCTCTCTTTAATTACTATTTTAGTGCAGCGCCTCAAAAATATTATATATCTTTTTTCCGCCACAGCAACAGTTAAGGAATAAGCCTCAAGATTGTCCTCACGCTTATGGCCGATGGCTGATGGCATACGGCATTGTATTTACTCCTCATTCCATTTTATCAAGAGCGGCATGAATGGATTTATCAAGTCCGGATGCCTGGGAAGGACGCGCACGGCAAAATCCTGACGGCCGCTTCTAAAAGCCGTCACCTCCCCCTTGAATATGTAGGCGTCACCCAGCCTTGAATCCATTACCATGGAAACGGATTTCCCATTTTTAAAAACAGTTTCCACATCAGCCGTGCCGATATGTATCTGCACGTCAACGTCTTGCGGCGTCAGATCGCCGAGCCAAACTATCGCCCGCACCGGCACATTTGTTCCGGAATGTATCTCCATCTCCGGCTTGAAATTATCAAGCGATATGCGCACGCGCGGCCAGTTGCTCTCCACTTTCTCGCGCCAGCGTGCCAGTTCCAGGATCTTGCCGTTATCCAGCAGTTTTTTTGTCGCTCTATGGGCGTGCACATAAAACTTATCGTAATATTCCCGCACCATGCGATTGGTGTTAAACTCCGGCACGAGCTTGCGGATGGAGGCCTTCATCATTTTTATCCAGTTATGCGGCAGGCCGTCGGGGCCGCGGTCGTAGTAAAGCGGAGCCACCACCTTCTGCAAAAGATTATAAATGGCTTCCGATTCCACGTAATCGCGCTCTTCGTCGCTGTTATATTTTTCGGTGCTGCCGATAGACCAGCCGACTTCCGGGGCATACCCCTCAACCCACCAGCCGTCCAGAACCGATAGATTCAGCACCCCGTTGGCGGCGGCTTTCATGCCGCTGGTACCCGAAGCCTCAAGCGGGCGTATGGGGTTATTCAGCCACACATCAACGCCCTGAACCATGTAGCGGGCCACGTTCATATTGTAGTCCTCCACAAAAACAATGCGGCTCTTGAAGCGTTTGTCCATGCTGAGACGGGCCACGGCCTTTATGTATTCTTTACCATGCGTGTCTGCCTGGTGAGCCTTGCCGGCAACGACAAACTGCACGGGAAGTTTCTCGCTGGTGACAACTTCCAAAAGTCGTTCCATGTTCCGCATAAAAAGCGTAGCGCGTTTATAGGTGGCAAAGCGCCGCGCGAAACCTATGGTCAAAAAGTCAGGATTGAGGACTTGTTCGGCCTCCGCCAGCACGGTCCGGTCGGAACCCAGCCGCTGATACTGCCGCTTAAGCCGCTCGCGCACCATCTTAACAAGTTTCTGTTTCCTTATAAGATGGGTCTCCCACAGTTCGCGGTCGTCTATTTCAGCCGTCTTTCCCCAATCGCAGGAGTCCGGAATGCTGTCTCCGCCGTTGTAGTCCTTGGCGAGATATTTTTTATAGAGCTTATTCTGTTCGTGGCTGATCCATGAAGAGGTATGCACGCCGTTGGTCACGCCGTGTATCGGGATCTCATAGTGCGGCAGCTGGGGCCATATCCTGGACCACATGTCGCGCGAAGTGTCGCGGTGCAGCAGGCTGACGGCGTTGAGAAAGGCGCACAAGCGCAGCGCTACGACCGTCATGCAGAAACCCATTGAGGAATGCTCTTCCTTGCCTATCTCAAGCAGTTCTCCCATAGTGAGTCCCAGCTGTTTGCAGTAAGGTTCCATGTATTTGCTGACCAGCTCGAAATCAAAGTATTCGTTGCCGGCCATTACCGGCGTATGCGTGGTAAAGGCGGAAGACGCCCAAACGGCTTCCCGGGCTTCTTTGAACGAAAGGTTTCTGGTCGCCATCAACTGGCGAATGCGCTCGAACAGAAGAAAAGCTGAATGGCCTTCGTTAACATGGTAAACAGTGGGCTTAAGGCCCATAGCTTCAAGCGCGCGAACTCCGCCCACGCCCAGCACTATTTCCTGGGTGATACGGTTTTCGCGGTCTCCGCCGTAAAGCTGCTCAGTGATAGTCCGCACCTTGGGCGAATTCTCCGGCAGATTGGTATCAAGCAGGATAAGGGAATTACGCCCCACCGGCACTTTCCATATGCCGACCTTTATAGTTTCTCCGGCCAGTTGAACATCTATGCGCAGGGGTTTGCCGTGCGCGTCGTTAACTATCTGCACCGGCATATTGTACCAGTCGTTCTCCGGATAACGTTCAACCTGCCAGCTGTCAAGATTCAAAACCTGCTGAACATACCCTTTGCGGTAAAGCAGACCAACTCCGACAAGAGGAAGACCGAGGTCGGAAGCGGATTTAAGATGGTCGCCGGAAAGCATACCGAGGCCGCCGGAATAGATCGGCAACCCCTCTCCGATGCCGTACTCCATGGAGAAATACGCCACCAAAATATCGTTCTCCTGCTGATCATGGTTCTTATTAAACCAGGTGTCCTTGTTGAACATATAGGCTTCATAACGGTTCTTTATTTCCTGCAGTCGACCGAGAAACGAGCCGTCGTGGCTGAGAGCGTCCAGTTTGTCCGGAGCTACCGCGCCCAGCATCCATTTTGGATTGCGGTGAGAGCGGTGCCAGAGATCCTCGTCTATCCCCACGAACATCATAATAGCGTCCCAATTCCAAGTGAACCACATATTGGTTGAAAGCTCGTCAAGCGCCTTAAGGTTCTCCGGCAGATTGGGTGAGACATTAAAAGATTGTATTTTCATATTTATAACTCCTTAAATATCAGCGGCCTAAATCCATTATGCGTCACTATGGCTCAAATAAGCCCGCAACTATTGAATAATTTTACAAAATATTCCTGTCACTACACTAGCCCAGCATTCCACCATTCCGGTAAAACAAAAAACGCGGGCCGGAATCCGGCTCGCGTTCTATTTGCTATTGTCAGAAATCTGGTGGACGTGACAGGGATCGAACCTGCGACCTCCTGCATGCCATGCAGGCGCTCTCCCAACTGAGCTACACGCCCATAAAATCAAAACTGCTACACATATATTTTACAAGAAAACATCCACCGGCGCAAGGTGTTTTTTGATGAAAACATTTTTTAGCTCATGGCAGTGTCGGTTACGGGTTCGCAGGGCCTGCCAGGGGCCTGGAACGTGGAACCAGTGTCGCCCACACCGTGGGCGCACTTCCCGTCCTCAGCCTCGTCGCTACGCAAGCCTCGGCTTCCGGAGGGTTCCACTAACCCAGATCCCCTGTCACCCGCTCCACTGTTATAATGCGCAGCATGACATTTATCTAGCTGGGGAGTTGCCTGCCCACTCAGTAATAAAAAAACCACACCCATGCCCCTTCCACCTTCTGTCAATAGGTGTTTTTTTAATACATTTTTTTTCAGGCGACAATCTTCGGGGATAATTGTTAAAATACCTTTACCACTATGGAGCCAAAAAAACTGCTGATCTTTCATCTGGACGACGGCAAAGAGCTGCGCGGCGGACAGCGCCAGCTCATGTACCTGGTCAAAGAGCTCAACAAGTTGGGCCATTCCAACTATGTAGTTTGCCGCAAAGGCTCGCCTCTTGAGCGCACCTCTCAGCGAAAAGGCTTTAAGACCATCGCGCTTCCGTATTTTTTTGAATGGGATCCTGTATCGGCCTTCCTGCTGAACAAAACCATACGCGATATCTCCGCCGCCTGCCCCCATTGCGAACCGCCCATACTCCACGCGCACACGTCTCATACCGCGGCCGTCTCCTACCTCGCATCCTTTACCCTGTCCTGCGTGCGCATCGCCCACCGCCGCGTGGACTTCGTACCTGGGCGCGGCCTGTCGTCTAAATTTAAATATGAAAAAGCGCACCGGGTCATCGCCATTTCCCGCCCGGTAAAAGATATCATGCTCTCCCTGGGCCTTTCTGAAAACAAGATTTCAGTGGTAAACAGCACCGTGGATCTGGAAGAAACTCCCTGGGAAAACGGCGGCTTTGAACGATACCGCGCCGAAGCCAGACGGGCCATAGCCGCAAAGTTCGGCATTCCCGCCGAAGCGCCCTGGATAGGATCTCTGATAGCCTTGGTCCCGCATAAAGATCCGGAAAACTTCGCCAGAGCGGCCGCGCTTGTGATAGAAAAACATCCGGAGGTCAGATTCCTGATAGCCGGGACCGGCGAACTAGCCGCCGATATGCGCCGCTTGGTCAAGATCCTGAATATCGCGGACAGGTTCCATTTGCTGGGTTATTACGACAACCCCTACGAACTGCTTTCCGCGCTTGATATTTTTGTACTGCCCTCCTGCGAGGAAGGTATGGGCAGCGTCCTAATAGAGGCTATGAACTCACGGCTCCCCATAGTCGCCACCAGGGCCGGGGGCATCACCGATGTCATAGAAGACCGGGCCAACGGCCTAATTGTGGACATAAAAGACCCGGCCGGCCTGGCCGCGGCGCAGATCGAACTGCTTGAGGACTCCCCTTTAAAACATCGCTTAGCCGACGAAGGCCATCGCCGCAGACTGGATTTTTCTTCGCCCAGGATGGCGGAACTGACCCTTAAAATATACGAGCAGGAACTCGACCGGCTCAAGGCCCCGGCAAACGAAACGGCGAACTAGCTAATAAAGCGGGAAGCGCGTATTTATGAAAATTCTTAATATCATTGATATTCCCTGGCACAGCGCCCTGGCCGCCTACGCTTTTGACCAGAGCTTAGCCCTGTCCGACCGGGGCCACGGGATATATTTCGCAGCGCCGGACTCCAGCGCCTCCGCATCCTTCGCTCTGGAGAAAAAATTTCCCCTGACTATTATCCCCCACCGCAAAAGCTACATGATCCTGGGCGCCGTCCTGAAGCTGAAAAAGCTTATCGAGAGCGAAGGCATCGATATCGTCAACGCCCATACCGGCAAGGCGCAGACAATGACCTGGCTGGTTTCTCTGATAAGCGCCAGGCCGTTCGCCATAATAAGAACTAAAGCGGACGCCAAGCTCCCCAAAAACGGCTTCGCCCTCGGAAAAACCGCCGTTGTCATAGCCGGCTCCAAAGTGATAAAAGAAATGTACGCCGCGGCCGGCGTAGATCCTGCGAAAACTGAAATTATTTACCAGGGCGTAGCTCCGCAACCGGAAGCGCCCGCGGCTCACGATTCCCCCTTAAAGGTCGGAATTCTCGGCAGACTGGATCCAGTAAAAGGCCACGCCTGCTTTATCGAAGCCGCCGCGTTGGTCCTGGGTAAATTCCCGGCGGTGGAATTTTTGATCGCCGGCAGGGAAGAAGATATCAAGTACGCGTCGCTCCAAACCCGGGCCAAAGAACTGGGGATAGCTGGCAGCGTGAAATACCTGGGCCATGTATCCGACAGCGCGTCTTTTACCCGGTCCTGCGATGTCGGAGTTATCGCCTCTTTATCCAGCGAAGCGGTTTCGCGCGCGGCGCTTGAATGGCTGGCGGCCGGAAAGCCCCTGGTGGCCACCTCCGTCGGCAGCCTGCCGGAGTTTGTCCCCCCCCAATGGCTGGTCCCGCCAAAAGATCCGGACGCGCTAGCCGGCGCTCTCCAAACCCTTCTGGAGTCCACTGAGAAAAGGCTCGCGGCTGGCGCCGCAAACAGGGTCAGAGCGCTCAGAGATTTCAGTCCGGAGCGTTTCGCGGAACAAACAGCGTCTGTATTCGAGGCCGCGATGAAAAGGACACCATAATGACACCCGAGCAATATCTTGAAAAAACAAAGCAATTCGCCATAGCGCTCTTCGCCTTAAGCGTTCTATTTTCAGTGACCGCCGTGGAGGGGGCCATGCTGCTTCTTGCCGGCGTGGTAATATTGGAGCGCTACCGCCGCGGCCAATTGAAGCTTCTGCTTAAAGAGACCGCCGCCCAGCCCCTCTTCCGCCCCTGGATGCTGTACCTGGCCGTCGGCCTTCTTACGGCCGCTTTCGCGCTGAACAAAGGCAAGGCTTTCGCCTACGCCCCCTCGGACATCATAAAGTATCTGTGTTTTATCGCTCTGATGGCGGGGCTCACCAAGGACAAACTCGCCGCCATGTCTAATTTCTATATACTCGCGGCGATGTCCGCGGCGGCTATCGGAATAGCGCAGTCGGCCTGGGCATTATCCTCAGGGCTTGATCTCAGGGCTCACGCTTTCGCGCACCCGGTAAGATTCGGAGAGATGATGGTAATCGCTTTATGGCTGCCACTGGCGAGATTCCTGACTAAAAAACAGTTCGGGGGGCGCAAGCTCAATATTGTCGCGGGACTTATAATTTTCGCCGCGCTCGTATTAAGCCAGACAAGAGGCGCCTACCTCGGCTTTTGCGCTTCCTTCGCGGTCATATTCCTGCTGGACAAACAGTCGCGCATAAGATTCAGTATTGTTTTAGTAACTTTAACATTTCCCGCAATAATAGCCCTCGCGATTATTCCCGCGGTCCGGCATAAATTAATTGCAATACCCGAAGGGATCGCTAAAGCGGCATCTTCCCTAACGCAGCCTTCTTCCGCGATCACAAATCACACTTCCGACGTAGCGATAAATATCCGGATCGAGCTTTGGAAAACGGGACTCAGGATCTTCAGAGATCACCCGTTCACTGGCGTGGGGCCGGCGAATGTAAAAAAAGTATTTCCCGACTACTATAAAGGTCCGCTGGGAGACCAGAACACCTGGGGAAGCCTGCATAATCTCTACCTGCATCACCTGGTTGAGCGCGGGATAATCGGACTGGCGGCCCTTTTAACGCTCTTCGGCGGAATGTTCGCGCTTGCATGGAAAAACTTCAGGACAGAACGCAACGAATGGACACTCTGGGCGCTGGCCGTATTGCCGGCTTATTTCGTTGTAAATCTGACGGAAATATCGTTCCAGCACATACACACATCTTTTGCCGTATTTCTGGCGCTGGCAGCAAGCTGTGCCTCAATAAAGTCAGAAAGCTAGGGGCAAGGCAATCTAGATGCAAAGCAATTTAGATGTAAGGCGAGCTAGCGACTTAGAAGCACGGCGATTCAGCAGTTTAGCTAAACTGCTTTGCGTCTAAATGGCTAAATCGCTATTTACTTTCTGATATTTGCCGGTATTTCAGGTAGGCTAAAACTTCATTGAACATGTCTATCACGGCGGCGGCAAACCCCTCCGGGCCGTCCAAAAAACCCAACTTCAAAAAATAACTGACCGCAAATTTTCTGAAGGCGCGCCAAGGTCCCAGCGCGGCCGGGCGGTCGGCCTTTATAAATTTCTCAGCCTTAAGCGAAGCGTAGAAATCAAGTTTCTTAACCACATCGTCATAATCCCTGTAGGGGAAATGGGCAAAGGGGTTCGTCAGCGAAGCTTCTTTACCAAGGACCGTAAGTCTTTCATGCACGTCCCGGCAAGGGAACGACGCCGTACCCTTCCTGAAAAGACGCAGCTGGAAATCCGGATATTTCCCCCCGTGCCGCAGCCAGCGCCCGAAATAATGATTTTTTCTGGGAATAGAGTAAGCGTCAGCCGAATGGCCTTTCGCCAGAAGATCCTTTATCTCTTCCCGAAGTTCCATGGGAATAGTCTCGTCGGGATCGATGTAAATGATCCATTCGCCGGAACATTGATCTATCGCGAATTGTTTATTGATATTTAAATTTGACGCGTTGGGTCTTGAAAATATCTTAACAGGATACCGCGCGGCTATCTCGGCGGTTTTATCCGTGCTTTCGCAATCCACCAGGATTATCTCGCTGACCCAGCTCAGACTTTCAAGACAGGCCCCGATGTTCTTCTCTTCATTATGCGCGATGATGGAAGCTGAAATGCTCGTCATAACATATATTTTAGCAATAAAACGCCAAAGGCGATAGCGGCCACTCAAAAGCTCAAGTAAGTCGGAGGTCTCGTCGAGACATTTTTCATCGTTCTGTGGAGCCTTTAATGCCTCCCCCGGCGGCCTGCCCCACCGTGAAACTGAGGGGGCTTGTCCTCTGTAGCCGGGTGAAGGAGGAAAGCCGCTGCCAGTTCCATTTGGTTTGTCTCCCCGGCGAAAGCCGGGGTCCATTGTAGGCCATATTCATGGATTCCGGCTTTCGCCGGAAAGACGACCTGGTCTTATGCGAGCTTTTGATAGCGGCCAATACCCCTAAATTGCCTTACATCTAAACCGCTTTACTTCCACGCTAGGCCTTTAGGCCTATCCCCATATAGGCCTTTGGGCCCTTAATTCCGCATGCCTTTCTATTATAATAGCTTCAAGGAGAATAACATGAAACTGCTTAAACTCTCTCTGCTGACAATTTTCCTGACCCTTAATTCCGGCGCAGCCCGCTGCGAAGAAAACACGGTGCTTTTCAAGGACGCCGCTTTCCCTATCATCATAAATGTTTCAGCTGACACGGCCATAGGGGCGGTGGTATACGAAACGCAGTTCAGTGAGGCGCCTGCCAAAGATTACGACACCGTGCTTATAAACGGAGAAATGCCCGACCCGCGCATGCGGCTTCAGATCAGGGTAAAGAACGGGGCGGTGGTAAAAATTTTTGACAGGTCCGTAATGCACCGGTTCCCCAACGGCCGCTTCTGGGCCAAATACAGTATCGGCCCTGTTACCCGCGAGCCCCTCAAGGTCACCCTCATAAATGATGGCGCGACATCAGCCCACACCTTTACTATCTACGGCGTGGAAGCTTTCCGCGCAACCACAATGAGGGAAAATCCGGAAGGCGGGACAGTGGAGGATTATAAACCCGACCCCGGGTTTTACCTGCCAAGAGAAGTGCCTTTTACTATTTTCAGACGCGAGATATGGAAAGCCGCGCCTCCTAAAGCGGCATATGCGCCGCACACCCCAAAAATGTTCACGCTTCATCATACCCAGGGGAATTCTCCTAAAAATTTCGAAGAGGCCGCGCAGGAAATGCAGTTTATACAGGACTATCACCAGAACGGCCGCGGCTGGATAGACATCGCCTACCATTTCCTCATTTCGCCGCAGGGTGACATTTTTGAAGGCCGGCCTATAAACGTTGTCGGAGCGCATACTCTGAACTGGAACACGGCGAATGTGGGCGTCTCCATTATGGGAAACTACCACCCACCGGTCAATCAGATCCCGACCAAAGAAACCCTTAATTCCTTTGTCGAGATGGGCAAATACCTTAAATCCACTTATAGCATCAATGTAAGCAGCTTTTACGCCCACAGGGATATCGGATCAACCGATTGTCCCGGGAACATTCTCTACGCCCGTGTACCCGAACTTCGGGACCTTATCTTCAAAGCGGAAACTCCGGTCCCGGTTCCCCCAACTCCCATAACGCCCCCTTCCCCCCCGGCCACCCCTGCCGATTCGCCCTCTTTAAGCCAACTTTTAGAATACACGGATAAATAAAAAACACCACGCAGGTTAAAACTGCGTGGTGTTTATATTTTTTATATCTAAAAGTAGTTCCTAATCCTCCAAGCCCCTTTCCCGCTTTATCAGATCCTGATAGGTCTCCCGCTCTCTTACAAGGCGCCAGGTCTTTTCCCCCGTGATCAAAACCTCAGCGGCGCGCGGCCGTGAATTGTACTGTGAACTCATGGAGAACCCGTAGGCCCCGGCTGAAAGTATCATTAGAATATCGCCACGGGAAGGCGTTGTCAGCGTAACCCCTTGCGCCAAAAAATCTCCGCTTTCACATACCGGCCCGGTTATATCAAACCTTACGGCTTTACCCGGCCTCTTCACAAGAGGGCGCACCGGGTGTCTGGCGCCGTAGAAAGCCGGGCGGATAAGATCGTTCATGGCTCCGTCGGTTATCACATAATTGCGGGGCCCGCTTTTTTTTCTGTAAAGAGTTTTTACGGCCAGCGCGCCCGCCGACGCCACAAGCGAACGCCCTGGTTCAAGTATTAGCTTCAAACCCAGCTTTTTAACTACCGGACCGGCGATTTTGGCCAGAACGCCCGGCGCAAGCATTTCAAAACCTTCTTTAACACCCCAGCCTCCGCCCATATCAAGATACTTAAGCTTTACGCCTTCCCTCTCAAGCTGATGGATGAATTTAGCGGAAGCCGCCAGAGCTTTAGCGTAAGGCTCCGGTGAATCTATCTGCGAACCGAGGTGAAAATGGAGAGCGACAGCATCCAGATGGCACGATTTTTTTATAAAAGAGTAGAGCTGGCCGGCTTCTTTAAAAGCGACGCCGAACTTGCTGCCGAGCTTTCCGGTAGTGATAAATTTGTGGGTGTGGGGATCTATGTCGGGATTTATTCTGACGGAAACCGGCGCTTTTATTTTAAGTCTGGCGGCTACGCGTTCAAGGGTTTCAAGCTCTTCAAATGATTCCACATTTATGAATAATATTCCGGAACGGAGAGCGTAAGATATTTCATCCTCGGTCTTACCTACTCCTGAGAATATTATCTTGCGCGGGTTAAAGCCGGCTTTGAGCGCCCTGTAAAGCTCCCCCCCGCTGACTACATCCGCGCCGGCCCCGTTCCGGGCCAGCAGCCCGGCCACCGCGCCATTGGAGTTAGCCTTCATCGCGTAACAAAACAAGGGAGCCAGATTGGAAAAAGCCTTTTTATAGGCGTCCAGATTCGCGATTATTTTTTCCCGGGAGTAAATGTACACCGGAGTCCCGGTCTGCTTAACTATGCGCTCTATCAGCGCGGCAGAAAAAGTTTCTTTCATAATTTTAAAGCCGCCGGGCCATGAAGCCCAGGCGGCTTTATGCCATCCTTTAAATTACTATGCTTTCAGTTTTCATAGAGATGAAAATTGGAGCGGGTGACGGGGGATCTGGGTTAGCGAAACCCTCCGGAATGGAGTCCGCCGAAGGCGGACGACAGTTCTTCGCCTGAGGCTTGCGTAGCGACGAAGGCGGGTGGAGCCCTGCGACACTGGGCTCGCACGGGAGTAGCGGCCACGGTGTGGCCGACTACGGTTTCGCGTTCCAGGCCCCCGGCAGGCCCCGCAAACCCCATCATTCCCCCCCAACTACATCAAAGAGCTTCTAAAAAAAACTGCGCGGGGGGGGACCTGTTTGAACTGTTGAATTGTGTCCGTCCGCCTTGGGGCGGACTACCACCCGAACCCGGGTGTTCGATTCCCCCCCAACTGCATCAAAGAGCTTCTAAAAAAAACTGCGCGGGGGGGGACCTGTTCAAACTGTTGAATTGTGTCCGTCCGCCTTGGGGCGGACTACCACCCGAACCCGGGTG
>JBAXKK010000038.1:0-23134 GCA_037137395.1 Elusimicrobiota bacterium
CTATAGCCTATGGCGTCCTGTGGCCTACATCTTATTTTGTAGAATTCATATATGTCCGCTATTAAGACTGACAATCTGGTAAAACGCTACTCCGAGGTTACGGCTGTGGATGGCGTTTCGCTGGAAATACCCGAGGGGGAAGTTTTCGGACTGCTTGGCCCTAACGGCGCCGGCAAGACCACGCTTATAAGCATGCTGGCCACCCTTGTAAAGCCCACCTCAGGCACGGCCCTTGTCGCCGGCTTTGATATTAACAAAGAATCCCTTAAGGTCAGGCACAATATCGGCATAGTATTTCAGGAACCCAGTGTGGACGATCTGCTGACGGCCAGAGAGAACCTTTATCTGCATTCCATGCTTTACGGCATGCCGCGCCGTGAAATAAACCCAAAGATAGACGCGATGCTGGCTCTGGTGAACCTGGGCGACCGGGCGGATAGCTTTGTGAAAACTTTCTCCGGCGGCATGAGGCGGCGCCTTGAAATAGCGCGCGGCCTTATACACGCTCCCAGAATACTTTTTTTAGACGAACCTACGCTCGGTCTGGACCCGGCCAGCCGTAAAGCGGTATGGGCCCACATCCGTGAATTGAAAGAAGCGCATAAAACCACCATCATCCTTACCACGCATTACATGGAAGAGGCCGACAGCCTGGCCGACCGCATAGGCATCATTCATCACGGCCGCATAATAGAGCTGGACACGCCCGAAGCTCTCAAGAAAAAAGTTGGCCAGGATCTTGTGTTCCTGACCGGAAAAATAGACGAGGGGGCCATAAGCGCGCTTCCGTTCGTGGGCAGCGTCGAGCTGGAAACCGGCCGCTACAAGATAAGCATCACCGATCCGGCCCGCAACCTTCAGGCCCTGTTGAACGCGGCCGGCCGGATAGAGGAAGTGGAAGTGCGGCGGGTCACGCTGGATGATGTGTTCCTTAAATTCGCCGGCCAGCAGATTAGCGAGGACTCCGGCAATAGCGGCATATTTGAACGCATAGCGACGGTAAAAAGCACGAGGAAGTAATCAAGAAGCAAAGCGATCAGCAATTTAGCCGCAAAGCTATTTAGCAATTTAGCCAAACTGCTTTACCTCTAAACTGCTTTGCATCTAAACGGCTTTACATCTAGACGGCCATGCATCTACACATATGAACCTTAACGCCATCTACGCGCTCCTCCTCAGGGAAGCCAAAATTTTTTTCAGGGAAAAAGAACGGATCATCTCGATCCTTATCTCGCCGCTTTTGTTCCTGTTCGTGATGGGCCGGGGAATGGGGTCAGGCACTAGCCCTATCGAAGGGTATACCTACCAGCAGTTTATTTTCCCGGGGATCCTCGCAATGGTAATACTTTTCACCTCTATCACCTACGGACTTTACATTATCTGGGATAAGCGGCTGGATTTCCTTAAGGAAGTGCTGGCGGCTCCAATATCCCGGACCACGCTTTTTATAGGCAAGTCGCTGGGGGGAATGCTTGGGGCTATCATAGAAACTTTGATCCTGCTCATAATCGGGGCTTTTTTCATACTGCCGGTGATGAGCGCGGGGCAAGTGGCGCTGTGCCTGGCGGTTTCCTTCCCGGTGTCGTACATGATAACCAACATCGGCCTGACTATAGGCGCGCGGATGAAATCCATGGAGGGCTTCGGCCTCGTAATGAGCTTTTTGACCTGGCCGCTTTTCTTTTTCAGCGGAGCGCTGTTCGACCTGTCCACCGCGGAGCCTTATATCAAAATCATCTCTCTTTTTGACCCGGTGACCTACGCTGTGGATATCATGCGCTTCATCATGCTGGGCCACGGCGCTTTCCCGGTCTGGGCGGATCTCGCCGCGATAGCGGCTTTCTGCCTCGCCACGACTATCCTGGGCGTGACCTCCTTCGGCAAACTCCAACAGGAAAAATAAAACATCCAATTAAAGTGACACACAACTTAATTGAATTAAGTTGTGTGTCACTTTAATTCCGTTACGCGCGGCGGGCTATCAGGGCGCGGACTTTTTCTTTTTCTTCGGGGAGGAAAAAGCCAAGGGCCAGGAGGCATACTGGGAAAGCGGCGAGAACGGAGAGGCGGTAAACAAGCCAGGCCGACGTGCCGCCATCTATCCATCCGGCCAAGGCGGGAAGGCAGAGCGCCAGCGCCGTGACGGTTATCAGACCGAGGCGGCCCAATTCGTAAGGGACGGGTAAATAGCGGCGCCCGGCGACATAGACCACAAGCGCCATAACGCAGTAAGCCGCGAAAGCGGCCCAGGGCGGCCCCAGAATACCCCAGACCGGGATCAGCGCGAAGTTCGCTGCCACGCTGACGACCGCCCCTGAAAGAGTGGCGAACATTATGACCTTCGTTTTTTTGGCGATGATAATGGGAGCCAGTAAGTTAACATAGATCCCGTTAATCAAATAGGCGAACAAAACAACCGGCATTATACTTAGGCCGGACCAGTAACTGGGATGAATGAGCGCTTTGCCGGCTATCTGAAGACGGACGAGATCGGGGATGAAAAAGGAGAGGGCGATGCCCAGCCAGGTGAGGGCCAGCACAAAATAAGTCAGCACACGCGCGAAAACTTTAACGCTTCCAGGCTTATCAGCCCGTTCAAGGAAGAAAGGCCGCCAGGCCTGGTCGAACATGCTGACCAGGAGCACCATGAAGATACCCAACCGGTAATTTGCCTGGTAAACTCCGACCGCGGCCTCGCCGGACAGCCGCAGAAGTATAGGCCTGTCTATTACCTGCACCGCCATGGCGCCAAGGCCCGCCGGCAGGAGCGGCAGAGCGTAACTCAGCAGTTTTGGCAGCATTTCCCGGTCCAGTGTAAAAGTGAAACGCTTGGGTACGGCAACCACGGAAAACAGCGAGGAAACAATGTTCGCGATAAAAATGCCTTCTATACCCATGTGGAAGCGCGTAATAAGCACGATGTTAAGTATCACATTCAGCGCTATTGAGAACAGCCTTACGCCGGCGAAATAAAAAGGACGATGCCCCATTCTGAGGTCAGCGAACGGCAGCACATTTACGCCGTCCAAAAACAGAATGACCGCCGCATAAAGCACGATGTTTGACCGGGCGGCGCCTATGCCGCCCAGTCCGGCCCAAAAACCCGGGGCCAAGGCCAGCACCAGCGAGAAAATCCCGCAGGTAAGCAGGACGGAAGAATAGGCCGTGGAAAAAGCCTTTTTCCTGTCGGCGTAATGGCGCATGTAGGCCTGGTCCATCCCGTACTGGTAAAAAATATTCAGGAAGGCTATATAAGAAAAAACGGTGGCCACCACGCCGTATTCGGCCGGCAGCAGGTAGTGGGTGTAAAACGGCATCAGCAGGAAATTAAGCAGCCTGGCGCCGACGGTGGAAAGCCCGTAGATAACCGACTCTTTACCCAGAGACCGTATATCTTTAAACATACCTCATTTTATCAGTTTTATCACGGCGCAGGTTTGTAAAATGTTATAATAGCTTATGCTACTATCTTGGGATTTAGCATATTTGGGGTTTTAGCCGAGGGTTTGGGGGGATATGATTAACTTCACGAAAACCGCAGCGCCTGATTGTTTTTCCTGTCAGTTCGAGTCATCCTGTTTTTGCGACAAACTGGAGCCTGCCGCCCGGAAGGTATGGAATAAAATACGTCTGGCCGCCGCTTTACCGGCCGACCAGAATATTTATTCCGAATACCAGAAGCCGGAAGGCGTCTATGTTGTATGCAGGGGACGGGTAAAAATCTTCTCCACTGACGCCAAAGGCTCTCAGATGATCACCTGGATACGCCACCCCGGAGAGGTCTTCGGACACATAGCTCTTTTCTCAAAGCATAAATATGTGTGTACTAGCCGGACCATGGGATTAACCACGCTTTCCTTTATAACCGCTAAGGCGCTGAATGAATTTCTCACCGCCTATCCAGGAACCTATCCACTGCTGTTGCATAAGATCGCCAACGAACTCAGGTCCCTGCAGCTCAGACTTAAGGATACGGCTTATAAGCCGGCCAAGTCAAAAGTGGCACTGGCTCTGATACACGCAATTTCCTACAAATCAAAGAACACGGACACGCCTGCCATACACGGTTTAAAGCGCACCGAGATCGCGGAAATAACGGGCCTGGCCCTTGAAACCGTGGTCCGCGCCTTGGCCGAGCTTGAAAAGAAAAAAGTCATCAAGCGCGAAACAAAAGCAATAAAGATCCTAAACTATTCCTCGCTCGTAAAGCTCTCCGGCACGATGGCCTGAGAGACCCCGGTGGCGCGCGCGCAAATCGCGCCTGCTCATAAAAAAGGGAACAGCTTTAAAAGCTGTTCCCTTTTTAATTCGCATACGGCTTATGGCCTACGGCCTATAGCATCTTTAGCCTGAAAGTTGCAGTTGCAACTTTCCGCCCGCATAGCTGGCGCCCATTAGGGAGGCATAGTCACGCATAAAACGCATAGCGGTTTTGCGCGACCCCGCCTCTGTGTTTTCGCTGCGCAGGAAAACACCTGCGGCCTTGCGGCCCGGACGCGAGGCATAATTATGCCTCGTTCTAAAGCCGGGCCTCACCTCTTCGGGCCGGGCGCGCATAGCGCTGGGCCCTCAGCCCGCTCTGCGGGGAATCCTGCAGAATAATTCGGTTCCCTGATTCCATAAATGGAATCTATTTTGAACTGCAGGATTCAGGTTAATTAGTTCCAAACATCCGGTCGCCGGCGTCGCCGAGGCCCGGCACGATATAACCGTCTTTATTAAGCTTTTCATCCACTGTGCCGATGTAAATAGGAACATCAGGATGCGCGGAGGCCAGACGCTTCACGCCGTATTTGGCGCCGATCAGACCCATAAAACAAATATTCTTCGCGCCGCGAGCCTTAAGGATCTCGACGGCTTCAGACGCGGAACCGCCGGTAGCCAGCATCGGGTCAACAATGATCACCAGGCTGTTGTTAATGCGCGTAGGCAGGCGCACATAATACTTCACGGGCTTAAGCGTAGTCTCATCACGATAAATGCCGATATGGGCCAGCCGCGCTTCAGGGTGCACCTTGATCAGTCCGTCCAGCATGCCGAGGCCCGCGCGCAAAATAGCCACGAATATAATATCGTGCGAGAGCGTCATGGCTTTACAGGGTCCAAGCGGCGTAGCCACTCCAGTAACTTTAACTTTAGCGTTCGCCAGAACATCGTGAGCGAGCAGCATGCTGATCTCGCTCATGACGCGCCTGAAATCGGCCACGGAAGTCTTTTTATCGCGCAGTCTGGCTATCTTATGCATTACAAGGGGATGCTTTGAGATAAAGACATTTTTATTCATAAAATCTCCTTTGCAGTTTCTGCGTATGGCATATGGCGTACGGCATATGACAATTTTACTCCATGGTTACTCTATTATTTCTTTTATCAACGGCGATTTTTTAGGCGGTCTGGAACCGGTCTTAAGAGCCGACTCAAACATCTTTTTGCCTTCCCTGAGCTTTGCGGGATTTGAAGCGTAAATTTTGGCGATGAGGTCTCCGGCGGCAATTTTGTCGCCGGTTTTTTTATAGAGCACGATGCCGGCGCCGAAATCCACGGCATCCTCGGCCCGGGCGCGGCCCGCGCCGAGCAACACGCTGGCGTGACCGACGGTGCGCGCGTCCATGCCGGTCAGATAGCCGGATACTGAAGCCTTCACCTGCGCGACCAGTTTGGCCTTAGGCAGGAACTTTTCCGGCTGGTCCGCTACGCGGGGGTCGCCGCCCTGCCATTTCACCATCTGCCGCATTTTCTCCAGCGCTGAACCATCGGAGATAACCATCCTGGCTCTGGCTACGCCTTCCTTCGGGGTTTCGGCCTTTCCGCCAAGGCATATCATCCAGCCGGCCAGGGTTTCCAGCACTTCCATAAAATCGGCCGGTCCCTTTTCGCCGCGAAGTATCCTTATGGACTGCTCCAGCTCTATACCATTGCCGACCGCGCAGCCCAGCGGCTCGTCCATGGCTGTAAGAACGGCGACACAGCGAATGCCCAACTGCCTGGCGGTATCTATGAGGGCGACGGCTAATTCCCGACTTTTCTTAAAATCCTTAAGGAACGCGCCCGAACCGTACTTAACGTCCATTATCAGACCGGTGATATCCTCGGCGTATTTTTTAGAGAGGATGCTGGCCACTATCAGCGGAAGGGATTCCACTGTGCAGCTGGCGTCGCGCAGAGCGTAAAGCTTTTTATCGCTGGGCGCCAGTTCCGCCGTCTGGCCGAACATTGAAACGCCGGTGGCCTTAAGCTGCTGGTAAACCTGATCAGAGGTAAGACGCACTTTAAAGCCCTTCATCGCTTCCAGTTTATCCAGCGTGCCGCCGGTATGCCCCAGGCCCCTGCCGCTCATCATAGGCACAATGACGCCGGCCGCGGCGGCAATTGGCGCCAGAGCCAGAGAAACTCCGTCTCCGACTCCGCCGGTGGAATGCTTATCCACCCGGCAGCCTTTCAGGCTCTTAAGATCCAGTTTTTTACCGGAAAGCGCCATGGCCTTGGTGAAATCCGCGGTCTCCTTTCGGGAAAGAGGCTTAAAAAAAGCGGCCATCAGCCAGGCTGAAAGCTGGTAGTCGGGGATGGCGCCGGAAGCCGCACCGTCGGCGATGAATTTTAGCTCATTAAAATCATGCGCGACGCCGGAACGTTTCTTTAAAATTAAATCAAGCATTCTCATATTATTCCTCGCGTAGCAAAAGTATTAAGTATTAAGTATTAAGTATTTAGTATTTAGTATTTAGTATTTAGTATTTAGTATTTAGTATTTAGTATTTAGTATTTAGTTACTTACCACTTATCACTTACTACTTATCCCTCACACTTTATCAGACTTTAAAACTGTTTCAAGCAGAGCTTTCATTTTAACTGAAACTTTCTCGCCCAGCTTAAGCACGTCGTCGTGGTCCAGTGTCTCCTTAGAGATGCCGCTGGTGAAATTGGAGATCCAGCACACGCCAAGCACTTTCATCTTGAGCTGGCGGGCCGCTATAACCTCGGGCACTACCGACATTCCGGCCACGGATCCGCCGAGCATCCTATAGACCTTGACCTCAGTGGGGGTTTCGTAGGAGGGCCCTGTCACGGCGAGGTATACGCCTTCGCTTGCCCTGATTTTCAACTTGCGGGCGGCTGCGAGAGCTTCCCGCCGCAGGGCCGCGTCGTAGGGCATATTCATGTCCGGAAACATCTCGCCGAAGAGCGGGTCATAATTGCCCATAAGAGGATTGGCGCCCATAAAATTTATGTGATCCTTCAGGATCAGAAAATCTCCCGGCCGCAGTGAAGGTTTCAGGGACCCGACAGCCGCGGTAACAATAAGCGTCTTTACGCCCAAAAGCCCCAGCACGCGCACGGGGAAGGCGATAAAGCTGAGAGGACGGCCCTCATAATAATGGAAGCGGCCGCGCATAATGACGACATCCTTTCCGCGCAGACGGCCGAACACTAATTCTCCCGCGTGACCTTTGACGGTGGTCCGGGGGAAGTTAGGGATGGCGGAATAAGGGATGGAGATCTTATCCGTCAGTTCAGGCAGAGAATTGGCCAGGCCGCTGCCGGCGATTATGGCGGCGACAGGTTTAAACTTACGGGTCCGGGCCTTAAGCCAGGCCGCGGTCTTTGAGACGTTAATTACAGGATTTTCGGGGTTCATAAAAATCTCCATGGTCGGGGAATCAAAAAATCCTCTGATCTTCTAATCCTCCAATCCTCTAGTATGTATATCCGTCCGCCTGAAAAGCGTTTACGATGTGTTCCGGCTCCGCGCCGCCGCCGGAAAAACATATCACATCAAACCTTACGGTTTCCGGTTTTATGGCCTTCGCTTTAATATAGACCAGCGCTGCCTTTATCACCTTTTTCTGCTTGGCTTTTGTAACCGTCTCAGCCGGCGAGCCGTATGAGGATGAGGCGCGGGCCCTTACTTCCACAAAAACCAGCGTGCCGCGATCAGAAGCCACTATATCCAGTTCACCCAGAGCGCAGGCCCAGCGGCGGTCAAGGATCTTATAGCCAATGGCTTTTAAATATTCTGCCGCCCTGCCCTCTTCAAGGATGCCGGCGTCGGAACTCACGCGGCCACCGCGCGCGACTCAAGGGCTTTGCGCACCGGGGCGAAACTCCGCCTGTGTTCGGGGCAGGGGCCCAGGCTGTTAAGAAAGCCCATGTGGGCTTTGGTGCCATAGCCCTTGTGCACGGAAAAATCATAACCGGGCCAGCGGCGGTCCAGAGCCAGCATCCAGCGGTCTCTGACCACCTTGGCGAATATGCTGGCGGCCGCGATGGAGAGGGATCGGGCGTCTCCGCCAACAACCGTTTCCTGAGAGAAGGTAAGGCCGCGTATCTTATGCGGCCCGTCCACCATGACCAGGGTGTTAGATTCCAGGGCTCCCAATACCGAGGTAAGGCGGCCTACAGCGGAGGCCATGGCGGAAAAGGTGGCGTTAAGAATATTCAGCTCGTCTATTTCACGGGGTGAGGCGAAACCGAAACCAAAACGCACACCATAGGAGCGCATTACGGCCAGCAGGGCCTCGCGTTTTTTTTCGCTCAGTTTCTTGCTGTCGTTCACTTCTTTGAGGTGCGGATAGGCGGCGAGGGGGATAAAGGCCGCGGCTGCCGTGACGGGGCCCGCCAAAGGGCCCCTGCCTGCCTCATCAACTCCTATGAGGTAAGCCGGGGCGCTTCGTTCGATAACAGAGAGGTCGAATTTTGAAAGTGGCACAAGGCTGATAGGCTGAAGAAAGGCCCGGCTGAAGGGAAGCAAACTGACAAATTATATTTAAAACCTTCAGCCTTCAGCCTGACAGCCTCTCCTTTTACTTGCTCCCGGCAGCCGGGGTCTGGGCCGGAGCGGGGGCCGCGGGCGCGGCTACCGATCCTTCCAGCGCCTCGGTCTTTTCTTCAAGTCTGGCTGACTTGCCTGAGAGTTCGCGGAGGTAATAGATCTTGGCGCGGCGGACTTTACCGGTTTTCACCAGTTCTATTTTGTCGATGCGGGGGGAATGCACGGGGAATACCCTTTCCACACCCACGCCGTATGAAATCTTGCGCACGGTAAAAGATTCGGAAATACCAGAACCTCTCCTGCCCAGAAGCACGCCGTCGAAAACCTGAACGCGCTCGCTGTCGCCTTCAACGACCTTGGTGAATACCTTTATGGTATCGCCGGTCCTGAAATCAAATTTTTCATTCTTCATTCCGAGCTGCGCTTCTATGTTCTTCATAAACTTCCTCCATTTATTTGCGTATTCATCGTAAAACGGAAAGCGTAAGCCGTAAAAAGTCATGGAACAGATCAAACAACACTTTCCGCTTCACGATTTACGTTTTACGCTTCGATTCCAACAGATCGGGACGCTTTCTGCCGGTCAGATCTCTGGCGGCGGAGCTTCGCCACTCGGCAATCTTCTTATGATTGCCGCCCAAAAGAACTTCCGGCACCTTCATCCTGCGCCAGACTCCTGGTCTGGTGTAATGCGGGGCTTCAAGCAGCCCCTCGGTAAAAGTCTCGTTGACCGTGGCGTCCTCTTTTTTGAGCACTCCGGGCAGTAATCTGGCGACGGCGTCTATTATCACGACTGCCGCCGGCTCGCCGCCGGTCAGAACATAATCCCCTACCGACAATTCCTGATCAGCGAAACTATTCACCCGTTCATCAATCCCTTCATAATGCCCGCAGATGAACACCAGGTGCTTCTTAGCGGCCAGCTTAAGCGCCATCTGCTGATCGAACCTTTCGCCTTTTGGCGTGAGGATGATAACATGAGAGCCCTTTTTGGCCACCTTTTTAAGGGCCTTGTAAATCGGCTCGGCCATCATGACCATGCCGGTTCCGCCGCCGTAAGGCTTGTCGTCAACCGTCTTGTGCCGGTCTTCGGCAAAATCCCTGGGATTGGAGAAGCCCAATTTAAGGCGCCCCGCTTCCCGGGCCCTTCCAACAATGCTCTCGGAGAGAGGCGCGTCCACCATGGAAGGGAACAGCGTTACGACATCAATGCGCATATATAAAACCAGTGGTTAGTGGTCAGTGACTAGTGGGCAACAAACAGTGAACAAAACATTTTTACCGTCCGCTGACCACCTAACTCCGTTCACTAACCACTCCTACGGCATAGCCATAGACTAAATTATATCGAGAAATACTTTTTTATCGCTTTTGGCGGCGGAAGCCTGCAGAAGGGTCCGGATGGATTTAACCACCCGGCCTTCCTTTCCAATTATCTTGCCGCGGTCCGACGGAGCCACTGTAAGCCTGAACCGCACGACATTGCCGTCCTCATTCGTGGACAGCTTGGCCGCGCCGGGCTCGTCTACTAAAGAATTTATCAGATAAACCAGGACGTCTTTCATATTCTTTCCCGGCCTCTTATTTCTGGACCTGTTCGGTCTTCTGGGCTTTTTTGGCCCTGGCGATGAGGGAACCGAGGGTATCGGAAGCCTTCGCGCCGTTTTTGACCCAACGGTCAAGCTTGGGCATGTCGAAAGAGACTTTTTCATTATCCTTTTCCGCTTTAGGATTATAATGCCCGATAATTTCAAGCGGGGCGCCGTGAGGGCCGCGGGTCTTTTCTATCGCCACGATCCGGTAATGCGGCTGAGTTCTTTTGCCGATTCTCTGAAGTCTTAAAACAACTGCCATACTCGTCCTCCTAAGCTGACTGGAATCATCACAAGATGAAATTTTCTGAAAGCGTTACCGCTCAGGATTCAGGTTAACCTGAGTAGTAAGTATATTATACGATATTTCAGGCAGCTTGACCCAGGATCTTATTGACATGTCCCAGGAGATGCTTCCATTCAAAAGGCTTGCGTATATAAATTTCCGCCGCTGAATGGCCCTCGGCCGTCGTATCGCCGGCGAAAGCGTGCCCCGTGAGCATTATAACCTTCACTCCCTTGGTGGCCGGCTCGCTTTTGATAAGTTTACGAAGACTGTCACCGTCTATAAAGGGGAGCCCGATATCCAAAATAGCCAGATCGGGATGCTCTTTCCTGGCCATACTGAGCCCCTCCTCTCCGTCATGAGCTACGACAACTTGATAGCCGTGGTGTTCAAGGCGCATACGAAGCACCTGGGCTATCAATTCCTCATCCTCAACAATAAGTATTTTTTTCTTCATAAAAGTTGTTTTCCATTAATCCGGGCATTCAGCTTCCGAACAAACCCGGCTGGATCGGAATTTGAAAAAACGGCTTTTCCCATGACAAGGGAATCAGCCCCTGCCCGCGCGGCCAACGGCGCGGTATCTTCGTTAATACCGCCGTCCACCTGCAGCCACACGGGCCGGCCGAGGCCGGTTATCGCGCGGCGCGCCTCGGAAATTTTTGACAGGATGCCGGGCATAAAAGACTGGCCGCCAAAGCCCGGCTCCACCGTCATAAGCAGGAGTAAATCCACGCGCCCGAGATACTTTAAAGCGCGGGAAAGAGGTGTTTTGGGCCGCAGCGCTAGGCCGGCTTTCAGACCCAGCGAGCGTATTTTTTTAAGGCACGCGCCTATATCGTCCTTCGCCTCCTGGTGCACGGTTATAAGACTGACGCCGGCGCTCGCGAAAGGTTGTATAAACATAGCGGGGCGCTCCACCATAAGGTGCGCGTCCAGGGCCATAGGAGTCGCGGCCGCCAAACCGCGCGCGACATGGGGACCAAAACTGAGGTTCGGCACGAAATGGCCGTCCATAACATCCAGCTGCACCCAACCGGCATGGCGCTCCAGGCCCCGCAGACTTTTTTTAAGGCAGGAGAAATCGGCCGAGAGCACCGAAGGCACGATGCGAGGCCTCCCGTCGGGCGTAGGAATGATTTTATTTTTATTCATCACTGAAATTATCCGCAAAATCCGCCAATAAGGAGTCCCCAGTCCTCTAGTCCTCTAGTCCTCTAGTCCTCTAGTCCTCTAGTCCTCTACTTCACTTCGCGTTCTTCCACCAGGATGCCGTTGATGAATATCCTGATCTTGTCGGCGCCGCCGTAGGGAACCGTAAGGTCTATCTTAGAACCCGGATCCCTGAGCCCGTTAAAGATCTCACGGTCACCCTGCTTGCTGACGGCAACTATCCTGATATGCCGCTGTGAACCGCTCTGGGATACCTCGTAGTGTATATGAAATTCTTTTTCTTCCTGTCCGCCCGAAGATTTGCGTGAGCTCACCGTGAGCCTGATAACTGATTCGGGGGAAACAACGGTGTCCGACGGGGGAGTCTGGTCTATAATGGTACCGCCGGGGAAAAGGGAACCCGCGTCCTCAATAGTTTTAACTTCCAGTTTATTATCGGAAGCCCATTGATAGGTTTCGTCTATCTTTTTCTGCCGGAAATCCGGCATAAGGACTATGCCACCCGGCGGATTACCTGCCGAAACCACAACGGTCACCATAGTGTTCTTTGAAACGCTCATCTCTGATTTTGGTTCCTGAGAAAGAACTGTGCCTTTTTCAGCCTTCAGCGAATAAGATTCGCTGACCTCGCCCAGCATGAGGGAGCGCTGGCGCAGGAGAAGTTCGGCGTTCCTGAGCGGCAGACCGATAAGATTGGGCGTGAATACCGATTCTCCGCCCTGACTGAAAACAACCTTAACTATCTTTCCCTCCCGGACCGTGGTTCCGGCGGAAGGCGCCTGCCTGAGAACGGTACCGATGGGAACCGAATCGTTGAATTCATAGCCGTCTATCCTCATAGCCATGTCACTCTCGCTGACAAGCTGAAGCGCGTTGGCTGCCGACTTACCCTGGATGTCCGGCACTATCACTTCTTTTCTGCTGTGGATGACGGTATCCATGGTCCAGGAAAAGAGAAAATAAGTCAGAAAGAAAAGGCATAGCGCCACTAAGGAAACCTTGAGTATAAAACTGGGATTTACAAAAGACTCTTCCGTGTTTGAAAAATGCTTGTCTAAAAATTCTTTCATGCTCGCAATGTCTCCGTATCAGCAGCCTATTTGCCCGAGTTATTATTATTTCCCGCCGCGTCGCCGGGCTTAAGACGGGCGCCGTTCAGAAAGTCCAAAGCGCTCATGGGCTTTCTTCCTTCCGGCTGAACTTCTTCTATCAGCAGCTCTCCGTCTCTACATTGTATATAAAAGCCTTTCTCCCTTTCAATCGCGGTTATCACGCCGAAGCCGGCGGCCCGGACGCCGCGCCCGGCGGGCAGAGAACATTTCAGGACCTGGACATCGGCCGGGCGTCCGCTGACCGCCACAGAGAACCTCGCGCGCGGCCCGGCGGAGAGACCCCGGACCAGGTTTCGGGCGTCCGCGGCGGTACCGGCAAAATCCAGGCGGGTGTCGGCGGGCTTTATCTTGGGCGCGAGCGTGGCCTGACCCGCCTGCGGCGTCTTTATTATCCGCCCCGCGGAGATTTCCGACAGGCATTCGCTTAAGAGTTCAATACCCGAGTCGGCGGTCTTTTTAAAAAGTTCCGGAGCGTAGTCGTCCAGTGAGACGGGTACCTCTCTGGAGGCTAAAACCGGGCCCGTATCCATCCCTTCATCCAGCCAGAACACGGTAGAGCCGGTCACAGTCTCGCCCCTTATCAGCGACCATTGGACCGGAGCCGCGCCGCGGTACGCCGGCAGCAGGGAAAAATGAACATTTATAAAACCGAGCCGCGGGATGGCAAGGGCCTCTTTTTTTATGAGCCGCCCGTAGGCGACCACGACGCCAAGGTCCGGCTTGAGCTCTGACAGGATAAAGGCGAGATCCTCGTGCGAGCGCGGCTGGAAAATTTCAAGTTTAAGTTCGCCGGCCTTATTTTTGACGGGGGGACAGCAGAGCTTCATCCCGCGCCCCTGCAGCCGGTCCGGCTGGGAAATGACGCCTGAAACCGAATGGCCGTCGGCGGCTATCCGGTTCAAAAATGGGCACGCTATCTCCGGAGTCCCTAAAAACACAATTTTCAGTTTATTCATGGTCACGGGGTAAGTTTTAAGGATTAAGGATTAAGCCCCTACATGTTTTCCTAAAACTTAATCCTTACCACTTACGACTATTTTACCCATCTTACTCTCGTCTATCTTCTTCCACTGGCGCTTAAGCTTCATCAGTAAGGGCTTAAGCTTAATGCGGGTGATAAAAGGCAGTCGGTCGATGAAGAGCACGCCGTCGAGATGGTCAATCTCGTGCTGGAGGGCTTTGGAAAACAAGCCTTCGGCGTTAATCTCTATCGGCAGACCCTTTTCACTGAGCGCGCGCACTTTAACTTTTGAAAAACGTTTCACCTTCGCGAACAACCCGGGAAAAGAAAGACAGCCTTCTTCTTCCGACATTGACCCGGATTTCTCCGCCAGCTCCGGATTGATCAGAACGATCCGGAGATCCTCTTCATTCTCTTTTTTTATCTTTATCACAGCCACAGCCAGATCCAGACCTATCTGGTTGGCCGCCAGACCCAGACCGCCCACGGCGTCCATGGTTTCAAACATATCCTTTATGATGCCCGGCAGATCCTTCTTTAGCTCCCTCAAATCCACTTTGCGGGCTTTTTTTTCCAGCGCCGCATCTCCGTATTTACAAATTCGTATTATAGACATAAATCATCAACTCCGTTAATTATCGCCATTAGCCATTGGCCTTTCGCCATCCGCAGAATATTCCCACATTAACAAAAGCAGGAGACTCCTAAAAAGCAAATGGCGTAAAGCGAATGGCAATCTTATGCTTCATCTACAACTTATACGACAACTGGCGCCCTTCCCACACGACTTTGGCCAGCACAGACTGAGAGTTGTCTTTTTTCTCCAACATCCCCCAGGCCATAGCCAGCCGCTCCAGTTGGACCTCGGCTCCGGTCGTGCCGGACACACCCATAACCACCTCATCCACGGCGGCTGCCTGCGCAACCTGCGCTATGGAGTAGAACGGATCATTTGAGAACACCAGCATAGGTTTCACCGTCTTGCCGTATTTTTCCGCCAGCAGGACCACCGAAGTAAAAAGGTCCTTGTCTTCCGGAGTCATATCCCCGGTCTCGCCTTCAAGCTGTATACCCTTTGAAATTTTCGCGGCCAGCACGATGATATCGGTCGTCTCGTCGTCGGTAGTCTCCAGGACGCTCTTTAAATGCACAAGATTGTTAGGATTCCTTACCGGAACCAGTATTTTTTTGGCTTTATCCAGTTCCGGAAGAATGCTGCCGATGTCCGCCTCTTTCCGCATGTTCATCTTCTCTTCTGAATCGTCATCCGGCATGTAAACCTGCGCCTTTTTCCGGTTCATGTACTCCGAAATCTGGAAGACGGCAAAAAACACCACCGAAAAAGTGACACCGGAAATCGTAGCCACCCGCTTGGTCAGAAGGTTCACCAGGCTGGCTGATATCAGAATCAGAAAAACCACGCACATACCGACCGGGAAATAAACCTTGCCTATCTTAATATTGAAGGGGAACATCCAGGGCCTGGGGAGGTCATCTCTGAACCTGAGGATTATCATCGACAGAGTCTTGAAAACCAGGCTCCAAAGGACGCCGAAGGCATAAGCCTCGCCCAGCAGATAAATATCCCCGCCGGAAAGTATTATCACAATTATCTGGATGATCGCCACCATGTTTATCATGCGATAAGTTGTGCCGTACTTCTTATGCAGATGGCGGAACCAGTCGTGCAGAATGCCGTCCTCGGCCACGCGGTTCAGGACGCCGTTGGATCCCACCAGCGAGGTGTTAACCGCGCCCACCAGCATCAGACTGCCGGAAACGACCACGAAACACTGCAGCAGCAGCCTGGACCAATAAGGGCCGTTAAGCTCCAGGGCGAGGCCGCTCAGAAGATTGTCAAGGTACTTGCCGCCGATAAGGTCCGGCGGAATTATGGAGGACGCCAGAAAAGTGAGCCCGCCGGTAAATATGACGCTGAATAGAAAAACGGTGAAGGCGGCCTTCTTAAGATTTTTAATTTTAGGATCTTCTATTTCCCGATACACCTGGGCCAGGGTTTCAAGGCCGCTAAGCGCCAGAATGGAGTGTCCGAAAGCCATAAAAATACCGACAAGGCCTATGGTCTGAAGGTAGGGGAAGTTCGTCATCCAACCGAGCGATTCGGAAGTGAACTTAAGATCGAAAGGCGGCATCTTGAAGCCGCGCTGATAGACCGTGGATATTGACCATATTATAAGCACGGCGCCGACTAAGGTTACAAAGCCCATGATCTTAAAATTCTTATCGGTGGACTCCTCCACTCCTTTTATATTCTCGCGCCAGAAGAAGGCTGTTACGGTCACGGCGAAGAATACGGCAAAAAGCTTATGGGGAACATGCCAGTTGATATGCATAAGCGGCATGATATTATAAAGCAGACTGGAAACATATAAACCGGCGGCAACTGAACTGACCGGACCGGTCACCATATAATCGAACATCAGCGCGGAAACAGAAACTTTAGCCATGGAATGTCCCATAGCCTCGTTCACGACCTTATAAACTCCGCCACGCACGAACATAGCGCAGGACTCCACGTAAACCATAAGCATCAGGCCGGAAAAGATCATTACAGCCAGCACATACCATGGAAAAGCGGGTCCGAAAGCGTTCATTGCTATGCCGCCGGCGTAGAAGGCACTGGACCCCATATCGCACAGGACCACGGAAGCGGCTTTCCAGAACGAGATGAAACTGAGCATGGCGGTGCTGAGCACAAGGACCTGTTTAAAGCGCGGGGAAGGAGGATTCATATAGTTGATATATATTATATATCTTTAACCAGAACGGTCCACGGGGAATTTGCGGAGATAAGGAGAATATCACACTTGTTTTGGCTGTGTTTTGAGACAAAAAAAGGCAGGTGAATTATTCGTGTTTAGCGACAGCTTCATGGACCTGCGCGCCATCTTTCATAGCTACGATCGAATCCATGAAAGCGGGCTGGAAGAGACGGGAAAGTTTGGAGAGCATATTGAGATGCTGCTGGAAGAAAATAGGCCTGTTGGGGGTCAGGAGCAGGAGAGCGGCTCTTACGGTTATCCCGGATTTGGGATCAAGCGAGCCTTCCGGGATGATGGCCAGCGCCGTATAAAAACGATCTATTTCAGCCAGTTTGGCGTGGGGGATATAGAAGCCGGTCTCCAGCACATTGTTGAGCTTTTCTACTTCGGTAACCTTTTCATAAAGAGCTTTGGCCGTTACAAAATCACTTACCTGGGGATAAAGGCCGTCAGTAAGAAGCTTAACCACTTCTTCCTTGGCGGGCCTGCCCTTAAGGAAAAACACATAATCGCTCTTAAGTATGGAGGCTAGCGTGACTTCTTCGGACTGTCGTATCATAAGGGGCTGATTCAAAACTTCTACAGGCATATGCTATCATTATCAGACCGGCCCCGTCAAGAAGAGAAGAAGGACTGGAAACGGACGCTCTATGACCGATAAAACACCAAAAACGGCAAAAAACCGCCTGGCGGCCGGCGTGGACAGAGGCGGCACCCGCACCAGAATAGTGCTGATAAATGGCCGGGGCTCGGAGTTGAAGAAAGCCTCGCACCCCAGCTCCCACATTAAACTCCTGCCGAACCTTATAATAAAGACGGCCTTAGAATGGAAACTTGAACCCCATATCCCGGTTATTATAGCTACGCGCGGCGCTATGACCAGGAAATGGAAAAAACCTTTCCTCATTAAAAAACTAAAAGGCAAGATTAACCTGTTGGATGTTATCTCGGACGCCCAGGCCGCCTACCTGGCCGCTCACGGAGCCGGGAATGGCGCCCTGCTGATAGCCGGCACCGGCTCGGTAGTCTTTCTGAAGCGCCGGAGCGGCCGCTTTGAAAAAATAGGCGGACACAGTCCGGCCGGAGGCGACCCCGGATCGGGCCTGTGGATTGGCACCAGATTCCTGAAAATAAAAAAAATGAAGAAAAAGGGCCTGGACCGCCGGGCCAGGGCAGCTTACGCCGCGATAGCCGTAAACAGCGCGGAGAGCGGAGATCTCGCGGCCATAGGACTGGTCCGGCAAGCACATGAACATCTTTCAAACCTGCTAGCCGGCGCGGTAAAAAAGCATATCGCCCGCGGCAGCGCCGCAGCAGGAACCCCCGGCCAACAGACGGATAACGCCAGAAAGCCGCTAAGAGTGGCGCTGACCGGAGGACTTATGCAGAACGCTTTTTTCAGGAAAACTTTTATCGTCAGAGCGCGTGGACAGTTCGCTCCAGTCCGCCTGGTTTTCACAACGCTTAAGCGCACGGCCGAATACGCCGCCGCCAGACTGGCTATGGAAAATTTCTATGGAAGAAATAAAGGTACTTAAAAAAGCCCTGCTTGCCGGCGGCGCCGTAATGAAGCGTTATTTCGGACGGGTCAGCTATGAGCTGAAAGGCCGGGCGAACCTGCTGACAGTGGCGGACCTTAAGTCACAACAAGAAGTGATAGCCGTCATAAAAAAAGCCTTTCCGGACCACGGCTTTCTGGCGGAAGAAGAGGGGATGCACGGAAGCGGCAATGGCCCGCTCTGGATCATAGATCCCCTGGACGGCACTACCAACTACGCTCACTCCTTCCCGATCGCGGCAGTTTCCATCGGCTTTCTGGCCGGAGGGCGGATCATGGCCTCCGGCGTATTTGACCCTTTTAGAAAAGAACTCTTCCTGGCCAAGCGGGGGAGCGGCGCTTTTATGAACGGCCGGCGCCTGAAAGTTTCCGCCATCCCTAAAATTTCCGACGCGCTCCTTGTTACCGGATTCCCTTACGACCGCGCGGAAAAAGCCGCTTTCTACTGTTCGTTCTTCACAAAATTTATGCGAATCTCACATGATGTCAGAAGAATGGGTTCCGCTTCTCTGGACCTGGCCTGGCTGGCCGCCGGCAGAACGGACGGGTATTGGGAGTTCGGCCTTAAGCCCTGGGACGTGGCCGCGGGCGGACTGCTGGTGGAAGAGGCGGGGGGGAAGGTGAGCGATTTTTCCGGCCGGCCATGGAAAAAAACAGATGACTACGGCGTCCAAACCCTGGCGACTAACGGAAAAATCCACAAAGAAATGCTCGGAATTATAAAACGCACGATAAAAGGGGCGTAGAAACATGCTTCTGGCTGTAATTTACTTTCTGGCCTTCTCGCTTTTCCTTACCTGGGCTGTGGTCCGCACACTTGAACGGCGGGAAAAGCGTTACCGGCTTGGCGGATATTACTCCGGCGACGCCCTGCTGGCCGGCACGGGCGTTTTCATTTCCTCCTACGTAATAAACTTCGTTTCCTCTTTCCGCTTCCGCGAGCAGTTCCTTTACATCCAGCTCTTTATGCTGGGCTGCCTGCTGGCCTTCGAAAAAATAAAAGAGGCGTCCTACCGGCGGAGCGCGGCCGAAATTACAAACCGCCTGCTGGAAGAAATACGGGAGATGGAAGGCGGGCTAAAATCCGACCCTGCTAATTCCGCCTTCCATGAAAGGCTTTCCGAACTCCACGAAAAACTGGGCGACACTGAAAAGGCCGCCGCGCACGCCGCCACGGCGGCAACACTGGACCCGACCGAAAAGAACAGATGGCGCCTTAAAACCCTGAAGCAGGACCTGGAAGAAAAAGCCCCGTCATCCCCAAAACAGAAACACTAACCCAAGGCTCTCCTGCGGTTCACTACCCGAAGTTCACCGGAGCGGCGTTATATTTTTTTGGCCGGGGGGGAAGAGGCGAGAAGTTCCTGGTCGAGCGCGGCGGCGGGAACCGGGTTAAAACTCCAGCCCAGGGTGAACCGGTGCGTCACCCCCAGATCTCCGTAAGGCACAAAAGCGTAATCCAAACCTATATCCCCGAGCTTGACTCCGAAGCCGGCGGAAAAAGATCCCATCATTCCCAGGTCGTCGTAATTCTTAAAATTCAAACCGGAACGCAGGAACAGCGCGGATGATCCCGCGAACCGGAAGTCGTATTCCCCGGAAATAATAAGGTAGGGGATATGGTCGGCCGGCGCGCGCCCGTCTATAAAAAGCACGAACTGGCTGGCGTAACGCAAACTTAAAGCCCCGCCAAGTTCAAAAGGCAGCGGCGCCGATACGGAGCCAAGCTTCATAGGCAGCCCGAAATTCCGGGCGAAAACGGCAAACTCCACGTCGCGGTTCTCTCGGTCTTTTATCAGCACTCCCAGGTCCAGAGCCGCCGTCCCGGCGGAGCGGTCATAAAGTTTTGAACGGATGTATTTAAGAGCCAGACCCGCGTCGCCCCAGCCGAACCGCGTCCCGTAGGAGCCGATCAAAGCGGCGTCGTAGGCTTTAAACCCGCCGGCGGAGTCGCCGCGGGAGTCATATTCTTCAAGCCCGGTCTCATAACGGTAAAGCGCCCCTATCCCCAGAACGCCGGTTGAGACTCCCTTAAGCCCCGCGAAAGCGGTGCGCCCGGCGCCTTCCAGCAGACTTTCGTATCCGAGCAGAAGGGTTGAGGAGCCGGGCGGGATGTAGGAGACGCCGGCGGGATTGCAGAAAAAAGCGTCCGGCGCCCTGAGCGCGCCGCCGCCTGACCCCAGCGCGGCAAGACGCGCTGAAGCCGGAGATTTAAGGAAGGAAGCTGAAGTTGTGCCGCGCGCCGAATCCGAAAAAGCGTTCGGCGGGAACAGGGCCGCACCGCAGACGCCGGCGCCGCAAAGCGCTGACACCAATGCGAAAAAGAGCGTTTTTTTATTCACTTAGGCCTGATATGGGACCGCGCAAGTTTGGGCGGAGCTATTTTTTAAGGTCCGCCAGCAGATATTCAATGCGGGACTTTATCTTGGTTTTGTCGAGTGAGTCAAAATCAGCGACCATGTCCTCCAGGAACTTCGCGGTGAAGTCACGGTTGACTTTGGATCTTGATAAATCGGACTCAATATTTTTTACACGCCCGTCCAGGCTGGCGAGGTGCTCGTAAAGACCCTTAACAAACTCTTCGGCCCTTGACATGGAAATCGTTTCCGCTACGGCGGGAGGGAGAACCGCCGCCGGTTCTTCAGGCGCTTCGGGGAAAGGCCCCGGTTCGGGATCCTCCGCGACCGCCCCGACCAAGACTGACGTTGAGGCCGTATCAAACACCTCCGGCCCTCCGCCAGCCAGAGGCAACTCGCCCTGGACTTCTCCGGCTTCATCATCCGTTTTTTCAAAATCGGACTGATTCTCTATCTCCAGATATTTTCTTATCGAGAACACCAGCAGAAATAGCGCGAGCGCGAAAACAGCCGCGGCTATGTAAAAGTTGGGATCCATCCAGACCGTGTAAATATTGAATTTCATAATATACGCACCCGCTTTTAGGATTTGTCTTCAAGACTATGCAAACGCGCCAACTTGCCCGCGTTCCGCTACAGATTAAACTATCCGACCAGTACCGGTCAAGAAAGCTTTACTTCCTGTCCCTCTTTAACCGCGAAGCAATTCAGTTTGGAGCCTGCCGCCTTGATCAGCTTGCGACACGCGGCCAGCGTCTCCTCAATTTCCCTGTCGGTCCGGTCCTGGTTATGGTGAAAAAGCCCTAAACTTTTCACTTCGGCTTTAAGGGCCAGATCCACCGCCTGCTGGTAAGTGGAGTGCCCCCAGGTCCGACGCCTAGGATATTCCGCGTCGGTGTAATCCGCGTCGTGAACTAGCAGATCTGCGCCGCGTGAAAAAGCGACATAGTCGTCAAAGTCCCGGCCGCCGGGATGTTTAAAAGCCAATTCATTATCGGTCAGAAAAACGAATGTCCGTCCAGCCTCCAGAAACTTGTAACCCATGCCCTGATTGGGATGACTTAACTCTATGGGAGCGATGTTGATCGGACCTATCTCCCAACCGGTTGAGCAGACCGAGGCAAATTCAAACTTGGCGGAGATCTCAGAAAATTTAACAGGGAAACCCGGGGGTTGCATGGTCTTAGCGACGATCTCTCGCACGGGGTCGGAGGAAAAGGAGCAGCCCAACATGCGGATCCTCGTCTCTTTACGATAGATGGGGGCGAAAAAAGGGAAACCTATCACATGGTCCCAGTGGGAATGAGTGAAGAACATCGTGAAATTATTGTGGGGGGCCTTTATAAGCTCTTTACCCAAAGCCCTAATTCCGGTGCCGGCGTCTATAATGATGAGGTCGTCCTTTTTGGAACGCAATTCCACGCAGGCGGTGCTGCCGCCGTAAATGTTATATTGCCTGCCTGAAACCGGAACACTTCCTCTGGCGCCCCAGAATTTAATTTTCATAAGCCTCCGTAATGAAGAGTATATATTAATATAAAGTCGCAAGGCCATACAAATATCAGCACGGCAGCCTTTAAGATTGTGCTGTCCGCCGTTTTTTAATATAATCAACTTATGCAATCCTATCTACATTCATTATCTGGTCCATTTCTTGCGCGAGTGTCGCACCAGGGCTCTATGCCCATCAAACGACCAAGCTAAGCTTTTCCAATACTTATAGGCACCTTATCCGGACCTATTGGCCCTTAAAAGGCCTTAACTTTTCATTAGAAACTATCCATTAGCGAGGCAACTGAGATGAATAACGAGAAAATAGCCATAGTCGGGATCGGCATAATAGCACCTGAAGCCGCCGATAAAGACCAATTTTGGGCAAATGTGATTTCCGGGAAGAACTGCATCAGCGAGGTCCCCAAGGACCGCTGGGACTGGCGGCTCTACTATTCTGAAGATCATAAGGCGGCTGACAAGACATATTCAAAGATAGGCGGCTTCATAAAAGACTTCACTTTTAATCCCATAAAGTACAAGATCCCGCCCCAGACGGCCGTGCAGATCTCACGCCTGCAGCAGATCACGATAGAAGCCGTCCGCATGGCCTTCGAAGACTCCGGCTACGATAAAAAAGCTTTCGACCCGGCGAAAGCCGCTGTAGTCATTGGCAACGCCATGGGCGCAATGCGTAAAGAGTTGACCGACCTGCGCGTCTACAAGTTCTACAACGAAGACCTCCTGAAAAAGACCAGCACATATTCCGGCCTCACTCCGGCCCAGCAAAAAGCGCTCCTGGAGGAATACGAGGGGCAGATAGACCAGAATATACTGAAGATCACCGAGGATACCATGCCAGGCGAGCTGTCCAATGTCACCGCCGGTCGGATAGCCAATGTTTTTAACCTTAAAGGCCCCAACATGACCATGGACGCGGCCTGTGCCTCTTCACTGGCGGCCCTGGACTACGCAGTACTGGGCCTGCGCTCGGGTAAATTCGACATGGCGGTAACCGGCGGCGCGGATGAGATGATGTCCGCCCCCGCTT
>JBAXKK010000039.1:0-22295 GCA_037137395.1 Elusimicrobiota bacterium
ACAGGCGGCCTTCGCGCCGGTTGCCTGTTCACTGAATTGTGCTTCGCACCCCTCGACCCGATTCAACCCATGTCTGTCACCCCTTACCGTAAAGATGGAGTGAGCAGAGATTGGTTAATTATGCTTTATCTAAATTAAGGGTACTATGTTGTTTGTTGTAACGCGAAGGCGAACCCCAATCAGACAGCGCGGATGACGGGGAACCGGATAAGCGAAACCGTACCGGAGTGGACTGGGCTACCAGAGGTTTGCTACGGACACTGCTTTCGTTCGGCGCTTGCGTAAGCGCGCCGAGCGGGTGGAGCCCTGCGACACTGGGCGCGCTCCGGAAGGGCGAGCACGGTGTGCTCGACGCATGCAGTGTCCGATAGCCAAGCAAACTGCGGCAAAGTCCACCCTGATTTCGCGTTCCGGTTCTCCGGCAGCCTCTGGCCAAATTGTTGACCGACTAAATTTTATTGGGCAGGTGTGCTAAAAGGCCCACGCAAAAGAAAGAGGGCGGGACCTTTCGGTTTCCGCCCTCTGTCGTTATGTGTGCCAGTTTATATGCGCTGACCGATCCCTTAAGCCGCTACTTTCTCCTCAACTTTGGGGGTTTCGCAGTGCATCTCCGCCAGCTGCCGATAGACGCTGAGGCGCCACTTGTATTCTTCCTCAGCCAGCTTCATAAGGCGGGCGGCCACTTCAGGATTGGACTTATGCAGGCTCTTGAAGCGGTTTTCGCCCATCATAAAGTCCGACACCGGGATGGTGGGCGCGGGGCTGTCGATGGTCAGAGGGTTCTTTCCCTGCGCCTTCAGCGCCGGGTTGAACCTGTAGAGAGGCCAGCGGCCCGAGGCAACGGCCTTCTTCTGTTCGTTCATGCCGGAACCCATGTCTATGCCGTGCGCTATGCAGTGGCTGTAGGCAATAACTATAGACGGGCCGTCAAAAGCTTCGGCTTCCGCCAGAGCTTTAACAGTCTGCTGGTAGTTTGCGCCCATGGCTATCTGGGCCACGTAGATGTTTCCGTAGGTCATGCAGATCATGCCGAGGTCTTTTTTGGGCAGCAGCTTACCGCCGGCCGCGAACTGTGCGACCGCGCCCAAAGGCGTGGACTTGGACATCTGACCGCCGGTGTTTGAATAAACTTCAGTGTCCAGCACCATGACGCGCACTTTGCGGTTGGTAGCGAGCACGTGATCAAGGCCGCCGTAGCCTATGTCGTAAGCCCAGCCGTCTCCGCCCAGTATCCAGACCGATTTCTTTATGAGGTAATCTACCAGGGTCAGCATGCGCGCGGCTTGCTCTCCGCCCACTGCGGAGAGAGCTTGTTTAAGGTCGGCCACGCGGCCGCGCTGCTGCTCTATCGCCACCCAGTCTTCCTGTTTGGCGTTAAGTATTTCTTCGGCCAAAGCGACCTGAGGTTTTAAGGAGCCGCTCTTCATGACGGTGAGCGTCTCGCGGGCTTCCTCCCCCATCTTGTCGTACGCGAGCCGCATGCCCAGGCCAAACTCGGCGTTATCTTCAAACAGTGAATTAGACCACGCCGGGCCGCGCCCGTCTTCACGCACGCAGTAAGGTGTGGTGGGCAGGTTTCCGCCGTAGATGGACGAGCAGCCTGTCGCGTTGGCCACGGTCATATGGTCGCCGAACAGCTGCGTTATCAATTTGACATACGGCGTCTCTCCGCAGCCGCCGCAGGCGCCGGAAAACTCAAACAGGGGGCGCACCAGCTGGCTGCCCTGCACGGTGTTGCGGTTGACTTTAGCCGAGCCCAGATCCTTGAGGGACAGAAAGAACTTCAGATTTCCGCGCTCGTTCTCGCGCAGCGGGAACTGCGGGGCGAGGTTGATAGCTTTGCGGCCGGTTTCCTTTCCCTCTTTCTTTTCCTTGGCGGGGCAGTTGTAGACGCAGGCGCCGCAGCCTGTGCAGTCTTCCACGGCCACCTGAGTGGTGAACTTGAGGCCCTTGAGGGCGACGCGGCCTTCCGCCGACTTGAAGGTTTTTGGAGCTTTCGCGAGCTCCGCTCCGTCGTAAGCCTTTACGCGGATGGAGGCGTGGGGACAGACCAGCGAGCAGATGCCGCACTGTATGCACAGCGCTTCATCCCAGACGGGAGATTCAAGCGCGATATTGCGCTTCTCGTACTGCGAGGTGGCGGTAGGAAAGGTTCCGTCAATGGGCATGGCTGACACGGGCAGCTGATCTCCCCGGAAGGCCATCATCTCGCACAGCGTGTCCCGCACGAAGGGCGGGAAGCCCTCCACGATACAGGCGCGCTTGATCTTTGAGGTCAGGCCGCTCACTTTTACTTCCTGTATTGCGGCAAGGGTCTTGTCGACGGCCGCGAAGTTCTGATTTACCACCTCATCGCCTTTTTTCGCGTAGGTCTTTTTTATGGACTGCTTGATGGCGGCGATGGCTTCGTCTTTCGGCAGCACTCCGGAGATGCCGAAGAAGGCGGTCTGCATGATCACATTGATACGTCCGCCCATGCCGGTTTCCTCGGCTATCTTGGACGCGTTGATGACGTAGACCTTAAGGCCCTTCTTAATTATGGCGTCCTGCACTTCCACCGGCATCTTGTCCCAGACCTCGCCGGCTTCAAACGGGCTATTGATAAGGAATACCGCGTTGTTTTCAGCCTTATCCAGCATCTCGTATTTCTCCAGGAAGCTGAACTGGTGGCAACCGATGAACTTGGCTTTGTATACAAGGTAAGGCGCTCGTATATAGTTTTTGCCGAAGCGCACGTGAGATACGGTCATTGAGCCGGCTTTCTTGGAATCGTATACGAAGTAGCCTTGCGCGTACTGGCCGGTCTCTTCGCTGATTATTTTTATGGTGTTCTTGTTTGCGCCTACTGTGCCGTCCGAACCCAGGCCGAAGAACAGCGCGCGGAATATATCCGCCGGCTCAGTGGTCCAGTTAGCGTCATAGGAAAGGCTTAGATTCGTCACGTCGTCTTTAATGCCCACGGTGAAACCGTGAACGGGTTTGGCGGTGGTCAGGTTTTCTATTACGGCTTTTACCATAGCAGGGGTGAATTCCTTGGAGCCGAGGCCGTAGCGGCCGCCGATGATGACGGGAAGTTCTTTCAGCGCGCCGGACTTAAAGGCGTTGGCGCAGGCTGTAACCACGTCCTGGAACAGGGGCTCGCCTATAGAGCCGGGCTCTTTGGTGCGGTCGAGTACGGCAATGCTTTTAACGGTTTTCGGCAGAGCTTTTATGAAGTCCGCTTCGGAGTAGGGCCTGTAGAGGCGCACCTTAAGTACGCCCACTTTGGCGTTGGAATTTTTTATCAGATAATTTACGGTGTCTTCTACGGTATCCGCTCCGGAAGCCATCACTATTACCACTTTGTCCGCGTCCGGGGCTCCCACATAGTCGAACAGACCGTAATTGCGGCCGGTCAGTTTCCCGAATTGCGCCATAGCATCTTTCACTATCGCGGGCACGGCGGTGTAAAATTTATTACAGGCCTCGCGGCTTTGGAAGAACACATCGGGGTTTTGGGCGGTGCCGCGCAGAACGGGGTGTTCGGGGTTGAGGCCGCGGGCTTTATGCTCGGCTATCAGCTTTTCGCTGATCATGCCGCGCATTACTTCCGGAGAGAGCTCCTCTACCATATTCAGCTCGTGGGAGGTGCGGAAGCCGTCAAAGAAATGCATGAACGGTATGCGCGCCTTAAGCGTAGCGGCCTGGGAGATCAGCGCGAAGTCCATGGCTTCCTGAGGATTGGCGGACGCCAGCAGGGCCCAGCCGGTCTGGCGCACGGCCATTACGTCGCCGTGGTCGCCGAATATTGAGAGGGCGTGCGTCGCGAGCGCGCGGGCGCTGACATGGAATACCGTGCTGGTCAGCTCGCCGGCAATTTTAAACATGTTCGGGATCATCAGCAGCAGACCCTGAGAACAGGTGAAAGTGGTTGTAAGAGCGCCGGCTGTAAGGGCGCCGTGCACGGCCCCGGAAGCGCCTCCCTCCGACTGCATCTCAATGACTGAAGGGATGGTTCCCCAGATGTTCTTGTCGCCCTTGGCGGACCAGATATCGGACAGTTCCCCCATTACGGAAGAAGGGGTTATAGGATAAATCGCTATAACTTCGTTGGTTTTGTGAGCCACGTAAGCAGCGGCTGTGTTTCCGTCCATTGCGACCATATTCTTAGACATTATGTTTGTTCTCCTGTTATTTTTGGTTTCCCTGAATTATGTGCACTGCGGAATATGCTGATAGTATAGCATTTTTGAGCGGCGTGGCAGTTCTGTGGCAGGATTTAAGCAGTACTAAGGATTTTTAGTATACTTATATATAATAGTGCGATTTATTTTATTGAAGAGAGGAACGAGTCATGCCCCTGGAGAATAAACCGAAAAAACCCACGCCGTCCATTAAGCAGAATCACGGCCCCCACCAGGACCCCGCGGCACGCAAGAATAACTACAATGAGGTGGCCCTCGGTTTCAGCCTGGAAGAAGCGGTAACTGAGGCCGCCCGCTGCCTAAACTGCAAGACCAGGCCATGTGAGATTGCTTGTCCGGTAAACATTAAAATCCCCGAATTTATAGACCTGGTCTACAGGGAAGACATACAGGGCGCCGCTTCCAAAATTTTCGAAACCAGTCTTTTCCCGGCTATCTGCGGCCGGGTTTGCCCACAGGAAACCTATTGTGAAGACGCCTGTGTAATGAAAGAAAAGTTCGGTCCCGTCTCGGTAGGCCGGCTGGAGCGCTTCGTGGCCGACCATGTCAGGAAAAATAACCTTACCACTCTCCCGGAATGCGCGCCATCCACGGGTTTTAAGGTGGCCTGTGTGGGATCGGGGCCGACTTCGCTGGCCGTAGCGGCAGAATTGCGCAAGAAAGGTCACGAGGTTGCCGTGTTTGAAGCCCTGCACGAATTCGGCGGCGTGTTAAGCTATGGCATCCCGACTTTTCGGCTGCCGCGCGAAGTGGTCAAGGCTGAAGTTGAGAACCTGCGTAAGATGGGAGTCAAGCTTTTTAAGAATGTGCTGATAGGCAAGACGCTTACCGTGGAAGAGCTTAAGCGTGACTTTGACGCTGTTTATATCGGTTCCGGAGCCGGACTGCCCAGCCCCATGAACTGCGCCGGAGAGGACCTTGTGGGCGTTTACAGCTCCAACGAATTTCTCACCCGCATCAACCTTATGCAGGCTTATAAGTTTCCCGCGGCGGACACGCCATATTACATCGGTAAAAAAGTCATAGTGGTTGGAGGCGGCAATACCGCCATGGATTCCGCCCGCTGCGCCATGCGCCTTGAGCCTGAAAGCGTCACGGTGATGTATCGCCGCACCCGTGCCGAAATGCCGGCCAGAGGAGAGGAAGTAGAGAACGCCATGGAAGAGGGCATAAAGTTCGATTTCCTGACCGCGCCGGTGGAGCTGGAAGGAGACGGGCAGGGCCGGTTAAAGCGTGTTAAATGCATCCGCATGGAACTGGGTGAGCCTGACGCGTCAGGCCGCCGCAAGCCCGTGCCCATGAAAGGTTCCGAATTTTACATGGAGGCTGACAGTCTGGTGGTGGCCATAGGGTCAAGCCCCAATCCTATCATCCAGCAGACAACTCCGGGGCTGGCAGTGAATAAGTGGAATTGTATCACAGCCGACGCGGCCGGAAAGACCTCGCTGGAAGGCATCTATGCCGGCGGCGATGTCGTGCGCGGCGGCGCCACCGTGCTTTTAGCCATGAAAGACGGAAAAGCCGCGGCCCAAGCCATGCACCAATACCTGCTGGGCAAGATCAAAGTAACGCGATAAAAGGTGAAAGATATGAATAAAAATATTTACTCTACCGACAATCTCTATAAGATAGTGGTAAAAGAAGACCTCTCCACCGCCATTTCAACGCATGTGATCTACGCCCCCCTAATCGCCAACAAGGCGAAGGCCGGACACTTTGTGATCCTGCGCGCCAGAGAAGGCGGCGAGCGCATTCCGGTGACTCTGGTGAATTGGGACGCAAAAAAGGGAACTATCACGCTGATTATACAGAGTCTGGGCAAATCCACAACTGAAATTAACGCCATGAAGGCCGGCGAATCGTTTATGGACGTGACTGGCCCGTTGGGCACGCCGGTGGAGATAAAGAAATACGGCACTGTCCTGGGGGTCGGCGGCGGCGTCGGCATAGCTGAGCTATATCCGATAGCCAGAGCTTTCAAAGAAGCCGGCAATAAGATCATCTCCATACTCGGGGCCCGGTCCAAAGATCTGCTGATACTTGAGGACGATATGAGGCGCATTTCCGATTCCGTCATCGTAACCACTGACGATGGTTCGGCCGGAACTAAAGGCCTGGTCACGGACGCGATGAAAACGCTTTATGATAGGGGCGAGAAAATAGACGCCATCTTCACAATCGGGCCCATCATAATGATGAAATTTGTGGCGGAAACTTCGCGCCCTTACAAGACCCCTAGTTTCGCCAGCCTAAACCCCGTCATGCTGGATGGCACGGGCATGTGCGGCTGCTGCCGCGTGGAAGTGGGAGGCAAGCCTAAATTCGCCTGCGTGGACGGCCCGATGTTCGACGCGCATCTGACCAATTTTGACCTGCTCTCCAAAAGGACCGCGGCCTACAAGGAACACGAGAAACTTTCGCTGGACGAATACACTAAGACCCATGAATGCAAAATAGGACTGCATTAGGAGCTGTTGCCCCCCTGCCGCGCTTGAACGGTTTTGACGAAATAAGAGGTGTGATGAATGTCGTTGACAACGGGCTTCGTTAAGTTGCAAAATTTGTGAGGTAAATCAGAATTAAGGGGAGATAAAAGAATGAAAAAAGTAATCATATCAGCGGTAGCTGTCGTTGCCTTCGGCGCTACGGCTTTCGCGGCGGACTACGGCAGCGCAGGCTGCGGCCTCGGAAGTCTGGCGTTCAAGAGCAATGACATGACGCAGGTACTCGCGGCCACCACCAACGGCACCTTCGGCAGTCAGACCTTCGGTATAACCTTCGGCACCTCAGGCTGCAACAATAAGGGTCTGGTAAAGCTGTCCATGGCCCGCGAGAGTTTCATTGAAGCCAACTACAAGGACCTGTCCCGCGAAGTAGCGTCCGGCAAGGGCGAATACGTGACCAACCTGGCCAAGCTCTACGGCTTTACTCCTGAGACCACCGGGAAGTTCACCGAGCTCCTGCAGAAGAACCACACCACCATCTTCGCTGCCAATAACGCGAAGACCGCTGTTACCGAGATCAACAGGCTTGTTACCAGCCTGTAAGCGCGGATATAAGTAATGAAACACAAATGGGCCGGAGCATTCAAACCTCCGGCCTGTTTTTTATTTCTGATCCTGCTGCTGACACCTTCGGTCCGCGCCCTGGCCCCGGAAAAAGAATTACAGCGCCTAACCCTCAGGCAATCCGCCCTTAAGGCCGCAGCCTGGACGGATCCGTATTGGCTGCGGCTCCTTTATTACGAGAAAAACCTCCTGGGCGGCTACCGAAGTCCCTCCGTTAATAATAATTTCTTCCTCTCAAAATGGGGCAATATCAGTCCGAAGCTTGAACTGGAAGCCGCCGTGGACGGACTTTTTTTTGAGGGCCCTGACGACGATAGTCCGGAATGCCGCTTTCCGGAGCGCTATCGCTGGCTGCGCGCCAAACTTGCGGTTAAAGACTCAGATTCCCCTCTTAAAGTTTGCAGTTCCTTTGAGGACTGGAAAGCGGGACTTGATACGGAATCGGTAAGCCTGCTTTTTGCCGCCGGCTACCTTAATAATCCTTCAACGCTGTACGGCCACACCTTTCTCCGTCTGCACAAGCGCGGGGCTGTTGGCGCGGATTTGCTGGATTACACCATAAACTACGCCGCGACCGCTGACGCCGAGAACGGATTTCTTTTCGCGATCAAGGGGCTCGTGGGCGCTTATCCGGGCCAGTTCTCAACCATTCCGTATTATCTGAAAATACAGGAATATCACAATATAGAGAACCGGGACTTATGGGAATTCCCCCTCAGCCTGACTTCGGAGGAAATTGACCGCTTGCTGCGACACGGCTGGGAACTCGGCAAGGCCGCTTTTCCTTATCTGTTTTTCACCCGCAACTGCTCCTGGCAGCTGATGCCGCTGCTGGATATTGTAAAGCCGGAGCTTGATCTTTCGCGGCGCTTCCATATTTGGGTTATACCGTCCGACACTGCCAAGGCCGCGCTTCGGGCCTCCCCGTCCTCAGCGCCGGGCTGGCGGCCTTCGCTTTGGAAAATAGTGGAATGGAAGAGAGGTCAGCTCTCCCCGGGCGAAAAGGCTTCCGTGCTTGAGCTGGCGCGCGGTGACCAGAGCGCGGAGCTTGAAAAACTGCGCGCCTCCCTCCCTTCGCGCAAAGCGGCAGTGCTCGAAGCCGCGGTGGATTACCTGAGCTGGCGCTTTTACGCGCGACGCATCGGGAAAATAGAGCTTGATAACCGCACCGACCCCCTCCTGGCGGAGCGCGCCCCCCTGGGACAGCAGTTCACTTTTTTCGGCGGGCCGGAGCGGCCGGCTTCAATTTTAGAGGCGCATGAAAGCCTGCGCCTGGGCGCGGGACTGGTCTCGCTTAAAAACGGCCCCGCTTATGAAGTGCGCGGCCGCTTTGCCGTGCAGGACCTCTTGGACGATCCCACGGGTTATCTGCCCGACGCCGTGCTTGAGATGGGCTCTTTCCGCCTGAGGCATGAACCCCGCTACAATCGTCTTTACATGAAAGAGGGCAGGCTGGCAAAAGTGATGAGCTTAAATCCTTGGGACGACTGGGTGCGGCGTCCCTCCTGGGAAATTTCTGCCGGCATCGAGCAGGCTGATGAAACCGGGCGACAGAGCGGTCGGGCGGCTGTGTGGGCGATGAACGCTGGTTCCGGACTGGCGGTGGAATTTCAGCTTCCGCTGCGCCAGGTCTGGTATGTTCTGGCTGAAGCGGACAGCGCTTTCGGTCCGGCTCTTGACGCGAACTGGCGCGCCGGCGCCGGCTTAAAGGCGGGCGTGCTGGCCGAAACAGGCCGGCTGCGAAGCTTGATCGAGGCGCGCTATATCAGTTACGCCTTTGGCGACACCAGGCCGCTTTGGGCCGGGTCGGCAGCGGTTTCTTTAAACCTGGCTAAGAATAGTTCCGCGCGACTGGAATACGCCTGGCGCGGTAAAGTTCAGGAGTGCGGCGTGTATTTTCACCAGTACCTGTTCGCGCCATAGCAACAGTGGTTAGTGGCGAGTGCGAAGTGTAGCGCAAAACAAATTATTGGTTGATGGTATTACAACGTCTTTGCTCTGCCCCGCCACTAATCACTATTCACTCGCCACTTAACATATGAAATTCAATATAGTTCTTATATCAATATTGACAATAACGATGGTTGGTTGCACGCATTTGTTCTTTCAGCCTTCAAAAAATATCTTTTCCGATCCGGCAGCGGACGGGATAAAGTATGAAGTCATAAAATTCAAATCCGGCGACGGGACGGAACTTACGGGGATGTTTTTTCCTCCGGCGGGTCCGCCGCTTGCGACAATAATACATTTTCATGGTAACGCGCAGAATATGACGGCGCATTTTCCGTACTCCGCCTGGCTGGCCCGTGAAGGGTTTAATGTTTTTGTTTTCGACTATAGGGGCTACGGGGCGTCTGGCGGGAGGCCTGAACTGGGCGGACTTGTCCAGGACGGCATAGCGGCCCTGGAGCAGGCGGCCAAACTGCCGGGAGCTGAACCAGGCAGGATGATAGTGTTCGGGCAGAGCCTGGGCGGAGCTATAGCCGTGGCGGCTGTGGCTGAGTCGGGGTTTAAACCTGCAGCGATGATTTTGGAAGGAACTTTTTATTCTTACAAAAGCGTCGCCTCTGCCGCACTGAGGCGCAGTTGGTGGAGTTGGCCTTTCTCATGGATCCCCTGGGTGGGGGTCACGGGTAAATATTCACCCTCGGACTATATCTCTAAAATTAACTGCCCGAAGCTCTTCATCCATTCAAAACTAGACCCGATAGTTCCGTTCAGGCAAAGCAGAAAACTTTTTAAGGCCGCGAAAGAACCTAAGGAATTCTGGCCAGTGACGTCCGGCCACACCGACGCATTTTACGGTCAGCGCGAAACCTACGGCCCGAAACTTACAGCCTACCTGAAAATAGCATTAAACTTCCTCCCGGCTGTTGTTAAACCTTCCAGCGCCCACTAAAATAAAGGCTCCGCTATGCGGAACCTTTTATATGCAGTGTGTTTTTTGGCTAATCAGGTGCGTCTGAATTTTCTGTATACTTCTTTGCGGTGGCCGATTTTCAGGATCAATACGGCAGGCCCTTGGATTTTATATATGACGCGGTAGTCACCTATGCGTAGTTTGCGCAAACCCGACAGACTGCGGCGTAGCGGTTCTCCGAATTTAAGGGGGTCGAGGATAAGGCGCTCTTCTATGGCCTTGCGGATGCGATTTTTTATGTTTTGCGGAAAGCCGACGATATCCCGCGTGACCTCGGGATGATACTTGGGCTCAAAAAGCATCATTTCCAGACATCCTTATGGGAAATTGCTTTCTTAGCGGTATAGGTCCTGGCTCTGTCCGCAGCGACAATGTCCCAATAGATATCTTCCCTGGCCTCTAAAGCCTCTTTTATAATGTCGCGGGCCTCCAGCGACATCGAAACGCCGTCGCGCTCGGCCATGCGCCCCAGGGCGGCGTAAAGCAGCGGGTCCAGCACAATATTAACTCTGGGATTCTTAGTAGGCATAGTTTTCCTCCATAAATAGTGTACCACAAGTGTTCCACCTTGTCAACAGATTGCTGCCTATTGGCCTTGTGGGTTTGGAGCCTTGATAAACCAAACCCTGCACAACTATGGTTTGGCCCATTCCCCGACCAGGTTTATCAGGACCTCCGCGGATTTGTTCATGCCGTCTAGCGAGACCCACTCGTATCGGCCGTGGTAATTAAAGCCCCCGGTGAAAACGTTCGGTGTCGGCAGGCCCATAAACGACAATCGCGCGCCGTCGGTTCCCCCGCGAACCGGCTTTATGCGCGGCTTAATTCCGGCTTTGCTGACCGCCGCGATAAGTTTTTCCATTATTTCAGGCTGCTTGCCAATAACCGGACCCATGTTCCGGTATTGTGTCTTAAATTCAATTTTTATCTCCGCCAGCGGATATTTCAGCTTCTTCTCCGCGATTATGGCCGCAAGGTGTTTCTCCATAGTCTTTAATTTCCCCAGGTCGTGTTCGCGAACTATACCGGAAAGCTCAGCCGATTCTATCTCAGCTTTAAGGTCGGTAAACATTATAAAACCTTCCCGGTTCGCCGTAGTCTCAGGGAGGCGGTTCTCCGGCCAGGACGAGACGATGTCGGCTGCTATCCGCAGAGCGTTCGCCAGAGCGTTCTTGGCCGTTCCGGGGTGGACGCTCTTTCCTTTTATAACGATCCTGACGCCGTCCGCGTTAAACGTTTCCTCTTCTATCGCCCCCGCCACATCGCCATCAAAAGTGTAAGCGACGTCCGCGCCGAACTTCTTTACATTGAAATATTTCACACCCTGACCCACTTCTTCGTCCGGCGTGAATCCTATCTTTATCTTTCCGTGTTGTATCTCCGGGTGTTTTATGAGGTATTCGGCCGCGGTCATGATTATGGCGAGACCGGCCTTGTTATCAGCGCCCAGAAGCGTATCGCCGGACGCGGTCACGATGTCTTCGCCCTTACATCTGAGCAGTTCAGGGCAATTGCCGGGAGTTAGAATGACACCCATTTTTTTATTTATAACAATCTTTCCGCCCCGGTAATTTCTATGAATTTGCGGCTTCACATTTTTGCCGCTCGCGTCGGGCGAGGTGTCCATATGCGCCAGAAATCCGATAGCGGGCCTGTTCCCCTTCGTCGTGGCCGGTATCTCCCCGGTGACATAGCCGTACTTATCCATGCAGACATTTTTAACGCCCACGCGCTTCAGCTCTTGCGCAAGTATTTTAGCGAGGTTCAACTGACCTTTTGAGGATGGGTAAGTTTTGGAATCGGGGTCGCTTTTTGTGTCCACCCTGGCGTATTTTTCAAGTCTTTTGTAAAGAATCTCTTTAAAATTCATAATCATCTCCTTATTTAAACCCTATTCCCTACACCCTAATCCTAATTTTGACCAATTGCCTTTAAAAATCTATAATCTAATTATATTCTAAATCCCGGGAATATTCAAAAGGAGCGCGAACATGGCCTTCAACTTTGTCCCAAAGGAACTAAAATTCTTCGATTTTCTCAGCCTGCAGGCTGATAACATAGTGAAGACCGCCGACTGCTTTAAGGCCTCCGTGAAAAAGGGCCTCTTTGATGAGGAAACAGTTAAAAAGATAAAAGATTTAGAGCATGAAGGCGATACGCTGTCCCATGAGATAGTGGATATGCTGAACCGCACTTTCATAACCCCCATCGACCGCGAAGACATCTATTCCCTGACCAACACCCTTGACGACATCGTGGACATGATAAATTCCATGTCCAACCGTATAAAACTTTACAAGCTTGACGCCAACGACGAATACATGGTGCAGTTTGCCGACACCATAGATCAATCCGCGCACGCGCTATGCAACGCCGTAAAGCATATGCATGATACCAAGCGCTCCCGCCGCGTCCTGGACCACTGCATAGAGGTCAACCGGCTGGAAAATCTCGGTGACCAGATACGCGAAAAAGCGATAGGCCATCTTTTTGAAACCGAAAAAGACCCCATCATGGTAATTAAATGGAAAGAAATTTACGAGGTTGCCGAGGGGACGCTGGATATCTGCGAGCATGTCGCGAAAGTTATTGAATCCATACTGGTGAAAAATGGATAACACTCTATTGGTGGTAAGCGGTTTGATCGCCCTGGCTCTGGTCTTTGACTATCTAAACGGTTTTCATGACGCCGCGAACTCCATCGCCACCATCGTCTCTACCCGTGTGCTATCGCCGCGCCAGGCTGTCATATGGGCGGCTTTCTTCAACGTTGTGGCTTTTTTTATCTTCAATCATGAAGTGGCAAAGACAATGGGGAAAGGGATAGTCGACATCAGCGTGATAGACTCCCATGTCATCTTCGGCACGCTGATCGGAGCTTGCGCCTGGAATATACTTACCTGGTATTACGGACTCCCCTCCAGCTCCTCTCACGCCCTTATGGGCGGTTTAGCCGGCGCGGCCGTGGTGAAGGCGGGCACCGGCGTTCTGGTGATGAGCGGCATAATAAAGGTTCTGCTGTTTATCGTGATTTCGCCCGTGCTCGGCATGGCGCTGGGGTTAATCTTCGGGGTGATTGTGTACCGTCTCTTCAGCAGGTCCGTTCCAAGCAAAGTGGACCATCTTTTTCGCAAAGGGCAATTACTATCAGCGGCTGCTTACAGTCTTGGTCATGGCGGGAATGACGCGCAAAAAACCATGGGCGTTATAACCGGTCTGCTATACAGCGCCGGCTACCTGGGCGGAAAATTTGAAGTCCCGGGCTGGGTAGCCATAGCTTGCTACACAGCTATGGGCCTGGGTACAATGTCGGGCGGCTGGCGCATAGTAAAGACTATGGGCCACAAGATTTCCAAATTAAAACCTGTAGATGGTTTTTGCGCGGAATCAGGCGCCGCCGCGACACTCTATCTGGCGTCCTCTATGGGTGTGCCTGTAAGTACCACTCACACCATAACCGGCGCGATCATGGGCGTGGGCACCATGAAGCGCTTCAGCGCGGTAAAATGGGGAGTGGCCGGCCAGATCGTCTGGGCCTGGGTCCTGACCATCCCCGGTTCAGCCTTGATCTCAGCCTTGGTTTACTGGCTATCTATACACCTGTTCTCCAAATAGTATCCAATCCTCTCAATGCAAAAATCCCACCGGCCGTTAAAAGGCCGCGGGATTTTGCGTTATTTGCGCCGTTATCTGGCGGTGAACGTATATTTTATTTCGCTGTATTGCCACTGAGAGTTGCACATGTCTGGCGTGCGGCCGTAGAAAGCTTTCAGAAAAGGCTCGGCCACTATCTTGCCCCGTGAGTCGGTCAGGACGTTGAATTCAATATAGGCGTCCTCTCCGGCCGAACAGGCGGAACCTTTGCCGTTCTTGAAGATTACGGTTGTGGCTTTGTAGAGACCGTCTGACGGAGGTCCGATCTTCAGGTCAAACGCCCCGCTTAAACCGGTGCCGGAAACGCTGAGGCGCGGCTTTTCAAAAATATTACCGGAAATCTCCATGGAATCTATACAGAATGAAAAAGGCATCCCCATCCGTTCAGCGTTAAAATCTTTTCCTCTCTGCCAGCAAAAAGAGCCCCTGAATACAAAACCGGATCTCTCCGGAGCCGTCGGGCCGGGAGCTATGGAGGCAGATTCCGCGGTAATGCCGGAAAGTTCAAACGCGGCCGTCCGCCGTATATTTTCAAAATCGGAAGCGCTAAGCGCCGGAGCGCAGACCAGAACAACCAGCAGGCTTATCACTGACTTCATCGTGTTGCGTCCTCCTGAATAATGCCTCTTATATTTTAACATTCTCCGGCCGGCAAGTCTTTGACACAGGTCAACAATCTCGATGCATAGCAATTTAGAATGGTTGGCCATTTAGCCCTGCAAGGTAGAGATCGTTATTGCGCAGAAGCGGCGCGCCCGGCCAGGAGGCCGGAAGTCCAGGCGAAGTGGAGGTTGTAACCGCCGGAATCTGCGTCGATATCAAGCAATTCCCCCGTAATGAACAGATCTTTAACTTTCCGCGACTCAAAAGTTTCAGGCGAAACCTCCGATGTATCAACCCCGCCCGCCGCGACCATGGCGTCCTCAAAGCCCAGCGATCCCGTGATCTCCAGCTCGAGTCCTTTAAGGAGCCGCACAAACCCGTCGAACGCTTTCACGGGAACCGCGCTGACAAGCTTATCGGAGCCGACCTTCGCCAGGTCGGATAAAAGCAGCGTCAGGCGCTCGTCTGCCAGGCCGCACAGGAACATCCGCCAGAAGCGATCAGCCATTTCCTCGCGCCTGGCGAGCATGAACGCGGAAAAGTCCGGGGCGGTGTATTCCGGAAAAAGATCCAGGCGGCATTTTATCGGGCCGGTCTTAAGCGCGAACACGGCGGCGCGGCTTAAATCAAGCACCGCGGGACCTGAAAGACCGTACCTCGTAAACAGGACCTCTCCCCGGCTTCGCGCAATAACTTTGCCGCCTGCCAGCAACTCAAGCGCGGCCTGAACCCTGATGCCCTCAACCTGCGTTACAAAACTTTCTTTTATTTTTAGAGGCACAATGACGGGCTCCGGCTCCGTGACGGCGTGCCCCAGAGACCGAGCCAGATCATAACCTGAGTCCGAGCCGCCTATCTGCGGATAGGCCGGGCCGCCGGCGGCCAGTATGACGGCGTCACACTTTAAGGTTGTCTGGGGACCGGGCGTCGCCTTCTTCTCCCACTTGGGCGGCACGCGGCGGGTTAATACTTCAAAGCCAATCTGTGTTTTTTTTACGCCCACGACCTCTGTCAATAATTTGATTCCCGAGTTTTTCCAGCAAATAAAATTCACAAGCGCGTTAACCACGTCGGACGCCTTCATGGAACGCGGAAAAACGCGCCCGTCGGATTCCTGCACGGTTAAAAGGCCCAGGCTTTCAAAAAACGCGAGTATATTGTCAGGAGGGAGGGCTTTCAGGGTCTTACCAATGAAATCTGGGGTTCCGCCGTGGTAGCGCCCGGAAGTCACCAAGCTATTGGTAAGGTTGCATTTGCCCGCTCCGGTCGAAAGGATTTTGCGGCCGGGAACATGATTTTTTTCCAGCACTGTAACGCGGGCCCCAGCTTCCGCCGCCGCGCAGGCGGCGGCCAGGCCAGAGGCCCCTGCGCCTATAATAATTATATTTTTGCCGTTCATTAAATGAGGGTGCCGTGGAGCAAGTCCTTTGATAGCCCAAATCTCCCGTCACCGCACTGTCTGATTGGTTTCACCTTAACTACGGCTGGGTCTAAGGGGTGACAGACATGGGTTGGATCGGGCCGAGAAGGAACCGGCGCGAAGGCGCCGGGCCGGTCGCAGGCCCGATGGGCCCCATGGCTGGCAGGACCCCGACCTGGAGCAACCCGCTACCTTTCCTAAACCCTGTCGGCTGAGCCGACCACGGTCCTGTTCTTATCAATGTACATCTTTATCAGCTCTTCACGGGCCGGGCCCAGGTATTTGCGCGGATCAAACTCACCCGGCTTTTCCGCGAACACTTTTCGGATGATAGCGGTCATAACGAGTCGGCCGTCGGAATCTATGTTTATCTTGCAGACCGCGGACTTGGCGGCCTTGCGCAGCTGATCCGCGGACACGCCCACGGCGCCCTCCATCTTGCCGCCGTACTTATTTATCATGTCGATATAAACATCGAGAACGGAAGATGCGCCGTGCAGGACTATGGGGAAACCGGGGATGCGTTTCTCCACTTCCTCAAGGATATCAAAGCGGAGCGGCGGCGCGGATTCTCCGGGTTTAACCTTGAACTTGAAGGCGCCGTGGCTGGTGCCGATCGAGATAGCGAGTGAGTCGACTCCGGTGCGCTTCACGAAATCTTCCACCTGCGCGGGTTCGGTGTAATGAGTGTGCTCGGAAGACACCTCGTCTTCGATGCCGGCAAGGACCCCCAGCTCTCCTTCAACAGTGACGTCGAATTGATGAGCGAACTCTACCACCTGGCGGGTGATCTTTACGTTCTCCTCGTAAGGCAGGCTGGAGCCGTCGTACATGACGGAAGAAAATCCGTTCTCTATGCAGGATTTGCAGAGCTCAAAAGAATCGCCGTGATCCAGGTGCAGCGCCGTAGGCACGGAGCCCCCCGGCATCTCTTTGATCATTTCCATGGCGCCGCGAGCCATCCAGCGCAGCAGGGTGGGGTTGGCGTATTCGCGCGCGCCCTTCGAAATCTGCAATATTACCGGGGAGCGACTTTTCACGCAGGCGGTCAGAATAGCCTGAAGTTGCTCCATGTTGTTGAAATTGTAGGCGGGCACGGCGTAGCCGTCCTTGTTCGCTTTTGCGAACATTTCTTTGGTATTCACGAAACCTAATTCTTTATAGGACACGGGCTTTGTTGCGGTCGTCATATTGTTCACCTCAGTTGCTGGCGGTTGGGATTACTAAAACTATTATAATATTTTGCCTTTCAAAAAGCCACAAGACGCCGGTCAATCACAGGCGTTTAAAAAGAGATTATTTTCTGCAAGCCAGTAGTTTTTTAATCTTCCGGTCCTCTGTACAGGCAATAATTTGCTAAAATCATATGATAGGGCGATTTATCGGCCGGAGAGATTTTTAATGACGGAAGACAAAATAATTTTCAACGGCGTAAAGCCATCAAAATTTACTTTGACCCAGCGCCGCGCCGCCTATTACGATGTCTCAGACATCATAACCAGCGCGCAATATAGAATTCAGGACGATGAAATAAAAGCCCTTGAGGACATAGACCTCATATACCGGACGATTACGGCCATCCTTTATAACTTCGCCAGCGCCTCGGGCCATCCCGGCGGAAGCATTTCCTCCGGCAGAATAGCCCAGGGGCTGCTGTTCTCGTCCATGGATTACGATTTTTTTGATCCCCAGCGCGAAAACAGCGACATCATAACCTACGCGGCCGGGCACAAAGCCATGGGACTTTACGCCCTCTGGGCGCTGCGAAACGAGCTCGTATTGGCTTCCGGCGCAAAAAACATGCCCGAGGAAAAATTCCAGCTTCGGCTGGAGGACCTTCTGGGCTTTCGGCGCAATCCCGTTAATTCTACGCCGCTTTTTAAGAAGTTTAATTCCAAAGCGCTTGATGGACACCCCACCCCCCGCACGCCTTTCGTTAAGACCGCCACCGGCGCATCCGGAGTCGGTGTCGGTGCCGGCGTGGGTCTGGCGCTGGGCGCGATGGATACTTATCCGGACAGGCCGCCCAGGGTCCACATGATAGAGGGCGAAGGCGGAATGACACCCGGTCGCGTGGCTGAAGCAATGGCCTCGGCTGCCGCAGCCCAGCTTTCCAACGCGATAATGCATATCGACTGGAATCAATCATCCGTAGACTCCGATAATGTGTGCCTTGAGAATTCTAAGCCTGGCGATTATGTGCAATGGACGCCCGGAGAACTGGCATACCTTAACGACTGGAATGTCGTCCATGTCTCCAACGGCCACGATTTCTTTCAGATCCTTACTGCCCAGAAGTTCGCCGCCAACCAAAGCGAGAACAGGCAGCCTACAGCCGTGGTATACCGCACGGTCAAAGGCTGGAAATACGGCATAGAGGGCAGCTCCGCACACGGCGCCGGCCACAAATTCTCTTCCGCGGGCTATTACGGAACGCTGAGCGAATTCGAAAACAAATTCAGTGTCACCATGCCGCGCTATTGCGCGAGTTCCCCCACGCCCGAATCCGTGGAGGAATGTTTCTATGACACGCTGATGGTCATCAGAAAAACCATTGAAGCCAATCCGGCGCTGTCCAAATTCGCCCTGGATAAAATCAACGAGTCAAAAGCGCGTCTTGAAGCACAGGCCAGAACGCCCAGAGCCGACGCGCCCGATCCGGAAAAAGCCTACATGTTAAAATGCTCCCGGCCGCCGGAAGCGCTGGAGTTTAAACCCGGTAATGAGATAACTCTGCGGGAGACACTTGCAAGAGCTCTTAATCACATAAACCTTCTCACCGGAGGAGCCATTCTGGTTTCGGCGGCCGACCTTTACAGCTCCACCAGCGTTAATCTGGTTGGCAAAGGGTTTGGCGAAGGATTCTTTAATTCAGTCTCCAATCCCGGGTCCCGGACCATCTCGGCCGGCGGTATATGCGAGGATGCCATGGGGGCCATAGCCTCCGGCATCTCCAGTTTTGGACGGCACATAGGCGTTACCTCGTCATACGCGGCCTTTATCGCTCCCCTGGAACACATTTCAGCCCGCCTGCACGCCATCGGCCAGCAGAACCGCAAAGCTCTTGACGGTAAGCCATGTAGCGCCTTCATAATGATCAACGCCCATGCCGGCATTAAGACCGGAGAGGATGGTTCGACGCACGCGGATCCGCAGCCGCTGCAACTTCTGGAAGGCAATTTTCCTAAAGGTGCGCTCATCACCCTGACACCCTGGGAACCAGGAGAAGTATGGCCGCTTCTGGCTTCAGCGCTGAACCGGCGCCCTTCTGTAATCGCCCCGTTCGTCACCCGCCCCGCTGAAAAGGTTATAGACCGCGCCGCTCTCGGCCTCCCCCCCGCCGAAGAGGCCGCCAAAGGTGTTTACTATTTATTGAGGTCCAATCCCAAAAAGCCCCATCGCGGCACCGTAGTTATCCAGGGTAGCGGGGTGGCGTCAGTATTCGTACACGAAGTGCTGCCGAAAATAAAAGAAGCCGGCATCAACATGAACGCGGTTTATGTTACATCTAAAGAACTTTTTGAACTTCTGGATGCGGAAGAGAAGGAAGCAATATTCCCCGAAAAGTCAGCCATGGAAGCCATGGGGATAACCGACTTCACGCTGCCGACCATGTATTATTGGGTCAGGTCCGGTGATGGCATAGACCGCACACTTCACTCTTTTAAAAAAGATCGCTATCTCGGCAGCGGTAAGGTCGCCGAAGTGCTTAAGGAAGCAGGGTTGGACGCCGTCGCGCAGTTCACTGCTATTGAAAACTACGCCGCTTTTATAGCGGGTTCGAAAAAATAACGGAGGTAACATCATGATGATCCAGGTTCAGGAAAAGCCCTATCTCACAGGCCGCGCCTTTATGTTTAGTCTCAGCAAAGGTGAGGACCTTCTGCAGGCGGTTCAGTATTTCTGCCATCACCATCAGGTCCGCTGCGGTCTCATAAGCGCCATAGGGGCCGTGGAGCGCGCCACCTTCGGCGTATATGACCAGAAAGCCAAAAAGTATATAAAGATCAACATCGAAAAAGAGATGGAAATATTATCGCTCTCCGGCAATGTCAGCCTCTTTGACGATAAACCCATGGTTCACGCGCATATCATGTTTTCCGATATGGAAGGCAAAGCTTGCGGCGGCCATCTGATGGCCGGCACCAAGGTTTTTAGCCTGGAAGTTTTCATCCAGGAACTCACCGGGGACCTGAAGGTCCGCAAGCTTGAGAAGGTCACTCAACTGCCTCTCTGGACCAATCCTCTTTGTTTTAAATAAAAAGAGAATATGGCTTCAGCGAAGACGGCGTCGCGGACAGGCGGAGCTATATCGCAGAGGGAAAATTGACACCAAAAATCGATAACACTAAACGGGGAACCGTCGGCCATCGCCTTTACTCCGCCCTGAATATAAAGGCGGCGAAGTGACCCGGGAACCATCTTCTTTTCGGGCGGGATTTGTAGCTATAACGGGCCTGCCCAATGTCGGCAAATCCACGCTCCTTAACGCCCTGCTCGGGGCCAGGCTTTCGATTGTTTCGCCCAAACCCCAGACCACCCGCAACAACATTATGGGTATCCTGAACACCGCCGGACATCAGACGGTGTTCGTGGATACGCCTGGAATGCTGACCCCCCGCAACCTTTTTGAGAAAAGCATGTCAGGCGCCATAAAACGCGCGGCGGCTGAAGAAAGCGACCTTGCGCTCCTGCTGGTAGAGCCACGCGTCCCGCCGGCCGACAAGCTGGAATTCTTTGAGAAATTCAAATTTATCTCAGCCCCCTTGTATCTGGTAGTGAATAAAATGGACCTGGCCGGAAAGGGCTCGGCGGAAGCTGCCAGGACCGCGGAATTCTTTTCCGCGTCGCTCCCCGTAAAAAAAACTTTTTTTCTGTCAGCGCTTGGCGGGGCCGGAGTTAAGGAGCTCAGGGAAGATATTCTCTCAGCGATGCCGGAACATCCTGCATATTATCCGGAGGACCAGATAACCGACCGCTGGGAGCGATTCTTCGCGGCGGAGGTTATACGCGAGCAGATCTTTAATCTTTTTTCGGAGGAGATCCCCTACGCCTCAGCGGTGGAAATTGAAGTGTTCAGGGAGACAGAAGATATGCCGGACTATATTCTGGCGGCGATACATGTGGCACGGCCCACGCAAAAGCCTATCATCATCGGCAAAGGCGGCAGGCAGATACGCATTCTGAGGGAGAAAGCCCAGACCGCGTTGGAGAAATTTCTCTGCCGGCCCGTGAAGCTCGAATTACAGGTCAAGGTAACCCCGGACTGGCAGAATAACCCGCAATTCCTGCAGGATATCGGCTTTTATGAAAAAAAGCAGCGTTGATTTATTTTACGCCCTGGCGGTTTACGCTGGAGTCTCGGTTCTTTTTATCACCGTGCAGTTAGTTTTTTCCGGCGCGCTGATCTACCTGCTTTCTCATACCGTAAGCGCGCGCCTGTTAAAGGCTGCCGCGTGCGACTCCGCGGGTTTCGCCTTCCTGACGGCAACCAGCACTGTTCTTCAGTATTTTCTCGCAAGCCTGCTTTCCCACAATCTCAGGGGAGGTTTAGGTCTTTCAGGCATAATTTTTTTCTCCGCCGCGATATCTTCCGCTTTTTTCCTCAGGCTGTCGGCACACTCCGCTTTTAGCTCCTATATGTTCGCCGTCTTACCCCTGATCGTTTCCTACCTGCTGGGTGCAATGATGGGTCTGCTTCAGAAAGAATCCGACAATCCCTTCCGCAATTCCAAATTTAATATTTTCAGGATAGACTGACACCGCGCTTTTACTAAAACAAAGCCGAGCGACCATAAAATGCGTAAGTTTTACGGAGGGGTGGCCCCCGACTGGGCATCCCGCGACTTCTATACCAAATAAACCACTAGGCCCAGGCATTTTCTCACTTCCAGAGGCCGGGTATGGCGGCCGAACAATTACCGCAGAGACCCTTACCCTTTTTTGTGACTTTTACCGAGTTGTTCAGGATCTTGAAGCCGCGGCGCGTTACCAGCCCTTTGCCGCAGGACGGGCAGAGAGTATCCTCAAATCCCTGGCCGGGGATATTGCCGGTGTATATATATTTCAGGCCTTTCCTCAGCCCTATCTCCCTGGCTTTCAGCAGAGTTCCCGGAGGCGTGGCCTCCCGGTCGGTCATTTTATAGGTGGGATAAAAAGCCGTGATATGCCAGGGAATATCTTTTGAAACTCCGGCGATAAAAGCGGCCAATGATTCAAGCTCCTTTTCTCCGTCGTTAAAACCGGGGATAAGCAGCGTGACTATTTCCAGCCAGAATCCTCTGGCATGTATCATCTCAATGGCCTTCAGCACATTAGTAAGTTCCCCTCCCGCCACCTTTAGGTAGTTATCGGCGCTAAAAGTCTTCAGGTCCACTTTATAGATATCAACATGCGGCCTTACGTAATCCAGAACTTCCTCCGAGGCGTAGCCGTTAGAAACGTAT
>JBAXKK010000040.1:0-22164 GCA_037137395.1 Elusimicrobiota bacterium
AACGCTCGCCACCTACGTATTACCGCGGCTGCTGGCACGTAGTTAGCCGTGGCTTATTCACAGAGTACTGTCAAACCCTTGCGGGTGTTCGTCCCCTGTAAAAGGAGTTTACAATCCGAAAACCTTCATCCTCCACGCGGCGTCGCTGGATCAGACTTTCGTCCATTGTCCAAAATTCCCCACTGCTGCCTCCCGTAGGAGTAGGGCCCGTGTCTCAGTGCCCTTGTGGCCGGTCATCCTTTTAGATCGGCTACCCGTCATTGCCTTGGTGGTCCATTACACCGCCAACTAGCTGATAGGCCGCAAACCCCTCCTCAATCGACCCTTGCGGGCCTTTCAGAACCTCATCATGAGATAAGGTCATTATATGGGGTATTAGTCCGACTTTCGTCAGGTTATCCCCCTTTTGAGGGCAGGTTGTTTACGTGTTACTCACCCGTCTGCCACTAGACTCCCGATACGAACCTGGGAATCTCGTTCGACTTGCATGTGTTAGGCACGCCGCCAGCGTTAACTCTGAGCCAGGATCAAACTCTCCATTAAAATCCGTAACAGCTCATAGCGAACATCGCTATTAACTATTAGCATTTACGGAGCGTTCTAATTAGCTCTTCTTATCGTTTGCGTGTTAATTACTTACTTGCAAAGTTATCACACCCAATTGGATTTTTAATGATTAATCATCCAAAACATCAGTAACCCGTTTTCAGTAACCGGTAAACCGGTCGCTGATCACTAGCCACCTCTGTTTTATTCAGGGTGCCCATTCATACATAATTATTTGGAGAGAACAAACCCTTTCCTGTTTTCTTAGCTTGCACAACAGGTACGGGTCATTTGGCTGGCCGCGAGTTTTATTCGCGGCATTAAGAATATAGTATCAAACTTTTCGGAAACTTGTCAACTGTTATTTTTCTCGTCGGAGAAATCGATTTTCGAAACGTTGCGTTTCAAAATTTTTCGGTTTTATCGCGATGATGTTTTGACTTTTGAAAGAGCTTGAAGCCGCCGGTTTAATCCGCACCACTGTGCTCCGGCAACATGTTTAGAATACCACAAACACAAACCCCCTGTCAACAATTTTTTGCAACAAAATTTCTTGCGCCCCGAATCCTCCGCTAAAGCATGCATTCCCAGTGGTTCGCGGGTCCTGCCGGGGGCCTGGAACGCGAAAACAGGGTCGTGCACACCGTGCCCGCCCTTCCGGACCTCAGTCGCCGCGCTACGCAAGCGGCTCCTTCCGGTACGGTTTCGCTAATCCAGATCCCCCGTCACCCACTCCAAAACCATATCTGTATTGATTTTATATTTACATTAGCGGAAGATTTGGAGAACTTAGATGAAAGTTGCAGTTGCAACTTTCAGATTAAAGATCTTAAGTACGACGGGGTAAAGGCGGAGGGGTGACAGGCATGGGTCGAATCGGGCCGAGGAGGAACCGGCGCGAAGTCGCCGGGCCGGCCGCAGGCCCGATGGGCCCCATGGCTGGCAGGACCCCGACCTGACAAGTTAAAGATCTTAAGTACGAAGGGGTGACAGACATGGGTCGGATCGGGCCGAGGGGAACCGGTGCGAAGGCCGCCTGTTAGCCATAGGCCCTGTTGCGGCACGCCCATAGGTCAGTCGCCGGGCCCCGCAGGCCCGATGGGCCCCATGCCTGGCAGGACCCCGACCATAAGAAGTAAATATTTATTTGGGATTTTTATCCAGCGTCTCGCTGATGGTGTCCATGCGCTTGGAGATCGCCTCGAAGGCCGAGTACTTGCCCTCAAGCGCCCTGATCTTGCGCTCCATCACTATCCGGTATTCGTCCATCAGCCAGACCACATTATCGCGCAGCCATTTTGTCTCGCCCTCAAGCGCCTTCATTTCGGGCTCCACGCCTTTCTTAACCCTGTCCTCGGCTTCCATTAATATTTTTTTAGAGAGAACCTCACTGGTGGTAAGCCTGCCGGACATGTCAGCTATTGCCGCGTGCATACCCTTCTCCACTTCCGACAGCTTGGCGCTCAGCCGGGAAACGGATTCCTTAAGATACTCGTCAAAGCCCTCGCCCGCGAATTTCTGTTCTATATTTCTTGCATGTCCCTGCATTTCACCCAGAGATTTATGGCATTCGCTTTCAATCCGGAAAAACTCGCCGGAGTATTCTGAAATATTTTTTTTCATCCCCTCGAACGCCGTCAACGCTTCCGAAAGGCCCAGCTTTACCGCGTCCAGCGCCTCTTTATGCGCCATGCCCGCGACGCTCCTCTCAAACTGCGCCTGCTGCGCACGCACAAGCATCTTAAGCTCCGCAACCGCGCTCTCGGAACGCTCAAGCCTGAGCGCCATCGCGCCTTCGGAGACAATAGACCGCTTTACACTTTCAACAGCTGACATCAAATCGGAAATTTTCAGATCGGCCGTCTTCAGCGCGCTTTTTGAAGCGGATTGTTCCAGGTAGGCCGCCGTAACTTCCCTCTGCGCGGCCAGGTCCTTTCTGAGTCCGGCTATAACGCTTTCAGCCCTTTCAAGCCTTTCGGTCAGATCATGCGAGCCTGATCCGGGCGTGGGCAGGGGCTTGGCAGAAGGAGTGTTATTAATATTGCCGGCTTCGGCCTGACGCGAAGGGGGTTCAGGCTGTTTGGCCGGGATCGGCTCAGCCGGAGCGGCAGACTCCTGCGGCTTCGGCGCCTTTTTGTACTTTGAAAAAAGGGAACCGCCTTCATTTTCCTGCGTCATACAACACCCCGGCTGTCTCCGCCTTTACCGGCCGTGGCCGCGGGCTTGACCGGCGGAGGCGCGAACGCCCCCGGAGCCGGCGGCGGCTCGGAAGGAGCGGAAGGAGCGGCTCCGGCCTTATCCAGAGCGATAAGCCCGGAGTCGGCCGCGGGCTTGGCTATCCTGCCGTCCTTGACCAGGCCGGCTATCACTTCCATAAATTTATCCATCGCCTCGTCCTGCTTGCGCGGGTTGGTCACAGAATACTTCATCGTCTGCTCTATCATCTGCAGCGATTTAGCCGAAAGTTGTTTTTTGATCTTTTCCTGCAGTTCATGCGGCAGCGCCGGGAACACCTCGGCCCACTGCATAACCTGTATGGAAGTTGATACTATACCCATGTCTTTTTCAGACAGGGAAAGCAGGTCCTCGTCAAAAATAAACACGCTGCGGATCTCAGCCGCCAAAGCCGGGTCGTGCATGGCGAACTGCTTCAGCATGTCCTTCTTCCCGGAGTAGGGCATCGGGGCTATCATCTTCACGGCTTTATCCATCCCGCCCACGGCGCTGTCCAGCCTGCGCTCAAGCTCTTCCTTTATCTCGGTTATAACGTCCCTGTCTATAAAGCGCACCTTGGCCAGATGCAGTATTACCTGCGAGGCCAGCTCCTTACCTAGATTCGCGAGAAGTTCGCCGCGTATCTCGTCAGGCAGATGATAAACCACCAGTGAAATATTTTCAGGGTCCTCTTTTTGCAGCATGCCCGTCAGCAGGGGTATCTGCTCGCGCTTGACATTAAAGACCAGGCGCTCGGCCTCCTCCGCGACAACTTCCTTTATCTCGTCTTTTTTCTCCTGCGCTTCCCCTTCCTGACCTGTCACGGCCAGAGTGCCTCCCGGCCCTCCTCCGCCGCCTTCACCGCCGAACCCTATTGAGACATCCTGAGCCCTGGCAACATCACTCATGGCGCCGGCCATTCTCATAATGCCGAGGCCTATTATCATAAAGGAGATTATTATAACAAGGGCCACCATCCCGTAGCGTATAAAAAGGCCCATATATTCCGGTGAATACCAGATCGCCTTCCAGATCGGCGCGAACTGCGTTTTAACCAGATCGATAGTGTCGCCGCGCTTCATGTCCAGGCCCAGCACGCGCTCTACAAGATCGCTTATATTTGTAATTTTGTCCTGGGTAAGCTCCACCCCGGCTATGATATTAACGCTGAGCTTGGCCACATTGTAGCTGTAGGACCTGGCTTCATCCTCGTTCATCGCCGGTAAAGTCACGGCCGCGGTGAAGCCGGGCAGCAGCTCCTTCATCTTCTCGTTCTTCTGGGCGGCGTTCAGCCAGGCAAACTGGCTCTGCGGGGCTTGCGCCCTGTTCGGATCCAGATTTTCTTCTATTTTCAGGGTGGCTTCCACGCTTACCCGGGCCTGATTTGGGCCCAGCACTTTGACCAGGATTTCGTCGCCTTTTTGCTCAAGCGCGCGCTCATACCGCAGCTTTTCTTCAAAAGGTGACATCATCTGCGCCGGGCGGCAAAGCGACGGAGCCAGGGCCGCGCAGATAAACAAAACTGAAAATGCTTTAACTAGTTTCATAATATTCGCTGTCGTATAGCCCGCTTCGGGCCGTCCGCCTTATCCTATGCCATATTATCTTATTTAAGCGGTGTAAACAGTATTACCGAAAAGTTAATAAAATGTGACACGCCCGCTTTCGCAACTCACTTACTTAAACAAAAAATCTGCGCGGCCTGCGGGGGATCTGGGTTAGCAAAACCGTACCGGAAGGAGCCGCTTGCGTAGCGCGGCGACTGAGGTCCGGAAGTGCGGCCACGGTGTGGCCGACACTGGTTTTGCGTTCCAGTCCCCCGCAAGCCGCCCAATCCACCGCAGGCCGCATCGGCCCATAAAAGGCCGCAGCTTTAAGTTTAGCCCCCGATCCGCATTTCGGAAAAAGAGGCGGGCAGCTTGAACCAGAAAACAGAACCCTTGCCCAGCCCCTGACTGGTCGCCCCTATCTCTCCTCCGTGCTGCATAATTATCTCGTGCGCTATAGAAAGTCCCAGCCCCCAGCCCTGCTTCCGCAGATTAACATCCTTCTGGTACTTAGCCTGGTAGAACTTTTCAAATATCCTCTTGGTCTCGCTGGGATGTATGCCTATGCCGGAATCTTTAACACTCACCACAAGCCTGCGTCCCTCGGGCCTGGTGCTCACCTCAACCACCCCGCCCTTGGGCGTAAACTTTATGGCGTTATTAAGCAGGTTCTGCAGGACCTGGGAAATCCTGAAGGTGTCGCCGTTTATAACAGCCTTGGGATTTATCCGGTCGTATTTAAGCACTACGCCTTTGTTGCCGGCGTTTATCTCTATGGACGGCATAAGGTCCGAGACAAGACTCCCGAAGGCGAACGGCTTCCTCTCAATTTTAAGCTTGCCGGCCTCTATCATGGCCACATCGGTCAGGTCGGAAACCAGCAGGTTGAGCCTGTCCACGGCCGAAACCATGTTGGCGCTCATGCGCTTCTGTTTTTCAGTCTCCACGCTCTTGGCGAAAAGTTCGCTGTAGCCCCTGATGGCGGCCAGCGGCGTGCGCACATCGTGCACGACCATTGACAGGAACTTGGACTTCATGTTGTTAAGATCTTCAAGCGTGAGGTTGGAGGCGGCCAGCCTGCGCGATAAAGCCTCAAGCTGGCGGGCCTTGTCAAACACCCTTTTCTCGGCAATGCCCAGCGCCCTGGTGATCTGTCTTATAAACTTTTCCGACTGGCGCTCCCTTGTAGCGCCCATATTTAGCTGGAATATATCCGAGAATTTAAAAACGACGAACACCGACGCCGCCAGGCCGAATACGCACATCCCCAGCAGCAGCAGAAGTTCCGGTTCCATATATCTATTTTGTCCATCCCTGCAGCAGCACAAAGTCGCGCACTGAGACATTGTTCGGGTTTATCGCCAGCACCTTAAGGAAGGCCTGCTTAGCCCGCTGCAGATCGCCCAAGGCGTAATAAGACGAACCCAGACGCGTCCAGGCCAGCTCATTATCCTCTTCTATCATAAGCACCTGCTCGCATTCCTTGGCGGCCTTGTCATAGTTGGCCATCCGGAAGAAAGCCTCGGCCTTGCGCAGCTTCTCCTTGGCCAGAGTGTTGCGCGGCAGTATCTCGTCCTTTTTTACCTCGGTGCGGGTAAGCCCGCTCATCACGGTAAGGAAGTCCGAGAAGAAAGCGTTGCCCGGCTGATAACCCATGGCGCTGTGCGCCAGCAGGGAGCTCTTATCATTGTTGCCTTCAAGATATTCGTTAATGGAGCGGCCGGCCTCTATGGCCTGCGGCGTGCTGTCCTTCAGAAGTTTCTGGCGGCCCGGCAGTTCCTTAAGTTTAAGCCCGGTTACAACCGCGTCAAGCCTGCGGAACTTCTCGCCCCAGACGCCATTGCGTACGGCGGGGTCCATACCTATTGACATATCCACGCTGGTATAGGCGGAGGAGTAGTCCCGCGCGTTTATGCCGTTTTCAGCCTTCTTGATATATTCGCTGGCGTAAACCCGCACCTTGGGCGGCGCGGCCACTCCGCCGAAGAAGTAGCTGAGCGAGATCCTGTTGGAAAGTCCCAGCACGGGATGTTTGAACATCGCGTAGTCAAGCTGGTAGGACTTCATAAATTTCAGCCCGCCGCCGAACGAAAAAGCATCGCGGTCATAGCCCAGGCGTATGGCCCCTATGCCAATGCCGTACTCCGTGCCGAACTGGATCTCTCCGTTCCCGCTGAAATCCGCGCAGATAGAAATATTGGAACTTAAAAGATAGGCCGCGCCCACCTTAAAGCCGAAAGGCAGCTTATCCGCCGTGTCCCCCATCGCAAAACTGCCGAAGTTGCGCATCACCAGGGCCAGCGAAAGCTTGTCACTCATAAGCGGGCCGTACTGCGCGCCCATGTCAAAACCTATAAGCCGGTTGCTGTCCGCGGCCAGAGCCCTGTTAAGCACTTTAACTGACGCGCCCAGAGAAAGCGAAGGCATGAAAATTCCGTGCACACCGGTGCCGACAGCCATCGCGGTTTCGGTATAGGTGAAGGCGCTGGTGGGAAGGTTGTATTCGTCCCGGCCCTCGGCCGCGCCGGCGGAAAAACGGAGTACCTGCGCGCCCCAGCCGCCGGGGAAGCCGCGGTAGCTCTGGGCGTAACCTATATAATCGTAGCTCATACCCTCGAACAGCGTGGCGTGCATAAGCGACACATTGCGGCTGCTCAGCATGCTCAGACCCGCGGGATTATAGTAAAGGGAAGAAGCCTCTTTCACCACGGCGGAATAAGCGCCGCCCATGGCAAGCGGCCGCGCGCCGGCGCCAAAATCAAAAATAGCGCCAGGGGCCCCAGCCTGGGCAAAGAGATTAAGCGGGACACAGGCGCAAACTCCTGAGAAGATAAGAGCAAACGACAATGACCGCCTTTTTAAAAAGGCAGTCCGCGCGCATTGCGCCTTATTAGCCATTTTCTCTCTTTTCATAGAACTTCGCTCTTACCTGTACCTCCACCCACACCTAGTCTTTCTGTGCTTATTCAGGATACCTTTCCAGCCTACCATACAAATAGTATACCGGACGATTGTTGATGAATCCTGAAGAAATTGTGAATTTTTTATGTCCTGCGGATAAAATAGGCACAGCGCCCTATTTCTCCCAATGAAAAGACGGCATGCTGTTGAGAAACCGGGCACTGTAACAAAGGATACATTGCGTATTTTCCTGTTTTCCCCCCCTGACTAACGCGGCTTTAGGGGGTCACACCTCCGCCTTAAAAGCTAATACCAAGTCATCTTTCCGGCGATTTGGACTGTCCCCGGAATTCCCTGCGTACTGTCTCCCCGGCGAAAGCCGGGGTCCAGGCATTCTTGATGCTGGATACCGGCCTCCCCCCTCAGTTTAACGTTGGGGTAGACCGCCGGTGAGACGGACCAACTAAAACTTTCAAACTAGTGCTTCACGCCTATCTTTAAGATCTTGGTGACGCCCGCGGCTTTTATCACGCAGATATACATACCCATGGAAACCTTGCCGTTCGGCCCGTCTCCCGACCAGGCCACGGCGTTAGCTCCGGCAATTCCGGAAAAGCCCAGAGATTTTACTTTCCGCCCGTAAGCGTCGTAAATTGTTATGGCTACCTCGCTGTCCTTATTAAGCGTGAAAGCTATGGTTCCGTTCTGCCTGCGTGAATCGAACGGGTTAGGATAAACGCTGGCGCTTGAAATAACGGCCAGGGCTTCCAGGTTGATGTTCACCGACAGCTGGTCGCTGGGGCCGCCGGACACTCCGGCGTTGTTCACGGCGTAGACGCGGTAGAAATAAGCACCCGGGGCGCGGCCGGCCGCGGACGCCGCTGCTCCGGTGCCGTTGATAGCCAAAAAGTGTTCGGTGGTGGTGCTGACAGTCACCCATTTCGGGCTGTTGCCCAGGCGCGATTCCACCACGTAGTACGCTATCCCCGATATGCCCACCGTGGCCGAGACCCAGTTGAGCAGCAGGTCACCGGCCTCCGCGCTGGTGTAAACGGCGCCGGCCGGCAGAGTCGGCACCACGGTATCCACTATAAGGCGCTTGGAAACGATGTCGCTATAGTAAGCGCCCACGGAGTTCTTCACCTTTATTGAAATAATATAGGACCCGTTGTTAAGCAGGTTAAGGCCCCGTATAGAAACATCGCGCGCCCCGCCGGCGGCTATCCATGTGGTGCTATCATTAGCCGGGCTGGTCCCCACATAATAGTAAACCTGTTCAATACTCCCCGCGTACGCGGTGGAGGCCCAGCGGAAGCTCAGCATGGTCCTGTAGGCGTTAAAGGCCTCGTCATTCTCAGCATACATGGTGCCGTCGGCCCTGTAGATGTAGATCTCGGGCGGCGTGGGCACCCTGGGATCGCGGATGGTGGAAAGCGCCGTGCCGACTCCGGAGAAAGACGCCGCGCGGTCCAGTCCGGACACGAACAGACTGTTCTCGTTAGACATGCTCATGCTGAAAGTGTTGCCGATGGTAGCCGCCTCGGAAATATCCGTCACCACGAAATAGGTACGCGTTGAGGCTATTATCAGGTCGCCCAGATCCGGCAGATAAACATAGGTCTCGCCGGATGAGACGGCGGCGGTGGTCACCAGCGCGTCATATTTCGGATCAAAGAATCCGCTGCCGTCGGTGTCGCGGTAGAACCTGATCAGTGGGATGTCATCGGGGCCGGCTGTGCCTGTGACGCTGAACTTCATCCCGGTCAGGTAAGCGGCGTCCCTGTCGGCCCAGAAAGAGATCTTAGCCAGTTGCGTATTTTCCGCGCCGACATAGAGGCTCCTTGAGGCTATATCCGTAAACGACATATAGATGGTATCGGGCAGATCTATGATCGACCCGGCCATATTGAAGGTTATAGTGTCGCCTATTATCTGCGCGATGTCGGGCGCGGTCACGACCGGCGTCACGCGCAGACTGAAGCTGCTGTCCACCACGGCAAAGCTGGATACATCCACCACCACCAGGTAATTTTGATAGGTGAGGTTGTTTATGGATTGCGGCGGAATAACCACCATCACGCCCATCCCTACGGACAGGGATTGCAGCGTGCCGACAATAGTCTCGCTGGAATCCAGGACGCCGTCCGCGTTCGCGTCATTGTACAGTTTTATCCGCAGAATATCCGCGTCCGGAGTGGTGCCTATCTTATCAAAGCGCACGGTGGACAGGATGGCGGAATTAGCGTCGGTATTCAGGCGCAGCCGGCCCATCACGCGGTTGGAATCGCCCTGGGTAAGCGTGGGGGCGGAGTCGCTGCCGGTGATAGTCACGACGTCAACGGTTGGCTTTATCATGGCGCGGGCGCTGATAAACGGCAGGCCGATAGAAGACACGGTGTGCGGCTCATTCACCCGCATATAACCGGCCGAAGGCATGTCCACTCCGAAAGTCCGGCCGTAGGTGGCCGTGCCTGAGATATCCGCCACCAGGTAATAGAGATAGGTCCCGTTCTGCACTATTGTTTCCGGAGCGGCCGCCAGATTAAACGACACCACCCCGCTGGCGAAGTTCCCCGTCAGCAGTCTTACTTCGCTCTGGCCGTCCCAGACCCCGTTGCCGTTGTCGCGGTAAAGGGTTACTGCCGAGACATCCGCGTCAAAACAGTTGCCGCCGCGCGAGAAGTCAAGCCGGTTAAGGTCTATGGTGTAGGAGGAAGCCGACACCGTGAAGCTGGCCACCAGCACCGCCGTCTGCCCCTGCACTACCCAGGTTGAAAGCTTGTTCTCAAAATTGACCGACAGCCGCTGCGGCGGCGCCTTGACATAAAGCATCTGGGACGCGAATGTGGTTTCCGCCACCGTGTTGGGCGCGCTTACCGTAACAGCGTCTTTATTCGCCAGACGCAGGTTGACGGTGCGGCCTATCACCGCGCCGGGCGCCAGATCCACGGCCAGGTAATAGTACTTCGGGGTCTTAAGAATTTTCTGCCCGGCCGGGGACGGCAGGATAGGCAGCGCAACCATGCCGGGGTTTGAATCAGTGCCGAAGCTCACCGTGCTGGGCGAGACCAGCGTGTAGGCGCCTATGTTATTCTGGTTAAAATAACCGACATTATTGCTGTCGTGATAAAGCTTGACGGCCAGGATCTCAGCGTCGTTCAGCGTGCCGCCCTTGGCAAACTGCAGCTTCAGCAGCTGTGCGGTGGAAACATCAGTTTTGAAAGCCAGCTTCAGCACAGGCACATTGATGGTACCCGGTTCGGCGCCGCCGGACGGGATAACATTAGTCGTGCTGATGGTCACTATATTCATGTACTGTCTGACCTGGGTAGCCGTGGAGAAGTACGGCGCCTGGACAGAGTTGGTGGAGATAATACTGGGCGCGGTTATAGTAAACCAGCTGGTGGTGGTTATCTCCACTCCCAGGGTCTGCTCAGCCGCGGGGTTTATATCCACCGCCACAAAGTAGGCGGACCCGGCCGAATCCACCAGCTGCGGCAGACTGAAGGAGATATTGCACAGCCCTCCTACAAAGGTGTCCACTCCGGAGGAAACCAGTTCGTCGCCCGGCACCTCCAAACCTCCGGTGCCGTTGGCGTCCCTGTACACCTTGATCGCGTCCACAAGCAGATCGGGCAGGGTGCCGGTCCGCTTGATAGTCACCCCGGTCCAGGTAACGGGGTTCAGCTCTGACTGCATGGTAAGCATCAGCAGGGCGTTATTGGTGGTGCCCTGGTAAAGCGAATTGGTGGTCAGGTCGGCCGCGCCGGTTATGCGCAGCGGGTTCACCGTAACGCGTATCGGCGCTTCGGTGGTGTTGAAAGGCAGATTGCCGGTGAACGAAGTGTTCGTGCCCCCCATGCGGAAGTAAACGGTGCTGGTGGGAGTGCCGGTGAATCCCGCGCCTACCGTATTGCCGCCTACCGCGGTGGGCGATATCTCATATACGATGAAGAGCGGCGTTGTGGTGCCGGCTCTCACCGCTACGGTGGTTATATCAATAGTGGCCACGCCGCCTACAACCGGGGCCGAGCCCAGCATCATGTCAAAATCTTCGCTGAAGTTGCCGCCGTCAGGGACCATGTCTTTATAGACCCTGGCAGATCTGATGTCGGAATCTATGGACACGCCCAGCCTGTTCACCTTCACCCGGTTAATCTCCGCTATACCTATGTTAACGTTAACCGAAGCTATCGCCACGGCGTACAATCCGGCCTGCACGAAGTATTCCGGTATAACGGACTTAAGGATCACGCTGGCTATATTGCTGGTCTGTATGGTCACGCTGTTGGACTCGAACGGATCGGGCACCATTATGGGCATATCGGTGGAGTTGTTCAGCGTGAAAGCCGAAGATGTGTCTATCACCACCTTGAAATTAGAACCTTCCTCGGCGGACGCGGCCACGTCAACCACCAGGAACATATACACCGGCGTTGTTCCAACCGTCCTCTTAACAACGTCGCCGTTCAGCTGGATCGTGGCGCTGTAATCGCTGAGGAAATCAGCGCTGCCGAGCTGCGTGTCGGCCAGTATATCGAACCTGACATTGCCGTTGTCCCGGTACAGCCTGGCGCCGGCAACGCCGTTTGACGCCACGGTCCCGGACAGGCGGATCTTCAGTTCGTTTATAAGGCTGGTGCCGACATCCGTGTACATGGCCAGCTTAATAATGGACACATTGGCTATTCCGGGCTGCGTAACCGTCGGGGCTATGCTGGTGGGCTGTATTATAAGGTTATTGTCGCCGTCCAGTATGGTGGTCTGCGCTGAGATCATGGGGAAAGTTCCCACCGTCTGGTAGGGCTCCGAGAACAGCAGAGCGGAAGCCGCGCTGACCCTTATGCCGGCCTCAGCTCCGACGGTGGCTTCCGGGGCGAAGGTGTAGGCCAGCAGCACCTTTACCGGCGTGTCGGTAACAGGCATGGCCGGGTTGACAAGTATGGTGGCGTTAGCGCCTGAGAACGCGGCCGGGATAATATTCAGCAGCGTATCGCCTTCGTCTACGATTCCGTTGGCGTTCACATCTTTATACGCGCTCACGGAGGTTATGTCCGAAGCCGCGATAGTGCCCGACCAGGAAACGGCTATCCGGTTCAGCGCCGCAGGCGGCAGTCCGGCATTTACTCGCATTTCCAGCGACATCATGGTCGCCTGGGAACCCTGTTTAGCGGTCAAAGGCGCCGTGCTGACGCCGGTTACGTACACATAGCCGCGCGTCTGCGTTGAGACCGGCGTCGAGTAGACGCTTTCATTATAAGCGTTATCCCTTGCCCTTACCCTGCCGTAATAAACGGTGGCCTCAAGCATATCCGGGAACACGGCGGAACCTGCCATGCCGTAACTGGTGCTTGAAACATTTGATGAGAAATCCACTGACGGCGAGACCTCAAAGAACCATTCCTTGATCCCGGACAGCGCGTCCGCGCCGTTGCCGGTTAAGGTAAGCGTTCTGGAATTCGCGCTGAAAGCGGTGGCAGTGGCAGTCGGGGGCGTGGTATCCACCAGCACCGAATACGGGCCGTAGGCTGTAGTATTGCCGGCCAGATCAGAGGCGTGAAACATTATCTGGTTCGTGGCGGCGCAGGACCCCGCGCCGGTGCAGCGGACGGCGGTGGCCGACTGGTTAAAATCAAGACCCCAGGTTGACAGGGTTTGTTCATCACCCGTGCCGTCGGTGCCGGTAAGGCTCGCGCCCACCGGCGCCATCCGGCCCGCCTTGCCGCCGGGACTGGTTCCGGCGTACAGCTTGCCGTCGTAAACGGCCAGAGAATTCACATGTGTCTCATTCGCCAGTATACCAAGATTGCTGCCAGCCGCCAGCCAAATGCTCCCGCCGTCAAACACCATCACCCTGCAATTGGGGCTTGTTCCGGCGTACAATTTGCCGTTGTAAACGGCCATAGATATTATATTCGCCCCGGTTATCACCGTAACCGGCGCGAGCCACGCGCCGACGGCGCCGTTAAGCACCGCCACTTTGCCGGCATTGGTTCCGGCGTACAACCTGCCGTTATAAACGGCCATTGAGCTCACGCCTGATGGCAGCCCGGTTACGGAGACGGCCCAGACGGCGCCGTTAAACACCGCCACCTGGCCTACACCGCCGGCTGTTATGCCGGCGTACAACTTGCCGTTATAAACGGCCAGAGATGATACATTTGGATTTGTCGCCCCGGCGATGATCGTGCCCGCCGTATTCCAGGTCTCCCCGTTAAACACGGCTATCTTGCCGCCGGCCGTACCGGCGTATAACTTGCCGTTGTAAGCGGCCAGCGCGTTTACGCCCCCCGACCCCGTGATAAGGGCGTTTGAGGTTTGCCAGGTGCTTCCGTCGAATACCGCGATTTTGCCGCCCGAAGTTCCTGCGTATAGATTGCCGTTATAAACGGCCAGCGAAGTGATCCCGGTCTCGCCGGTAATAACCGGGCCCAAGGTGCTGAAGTCATCTATCAGATCTGTTCCGTCAAATTTCGCCACACGGTCGGTGGCCGCGGTTCCCATATAAAGTTTGCCGTTGTAAACAGCCAGCGCGTTTACGCCTGTCGCGCCTGAGATCACCGCGTCGCCGTTGTTCAAGGGCGACCAGGCCCCGCCCATAGCCCAGTTTGCGCCGGCGGTGGTGGTGTATCTCACGCTAAACCCTGAAGTGAGGTCTCCCCAGTCGTGCCCATCCGCGCCGCCCCAGAGCGAAGAAGTTGAAACGGCCAGGCCGGAACCCGGCACCGCGTCCATCGCAGCGGCCTTTGCCCCCATGCCCGTACCGACATTAAACCACTTGGAGTCGGCCCATTCCACGCCGGTTGAACTGATAACCGTGAAGTTGGCGGCGGTGGGTATGGTGAAATCCGTTACAAAAGTTGAGGTGGCCCAGGCCCCTGTAAAGCCGGAAACATTGTTTTTTAACTGAACGCGCCAGTAGATGGTTGTGTTCTCAGGCAGGTCCGTGACCGGCGTATAAAGCCCGTCAAAGGTCGGATAATTGGCGCTTACCGCCCCGGAGACATCCTCTTTTATTATAGTTGAAGAGAACGACGGGTCATTGTTTGAAGCCTCAAGTTTATACGAGGCGTTGCTGCCCATGGCTGACACCGTGCCGCTGGACGGCCCGCTCCAGGCAAGCGTCGGCTTCTTCATATTGACATACACGCCGGCGCGCGGCTCGTTTGGCACCGGCGGAGGCAGCGTGCGGGTGAGCGAGTCGTTCAATACCGCGTACGGACCGTAGGTCTTAACATTCCCGGCCCGGTCCGACTGCGTGAATATAACCTGGTTGGTGGCGGAACACGCGGCGCCGCCGCACACCTGGCTGTTAGCCGACTGTGCCAGATTCAGGCTGGCGTCGGCCGAAAGGGTGTGGGTATCGTTGGTTCCGTCCGTGCCGGTAAGCGAAGCCGCCAGCGGAACATGCTTATAGATATAGCCGCCCGAAGTGGAATAAAGCGTTCCCTTAAAGACCACGGCGGAAGTCCCGGCACCGGCGCTCATCCTTTTGAGCGTTGTGCCGTCGGTGGTAGCCGACAGCCCGGAACCCGTCGAAATGTATAAAAGCCCGTCGTAGGCGACCGGCTGGGTGCCCCATGCTCCGCTAAGCGTGGTCCAGGCCGCCCCGGTATATTTCACGCCGCCGTTACTCGCCCCGCTCATAACATAGAGATTTCCGTTATAATGCCCGAAACCGCCGGCGTAACTGCCGCCGGTATAAGCCGTGGTCCAGTTCCCGCCCGCGGCAAGCGAGTAAACATGGGCCGCGGCGGCGTATTCCGAAGCGTAAAGTTTGCCGTTAAACGTGGCAAGCGCGGCGGCGCGCCCGGTAAGCGTCCCGCTCTTGGCGTTAAACCAGTTGTCGCCATCGCTTGTGGCGTACACATAAGGAACTACTGAGCCGGCGGCGTACAATTTGCCGTTATAAACGGCCATTGAATATACAGCCGAGGGAACCGCGCCGGCGCCAAGCACTAAGTTCCAGTCCACTCCGGCGTTAGAGGTCCAATAGATGCCACCGGTAGTGGCGGCGTACAGCCTGCCGTTATAGACGGCGAAAGCGGTTACAGGTGGCAGAGGAGGCCCGCCTGCCGAGACCGGGTTCCAGCCGACGCCCAGGGAATAGATCTGGCCAAGGCTGTCTCCGGCGTAAAGGATGTCGTTATAGCTGGCAAAAGCCGTTATGGTATTTGGGGCGGCTGAGATCCTGTCGCCGTCGTTCATGGGTGCCCAGGAGCCGCTTATCCAGGTGGCGCCGGCGCAGGTGGAATAGATCACGCCGAAGCCGTTAGTATTCTCGCTCCGGTTATAGCCGTCCTGATCCGGCGTCGCCACCGAGCCCGAACTCACCGCCAGGCCCGAAGCCAGATCATACACGCTCACCTTAGCTGAAACTCCCGTAGGCTGGGTCAGCCAGGCGTTTTCCGCCAGCCAGTCGCTGTCAGTGCTCTTAACCGTAAAGCCCGAAATAGAAGGCTGCACATTATCCGTCACAAAACTTACCGGCTCGCTCCAGGAAGTGGTATAAGCTGAATTCTGATTAGTGAACCTCACGCGCCAGTAATAGGTGGTATTATTGGCCAGCGGCGCGGCGCTGTAATATCCGTCCACGGTAACATTATTGGTGCTGAACGCGGAAGTTATAACCACCGAGTTGATCACCGGGGCGCTCATGTCCGGATTAACCGAGACCTCGATATTAAATCTGGTATTGCCGCTGACGCCCATAATGGCTACAGCAGCGGTGCTGGGTCCGGTCCAGGCGAAACCGGGGGTCAGCGTGCTTACATAAACGCCGCCGATAGGCGAGTTGGGCACCGGGGCGGCCAGCGTAGCCGTAATATAGTCGTTTAAGATGGCGTACGGGCCGGCGCCGCTTATATTCCCGGCCAGATCTCCAAGGCTGAAAGCGATCTGGTTCGTGGCGGTACAGGGCAAGATGCTGCAGTTAGCCGCGCTGGTGGATTGCGTAAGGTTAAGCCCGCGCGCCTCAAGCGTGACCGGCCCTTTTTCACCATCTGCGGCGGTGGAAACCATCGTTAAGGGCGAAAGGACAGCGATATTACCAAGTGGTGCGCCCGCGTACAATTTCCCGGCGTAGGAGATAAGGCCGTTCATATAATGGCCTTCACCCCATGTAGTGTATGGATATTGCAGCGAGGTAACGATCGCGCCGGTAACCGGGTGCCTGTAAGCCACGCGGCTGAATCCGGCGGGGGCGGACCGCGAGAGCATATAGATACGGCCTTCATGCAGAGCAAGGCTCTCTCCGTAGCCAACGGCGCTTACAGTCCGCAGTGTGGCTCCGTCATACGAGTAAATTCCGCTAAATCCGGTAATATACAATAAGCCGTCATGCGACATCATGTCATACACAAGGTTGATGGTAGCGCCGCCGGGAGAAAGCTTCCAGGCGATGCCATCATATTCCATGATCCCGACCGTGTTCGGGGTGGGCGCGGCGTAAAGTTTTCCGTTGTGCGCGGCAAGGGACTGGATGCCGGTTGCGGTCGGAGCTATGGTGTTGCCATTATTGGTAATTGTCCAGCGCGTACCGTCAAAGACCGTCACCCGGCCGCTGCTGAGTCCAGCGTATAATTTACCGTTGTAAACGGCAAGAGTATTAACCGTGCCAAAACCGGAATACTGCGTCGCGTGCGCGGTCAGGCTCCAACTGGTATTATTAAACTTGGTTATAATACCGCTGGTTGAACCCACATAAAGGTTATCGCCATAAACCGCCATGGAAACGATGTTAGTCGCCAGGCTGGTGAACATTTTAGTCCATTCTCCGCCGCTGTAAACAGCCAGATTAGGCGTACCGTTGCTGGCGTAAAGTTTGTCCTTATATATTACGAACGAGTTAAAATCGGTGGTACCAAGACCAGCAGAGACGGATAAGTCGGTTAATTCCCATGAGCCGTCTATCCAGGTACTTCCGCTATTGGTTGAATAGATAACCCCGACTCCCGAGGCGTTCTCGGCAAAGGAATCCCCCGATATCATAACCGGCAGAGACCGGCTTGAAACCGCAAGCCCGGTGCCGTCATCCTGCAGGGTTATCTGCACTGTGGCCGGGGTGGTAAGCGCGATATATGTGGCCTCGCCCACCGAAGCTCCGACCTGGTTGATGATCGTAAAGCCCGAACCGTAAGGCGGGACAAGATCCGTCCTGAAGCTGTAAGTGCTCCAGTTGATCGCTAAATTGCCGGCTCCGGTCCTGACGCGCGCGCGCCAGTAATAGGTGGTGTTATCATTCAGCGCCGAGTTAAGCGCCAGCGCCCCGTCGCAGGTAATATCGGTTGAACTGGCCAATTGTATATAGGCGCCGGTGCTGAATCCCACGCCGTCAAAATTGATAGACTCGTTAACATCCAGTTCATATCTGGAATTGCTGCCCATGATCGCCGCGGCTGTGGTGCTTACGCCTACCCAGCTGAAGACCGGGGTTGAAATACCGACAACGGAGCCGTTGCGGGGCCAGGAAGGCGTGGATATCGCCAGCGGCGAAGACTGCATATAGTCAACTTTAACAGCGTACGGTCCGTAGCGCTTAACATTACCGGCCATATCGGAGAACACGATAAGCGTCTGGTTGGTGGCGGCGCAGGGCCAGGTGCCGCCGCAGGAAATGGTATTTGTGGTCTGCACCATGTCAAAGCCGTATGCCTGCACATCGGAACTCTTGCTGCCGTCGGAGCCGGTATAAGCGATGCTTAATGGTTCATATACAAAGCCCCGGCCTGTACCATTGAATACATATAGCTTGCCCTGGTAGCCTGCAAACACAGTCCCTAAATTCTGATTGTATGTTTGAATAGATTTAGCGTCGTCAAAAACGAATATAGGGGCAGGCGTTGCGCCGGTCCACATATTGTAAAATATCGTGGACCTGTAATTCATTCCTGCGCCGCCGCTATTAATAGTATCTACCAACTTCACATAAGAGTTGTCCACATGGTTGTATAAGTGCAACCCTATAGCAGCTCCAGCCCCGAGTTTAGCGTCGTAATTATACATGCTGCGTGTATACCTGGCCGACGCCCATGGCACCACCCATGGCACAAAACCTCTTCCGTCAAACAGAGTAGACATCGCAGTATCAGGCGTCGGACTCGCGTCGTAACCGAAATATACGCGGCCCGCGTAAAGAGCGGAATTATAAGATGCCGACATACCGGGAGTTACGCCCGTACTAACCTGCAGCCAGTTCGCGTCCGAATTAGAAACATAAAGAGCGGGAGAATGGGTGATAATTTTCCCGTTATAATAAGGCCCAAAGCGAGTCGTACCATTCGCCACGCGGCCAAGGCTGGTCCAGGCGGTGCCGCTGAGATAGCCGACATAGCCGGTGGCATTTATTATATATAGCCTGTCATTATAAACCTTCATGTCGCTGATATCGCTGGTATCAGTCAGCGGCGGGTAACCGGCATTGGAGATGTCCCCCCAAGTTGTCCCGCTAAACACGCCTATAATACCGCCGGTAAGCCCTACATAAAGTTTGTCACGGTAAGAGGCCGCGGCCTTGGGCAACAGGCTTCCGAATGGAGCCACGCCGCCATTCAGCGCGGTCCAGTCGCCGCCTCTCCAGGCGTTACCTGAAGTGGAACTGTAGAAAACGCTTATGCCACCGGCCTGGTCAAGCGAGGCCGTAGAAAGCGCAAGGCCGGAACCGGCGTCAGTGATCGTGAACTGTACCGTAAGCCCCAAAGCCAGAGGTGAGATGCCGGTTGTAACACTCGTAAACCCTGAGCCCGGTATATTCACTTGTACATCAGTGCCGGCCGGCTTCGTCAGATCCACAAAGAAACTGAAAGTGCTTATGAACGGCGCGTAATTACCCACAGCCGTCTGGGTGCGCACGCGCCAGTAATAGGTGGTGTTTTCAAATAGCGTATGGGTGCTGAGTCCTATATAGCCGTCCACGGTGGGTATCGTGGTGCTGCCGGCGATCATAGGCGTTGAAAGGGCTACATCCACGGACGAGAAATCCGGCAACCGTGAAATCTCAAGCTTATAGCTCGCGTTCGTTCCCAGCAAGGAAGCCAGCACTCTTTCTACGCCTATCCAACTGAAGCCGGGCTTTGAAGTACCCACCATAGCCCCGTTGGCTGGATACGACGGCGTTGAAATAAGCAAAGGCGAATCTTTATACGGGTCTATCATAACGGCATAGGGCCCGTAAGTTTTGATATTCCCGGCCCTGTCGGAACCGAAGAATACCACCTGGTTGGTGGCGGAGCAGGCCGCGCCGTTACAGGTGTTGCTGTTCTGGGAAGGCACAAAGTTGAGGTTATTGACGGTTATAGTTTTAACGCCTGTTTCCCCGTCTACGGCGTTTATAGATATAACCGGCGATGAAAGAACCTTCAGCCTGGACTTCGGATAAGGCACATAGAGTTTGTTATCATAAGCTACGAACGCGCCGGCAATAGTTCCCACCGTGTCAGCTGCAACCGCATCAGGATCATTTAAAGGAAGATTACCCTGACCGCCCGGCATAAAGCTGGGGTAAACAACGCCCCAGGTATTCGTCAGAGGATTAAGGAACTGGAAATAACTGCCTATGGTGCCGGATTCGACGCGGGTAGTGTAGAGCTTACCTCCGAACACTACAGCCCTGCCGTCGTAAACACCGCCAAGACCGTAGGGATTAATGGTCGTATCGTATGTGCTGCCATTCCAGAAGCCCCAGTTATTATAAAATCTGCCGTTATAAACAAGACTTGACTGCTTGCCTCGGCTAAGGAAAGCCGGCGGTCCGGCGGTCCAGGAACTGCCGCTAAGAGTAAACTGATCGGCTCCCACTTGGCGCCCCGCCCACAACCCGCCATTATAAAGTCCCAGGCTGTTGATATATCTGCCGTCGGGGTTTATAGATCTTCCGCCGTTAGAAGTAACCCAGTTAGTGCCGTCAAAAATATTTACATAGCTCCGGGCTATAGTGGCGACATCCGTTGTAGTCATGCCCGCATAAAGTTTATCGTTGTAAACGGCAAAAGAGGCCACCCACGCCGTATTCGGATAGGTAGCGTTGGCGCATGGACCCAGATTTTCATGCCCGGTAGAGGTGAGGGTGGTGCCGTCATACTTCCTAACCTTGCAGTTGGCTGTCGCCATGTACAGGTTATCTTTATACACCGCCATCGCGTATATCATAGCGTCCGAAGTACTAAATCCATCAATTAAAAGACTCCAGGTCGCGGTAGTCTTGTTGTAAACGACTACACTTCCGTACCAGGTTGAGGTGAGGGAAACATAAAGATTGTTTTTGTACTCAATCATACAGCGGATATCACTGCTTCTGCCGCTCACCACGGAGGTCAGGTCTATGGTTTGCCAATCACCGTGTATCCAGCCGGCGCCGGCGTTGGTGGAATACATCACGCCCAGGCTGTTGGTGAAATCCATGCTTGTGGCGCCGGTCAACCCCACCGGCACAGATCCGGAGGAAACCGCCAGGCCGGAACCCGTATCCCGCACATCCACCTGCACGGTGACGCCGCCGATAAGGCTTATCATATCGGTTTCAAGCACTGGCGTGCCTGCGGCGGATAGGACTTTATAGTTAGAGAACACCGGCTGAGCCGTATCACGTCTGAAGTTGTAAACCTGACTCCATTGCCCCTGGCTTATGCCGGTCTTTGTGGCAACGCGCCAGTAATAAGTTGTGTCGGTCAGCGTATGCGTGGTGATCTGTATAAAGCCGTCCACGGTGAAATCGGTGGTGCTGTAAACCGTTATGCCCGTGGAAAGGATAACCTCAGGGCTTGAGAAGTCGCTGTTATTATCCACATTCAGTATGTACTGCGCGTTCGCGCCCAGTGAAGCGGCTGTTTTGGTGCTTATACCCACCCAGCTGAAACCGGGCTTCGCGTACATGACGGACGACCCGTTAGCGGGATACGACGGCGTTGAGATCATCAGCGGGGAATCTTTATAAGGGTCATATATTACGGCAAAGGGACCATAATTCTTGATATTGCCGGCCCTGTCGGAGCCGAAGAATACCACCTGGTTGGTAGCCGTGCAGGCGCCTGAGCCGCCGCCGCAGGTGGTGGTGTTCATTGAAGGCGCGAGATTAAGGCCCTTCACAGTTAAAGTCTTAAGGCTTGTATCACCATCCACCGCGCTTATGAGCATTTCCGGCGGCGTAAGAATCTTGACCCTGCCCTTGGGATAACCAATATAGAGTTTGTTGTTATAAGTATATGGAGTGCTCATAAACTTCCCGCCGGCATCAGCATTTGCGAGCAATAGTACCACTTCAGCTGCCGAACTTGTATCTGGCGTGATGCTGGGTGTGACACTGGTATAAACGGGGGTCCAGGTATTATTTGTCAAAGGGTTCAAAAATTGAAATTTACTGCCATTCCTGGTAGCGTCACCGTACTGGACGGTTCCGGCGATGTATAGTTTACCGCCGAAAACAGCAGCCCCGCCGCGGTTATCAGCATCTATTGAACTGGCGGTATATGTGGTCTCATTCCAAAAGCCACCGGAGTCATACAGTCGCCCGTCATAAATAAGGCTTCTTGGACCAATGTTAAGCACGCCGGGGATGGGGTATCCAGACACAGCAGTCCAGGAACTGCCGTCAAACGAAAAATTATTAACAGCCGGGGGTCTTGGTGCGGCGTATAGGCGGCCATTATATGAAGCGAGTTTTTGCATCGTGGTATTAGCTGGGAGGACAAACGGCCGTCCGTTGTTGGTATTAAACCAGTTGACGCCGTCAAACACCTGAATTGTCGAGGCGAGAGCCGTGCCCACATAAAGTTTATCGTTGTAAATATTGAAATTCACTACCGCGCCGTTAGAAGTGGGGAAACCGGTGGGGATTGACCAGGAACCGTCAAACTTAGTCATAGCTCCGTTTGAGCCGGTTCCGACATATAAGGCGTTCTTATAGACTGCCATCGCCGATACGCCACCTGTACCTACCAAACCGGCCTGCAATGTAGTTACA
>JBAXKK010000041.1:0-22029 GCA_037137395.1 Elusimicrobiota bacterium
CAGTGAGGGCGATAAGCTTGCCAAGGGCCTGGGTAAGCATGCCTTCCTTGGCCAGAATTTCGGGCATATTCCCCGCGGCTCCAGCGTTCATCGCCGCGGCTCGGGCCTGTATGACTTTCTCAAGGGTAGATTGTTCGAATTTCATCTCGCCCTTTACGGAATTTATCAGATTGGGGATAAGGTCATACCGCCGCTTCAGCTGCACGTCTATCTGCTTGAAGGCGTTGGCCACCTGGTTACGGAGCTTAATCAGATTGTTGAATATTAAAACCACCCACATAACAACCGCAAGAAGTACTATCGTTAATATGATCATATTTCCTCCCGCTGATATTTAAGGCGTCAGGCGACACGTGCAGGGCTTTGTAATCCGCCGCCTGATGCCTACTTTGTTAAAATTTCGCATCCGCCTTTTTTAACCAGCACTGAATCCTCTATGCGCACGCCGAATTTTCCGGGCAGGTAAATGCCGGGCTCCACCGTGACGGCCATGCCCGCCCTGAGCGTGTCCTTGGATTTTGTGTTCAGAGTCGGAGCCTCGTGGATCTCAAGGCCCACGCCGTGCCCGGTGCCGTGAATAAAATACTGGCCGAACCCGGCGTCCGAGATATAATCGCGGCAGGCCTTATCAACTTCGGCAGCCTTAACTCCAGCCCTGACTTTCTTTACGCCGGCTTTCTGGGCGGCCTCAACGATTGAATATATTTTTTTAAATTCCTCGTCCGGCTTGCCGTGGAAATAAGTTCTGGTAATATCGGAACAGTAGCCGTTATACACACAGCCGAAATCCAGCAGGACAGCCTCGTTTACCCCGAGCGGCCTGGCGGATGTGTCGTGATGCGGCAGCGCGGAGTTCGGCCCGAATCCCACTATCAGGCTGAAGCTGGGGCCCCTGGCTCCCATAGCCTGCATTATATCCTCAAGTTCCCTGGAAACGGAAACCTCCGTGCGGCCGGTTTTTATCCTCGGTTTTATTATGCCTAAGGCTTTGGCGGCGATCCGGCAGGATTGGCGCAATATGGAAATTTCCTCTCCTTCTTTAATAAGTCGCAGACCGGCCGTAATACCTCTAAATTCAGAAAGACCTTTCTTCCGCCAGAACCGGCCCCGCAGATAAGTTTCAGTCTCCGGCTCAAAAACCGTTTTTTTTAATTTCCCGTCCTTCATTTTCAGGATTACCGCCTCCAGCAGACTTTCGGGTGCGGTGGCGCTGAAGAAAGACACTTTTGACTTAAATTGGTCAAGAAGCATCTTAGGCATAAAAGCCCAGGCTGAGCTTTTGGAAACAAGCATAAGCATTCCGTCCATGCGGAATCCGGTAAAAAACACCTGTTCCAGCGGTCTTGAAAGGACCATCGCGTCGAGTTTTTCTTTTTTCAGGAGGTGCTGCAGGTCTTGTAAACGTTTCTCATGTATATTCATAACCATCCATATCAACCGGGCCTATGGCTTTGCAACGTGCAGTTCTAAGATCTCTGCAATTATACTATTTTTACTATTATCTCGGTTCAAAAGCCGCAAGCGAAGTATCAGAACCAAATCATTTTTCGCCCGCGAAAGCGGCTGAAAGCCGGAGGTAATCATCCACCGAGAGGTTCTGCGGCCGCAGATCGGGGCTGAAACCGGCGGCTTTGATGCGGTCTCCCGTATCGGCCTTGTCGAGACTTCTCCCCATAGACAAAGAATTGACAAGCGTCTTGCGACGATGTGAGAAAGCGTTTTTCACAAAATTTAGGAAATACCGTCGATGTTCGGCCGTGGGGAAAGTCTGCCGCGGCTTGAATACCAGCACCGAAGAATCCACCTTCGGCACCGGGCTGAAGCTAGCGGCCGGCACATCCACCAGCAGCGCGGTTTCGCTCTGGGCCTGGACGGCCACTGAAAGGTAGCCGTAATCAGAATCTCCCGTGGCCGCGGTTATCTTCCTTGCCACCTCTCTCTGGAACATGAAGACCGCGGCGCCCATACGGCTGAAAGACAGGACCTTCATCAGTATGGCCGTGGAGCATTCGTACGGCAGGTTGCCGATGAACGCCGCCGTTCCGGCGGGAAAAACCGCTTCCAGATCAAGGGCCATAAAATCAGAATTTATTACCCGCGCGGCAGGGAATCTCTCCTTTATACGGGCCGTCATCAGGGGATCTATTTCCACCGCTGAAAACTTATCACCCCACAGCGGATATAAGAATTCCGTAAGGGCGCCGCGCCCCGGGCCGATCTCCACGCCCAAACCGAATTCCTCCGGTCCAAGGGCTGTGGCGATATCTTCGCACAACCTGGCATCCTTCAAAAAAACCTGACTGTATTTAGGCATAAGATAAGGGTTTAGGGTTCAGGGTTTAGGGTTCAGGGTTTAGGGTAAGGAGCTCCTTATAACTTTACCCTCAACCCTATCCTCCTTTACTCTAACAAATCGTTTCCAGCTTTAATTTTATCTCTTCGCCGAACTTCCATACATCGCCGGCCCCGACGGTAATCAGCACATCTCCCGCCCGCAGGTTTTTAGCGATCTCCATCGCGCCGGGGAATCTTTCCGCTTTAAGGCCTCGTTTTTTCAGGCCGGCTAGTATGAGTTCCGAGGTTACTCCGGGCAGCGGCTTTTCGCCGGCGGCGTAGATATCCATCACATAAGTAAGATCTGCCGCGTCGAACGCGGCTGGGAATTCGCGCCGGAGAATGCCGGTCCTGGAATAGCGGTGAGGCTGGAACAGGACTATGAGCCTGCCCCGGCCCTTATACATCTCCGGGACGGTCCCGAGAGTGGCTTTTATTTCGGTGGGATGATGTCCGTAATCATCCAAAAATGTCACTCCGGCATATTCGCCGATATTTTCCATCCGGCGCTTTACGCCCTTAAAGTTAGCAAGACCCTTCACAAGTCCGGCAAAATCAAAACCGAGGTAGCGCCCGGCGGCCAGCGCGGCCAGAGAATTAAGAGCGTTATGGCGCCCGCCGGATCTGAGCGCCACCCTACCCATCCGCTTACCCCTGAAATGAGCCTCATAAGCCAGCCCCGCGGGGCCGGACTTTAAATTTTTAGCGACCCAGTCGGAGCCCGCTTTACAGCCGTAAGTTATAAGCGGGGTTTCTACCGAGCCCAGGATAGACGCCACGCCGGGATCATCGGCGCATACCACGGCAGCGCCGTAGAAAGGCACCTTGTCTATATGCGCCAAAAATGCCGCTTTAAGGTTCGTCATATCCTTATAAAAATCCAGATGATCTGAATCTATATTGGTAACGCAGGTAACCAGCGGATTAAAATAAAGAAAAGAGCCGTCGGACTCATCCGCCTCAGCCACCAGATATTCGCCGGCGCCCATTTTGATGTTCGAGCCGATATTTTTGAACAGCCCCCCGACTACAACCGTGGCGTCCACGCCAGCGCCTTCAAGCGCCGATGCGAGCATGGATGTGGTACTGGTCTTGCCGTGTGAGCCGCTTACGGTAACAGTTTTTTTGGACGAGGCAAGTTTGGCGAGCATCAGCGCCCGGGGCACGGTCCTTATGTCTTTTTTCACAGCGGCTGCAAGTTCGGGGTTTCCGGCTTTGACCGCGGAGCTTATCACTACCACATCGGGATAGGACCCTAGACCTTCTTTCTTGCGCCCCGCGACAAAATGCGGGACAAGAATATTGGAAGCCCGGTGCCCGATAAACACCCGTGCGCCTTCGGCCCTCAGCGTCCTGGTAATCTCCGATTCTTTCAGGTCGGACCCGCTTACCTTCACGCCGGTTTTAAGCAGCAGGCGGGCGATCCCGCTCATGCCTATGCCACCTATGCCTATAAAATGCGCTTTTTTTATTTCGCTAAAATTAAAATCCGCTGTATCGTTCATTTATTATTCCCCAAGATGCGTAGATCCAATTCTGAACCTTCAACTCGTAAATCGTAAAGCGGGAAGCGTAAAGAGTAAATCGTAAATCCTCAATCTTGAATCTTCAATCTTAAATCTTCAATTTTAAATCCCGTGTCAGCCATTTTTTATTAGCCAGCGCGATTTTATTTTTCGGCTCTTTCCTGAGCGCGTCCGTACATGCCGCGATGGCATTTTCCTGCGAACCCTTTTCCACCCAAGCCGCGCAGCGCCCCAGGTCCCCGGTCGCTCCGGCCTGCACGCCTTCCATAGCCGCGAGCGCCGCGTCCGGTTCGCCCATGATAAGGCTGCCAAGCCCCCGCAGCAGGCTCAGCCTGGGATCTTGCGCGGCGCCGCCGGGAGTTTCCCGCAGATCTTCAAGCGCGTCCGCGACGTTCTCCAGCCAGCCAGCACCCATAACCCAGAGCCCCATATCGTTGCCGACATCGCGCGGCTTATACACAACTCCTGGATCCCCGCCGGCGGCGCTCAACGAGGCCTTCTTGGTCTCGATATTAATGGACATCCTCGTGTCCTGTCCTTCCCGGGCCGCGGCCTTTATCGCCTTATCCATTTCAGCCGCGATCTGGGCGGCCCGGGCGCCGCGATTCTTAAAATCGGAGGCCGGGAGGGAATATTCGCGCCGGAACACCGTTACCTGCGGGCGCTTAAAATTCTGCTCCAGACCAGCCTTGAGCGTTTTAGGTTTCCCTTCCGACTGCACCACGAGCCGCGTTTCCGGTATCGAAACAAACTCAGCCTTCACATTAACATCCTCGTCGGCAGGGATCTTGGACACGGCGTTCTCAAGGGAGCCGGGCTTCCCCCCGCCAGGCCGGGGGTCTGGGTCGCCCGCGTAAGCCAGACTGATGGAAATACCGCCCTTGGCGTTAGACGGGGTCAGGAGGAAGGCGTCTTCTAACAGACCGTTAAGGCGCTTTATATCTCCAGTCCTGTAAAGCAGGCAGCCCAGGCGAAAGCGCGCGACATTATCGCCAGGCTTTATATCCAGGGCCTTATGGTAGAGCCGCGCGGCCTCTTTGTCGTTGCCGTCCTTCTCTTCCATGACAGCCAGCTCCAGCATCGCGTCTTCGTAGTCCCGGAACGAAGACAGCGCCCTCCTGAAGGCGGTTTTGGCGTCGGAAACGCGGCCCAGTCTGGAATATAGGAGACCGAGCTGATACAGATAAAGCGGATTGGCGGGCTCAAGCCTGACCGCCTCCCTGAAATACTCCAAAGCCTTATCCATATCTCCGAGGGAATGATATATGGACCCGATATTCATCCTCACATCCGCCCGATCCCGGGCCAAATCCCTGGCCCTGAGGAATTTCTCCAGCGCCTGCCGGATTTCGCCCTTCCATGCGTGGACTATTCCCATGAGTTGGAAGGCGACCGCGTTGCCCGGATCCAGCTTCTCAGCGGTATTAAACTCCGCCATGGCTTTGTCCGGCTCTCCCAGCCAGTAGAGACTGGAGCCGTAAAGGATACGAGCATAAGGCTCCGAAGGGGTCCTGGCGATGGCTTTAAGAAATTCGTTGGCGGCTTCAGGATACTTCTCAGCCTCCATCAGCAGATAGCCCTTGCGCAGGTTCATCAGGCTCTGCTCCTGCATAATGCGGTCCCAGACAGTAGCGGGGCCCGGCGCGCCGGAAGAAGCGGCCAAAGCGCCATAGGCCCAGAAAAGCCCAAAAGCCAAGAGCGCGGACAACCGTGCCGCTTTATTCATAAGGAGATTATAATTTAATTGGCGCCGCGAAAAAAGCCCGAAACTGATAAATCACAGACAACAGGAGGGTGCCGGAGTTGTAACGGGATAAGCATCTGTAGATAAAAATAAATAAGGGAACACGAAAAGATCTCCGCCATCCCACTGCCTTTTCGTGCCCCCTAAGTACGCTGCGCGAGCGTCACACTTTGCCGACCGCCACCACACTAGGAGCTCACTTGCCTCCCTCAAAAATCCTGCTCGCTACACCAAAGTATAGCAGACGCCTCTTGACTTGTCAAGACCCAAAGAATATCATGGGGCGGCGCTATCCCCAAGAAGTTACCGGCAATCTCCATCAGAAAGCCTTGTCAACCAGGGCGTTATTTTTCTGATAGCGTCAGCGCGATGGCTTAGATCGTTCTTTTCCGCAGCGGTGATCTCAGCTAAAGTTTTACCGAGCCCCGTCACGATAAATAACGGATCATAGCCGAAGCCGCCGGCGCCCGAAGCGGCGAGAGCGATCCTGCCTTCAAGCCGACCCTCAACCGTAACGACCGAACCGCCGGGAGAAGACAGCGCCATCACACAGCAGAAGCGGGCCGTCCTCTTTTCCGGCTCAAGGCCGGCAAGCTCGCCCAGAAGCTTGCGATTGTTATCGGCATAAGAGCATCCGGGGCCGGCATACCTGGCAGAATAAACACCAGGAGCCCCCCTCAACGCGTCCACATGAAGCCCTGTATCGTCAGCGAGCGCCCAAAGGCCGCAGAAAAGGGCGGCGCTTTTCGCTTTTTTGACCGCGTTCGCTTCAAGAGTCTCACCATCCTCTGTCACGTCCGGAGCGCCGGGGAAATCTTCAAGCGTCTTTATTGCAAGATTGATCCCGGGAACAAGGGCAATAATTTCTCCCAGCTTATGTTTATTGCGGGTGGCAAGCACCACAGTCTGCAACATAAAGTCTTCCTCTTTTCAACCGCTCTTGACAATGTGACGACTTAAAAATATACAATAACATATTATGGAGGATAAGCTTCCCAATTTTACTATTTTCCGACTATCCGGGTCCCCGTCCCTGAATGAGATAATCGGAAATTTTAGAAATTTCACCGAATTAGCGGCCCCTGTAACGCCTGTGCAGGCCGCTCCGTTAACTTTCTATACCATACCCGCTTATACCGAAAAAGGTCTTTCCGTCATGCCTGTTTTCACGGACCCCTGGCTGACAGGCCCGCCCTGCGTCTCAAAACCGCCGCTTCCCTTCCTGCAAATTCTCTTCAACGCTCCCGCGGCCGACATTTTCGCCTTCAATCCTCCGCACACCCGGGCCGCTGCCCCTGGCGCGGAAATACGCCTGGACAAAAAACAGCTTTCCATGGCAATCGGTTTTCTACAGACCTCCAAGCCTCTACCGGCCGGCGCGCAACTTGAAACGGCGCTAAAAACCGAAGCCGGCCTCGGCAATCTTCACCGCGCGAATTATATGCTTTACGCGCTTCTGGCCGAAGACCCGTCCCGCCCTCTAGGACTTTACGCGGAGACGCTCATCAACCTGGGACTCCTGCAAGACGCTTACGATTACGCAAAGACTTTTCAAACGCCTGAATTTTTTTACTACCGGGCGCGAATCCTGCGCCATAACGGCGAACCCGCAAAAGCCCGGCAGTGGCTTGACAAAATACCGCGCGGCACGCCATGTGAGGATAAAAAACGGGTGGAGCTGGCATGGCTGTTACTTGAAGAAGGAAAAACGGACGAAGCCCTGACCGCCTTCCGTCCGCTCGCTCAGAATTCTTTTGAAAAAACAGCTGCTCTTTTCGGCACCGGCGCCGCGCTTATGAAAAAAGCGGAAGCTGCACGCACCCCGGCCGAAATTAATGACAGCCTAGCCGCTTTCTTAGCGGCGCTTACAACTCCCTCCCCCTTGATACCTAAGATATTTTTTCATATGGGAAGCCTGCATTCCCGCACGGGAAATTTTGCCGAGGCCGAAACCTGCCACCGCAAGGCCGCGGCCCTCTGGCCGTCAACACAGTCAAAAATGAGTTTTGGCGTAGCGCTCATAAAAACCGGCAAATTCCAGGAAGCCGCGGCCCTGATAAACGATATAGCTCTCACCGATCAAACCTCGGCCGGGCGCCTGGCGGCGGAACTGCCCCGCAAGACTGCCGCGGAACTGTTGGAAGCATCACGGCAGCACCAGGACTCTCTCGCGCCCCGGGCGAAGCAGACCGGGGACGGAACGGAACAATCGCCTCAGCCTACTGAAACTACGCCCGCGGCTTCACTTGAACCCGCCCAAACAATCAGCGCACGCACGTCACAGCGCCAAGAAACCGCTCCGCCTCAACCGGCTCCAGTCGCGAACCCTGAGCGGCGCTTTCAAACGGTGGAAATGGAATCGCTCATGGATGCAGCAAGCTCAATGCCGCTGCCCACGGAAGAGGCGACAAGAAAGGATGACTTCATGGGAAGGGCTTTCAAGTTGGCCTCCGCCCTTGAAGAAGAATTTAATAAAAAAATACATTTTAATATGGACGGCCTGACAGACGTGGAAAGAAAACTGCGGCTGACCTTTATTAAGGAACGACAAAACTCTCAGGAAGCCATAGAGGTCGTGAAAGATTGCTCTGCTTTTTTATGCTTTTTTCTGCAGGAAAGATATAAGGGCCGGCTCATAAAACTGACCGAATTCGACCACTGGGGCTGGCCGGTAGTCTTTGACGCCCCCAGGCACATGGCGACCTACCCGATACAGCGCGCCTGGAAACTATTATGGAAAGGGAGTATTCCGGAACCGGGCTGGCTTACCAAATATGTGCAATATGTGGAAGACGAGCTTATGAGCGGAAAGACTGAAATACCGCAGGGTGCGGCTGCGGTTCAAGGCAGAATCCCCAGCCACCCGGAACGCCTGATAGACACGCAGACCGAACACCGGCGCATAATAGTATTGACTTCCTCCCTTGAGGAAACGGCCGACATCGAACTTGGCTGGCCGGGGCTGGTAAAGCTGGAAACGGCCATTAAAGCGAACTTTAAGCCTGGCATCCCCCCCACCGCCGACGGCTGGAAGCTCCTGCGCTGCTACGGACACATCCTGGCTGAGACACTTATTAAGGAATTTAAGGCGTCATGGTATAACACAGAGGGTAACGACGGACTCTGGTCCATGCAGCTCCCATGGAAAACGTTCATTTTCCCCATCGGGAAAGTCTATAAAGCCGTGTCCAACCGGGAAAGCCTCAGCGAGTATTTTGACATCCTGCTGGCGGAAAAGCTTCGCGTCTCCGGCGGGGCAAAGTAGGTTGAGATTGATTTTTATAATGATTCTTTATAAACTTTAGACAGGCTTAAAAATTATCAGACCGGGCTTCGTAAAATGGAGCGTATATGAAGAAAACAGCACTGATCGCCGCCGCACTGCTCTGCCCGCAACTCCTCCACGCCGATTTCAAACTTACATCAGTCACCGCCAGCGATGTAAAAGATATTATCCAGACCGTTCCAGCCGGACCTAAAACTCCCTCTCAAAGAGAATCAAAAGACTGGACGATTATGGTCTTCATGAACGGCAAAAGCAACATAGAGCCGTTCGCCCTGAACGATATAAACCGCTTTGAGACCGTAGGATCCGGAGAAAAAATCAACATCGTGGTGGAGCTGGGCCGATCAAAGGGATTGGAGAACGACACGACAACTGACGGGGACTGGGCGGGAGTGCGCCGCTACCTTATAACCAGGGACACGGACAAAGAACACATTACCTCACCCGTATTAATGGACTTGGGGAACCCGGACATGGGAGACTATAAGGAAGCGGTCTCTTTCGTAAAGTGGGCTAAGACAAATTATCCGGCCAAACATTACATGCTGATTATATGGGATCACGGCTGGGGCTGGATAGACCCTAAAAAACCCGGCGAGAACCTGCTGGACGAAAATAAATCTATTTCGCACGATTTTGTCAGCGGGAACTATATCAAAACCACGGATCTTGGCAAGATTTTTAAAGAGGCCGGCCGGGTGAACCTCTACGCCTCCATGGCCTGCTTCATGCAGATGGCCGAAGTGGCCTATGAATTAAAAGACGGAGCCGACATCATAGTCGGCGCCGAGGAAGTAGTCCAGCTGCCGAGCTTTAATTTTGAGGACTTTTTCACGCTGATGCTCGCCAACCCAGAAGTTTCCGCGGCGCAAGCCGGCACGTACCTTGTTGATACATTTAAAGAGATGTATTCCCGCCCGGAATATGCCGACTTGCTGGAAAAAGGCAAATACGGCACGCAGCTTTCAGCCGTCAGGGCGGACAAACTGGCAGCTTTCGCCCAAAAAACCGGAAACTGGTCCACGCTAGCCATTAAGGTCAATGATGCCGCGGCCTACAGGAAAGCCAAGACCGAAGTGGTGAGGTTTGAAGTCGGCGACGAGGTTACCGACCCTGACAAGCAAATTTCTTTTTACGCCGATCTCGCCCACTTCGTGGAGTTGGTCAACGCCAACCTGGACGCAGCGAGACCCGGAGCAGATGAGCTCAAAGCCGCCGGGACTGACCTCAGCGAATATATCTCCGGACAACTGGTAGTGAAAAATGTTCATCTGGGCCGTGACCGCACCGGTAAAGACTATTCCAACACGCATGGCATAGCGATACACCTCCCGGGCAAGCCCGGCAATCTCATAGAATATTATTCGACCTACTCCAGGCTGGCTTTTGAAAAAGTCTCCAACTGGTCCAGATTTATAACTTACCTGGAGAAAATAAATTAAAAGCGTGGCAAAGGAATCACGCTCGGAGAACTCCCTGTTTCTACACCCTGTCCCCTGACCCCTATACCCTTCCATTATGTCCAGCAGCCCAGAGCGACCCTGCGAAGCGGACTCTAGTTTCAGGCCCGCTTTTTTATTTCTGAAACCTAAACAGCGCCGGGCGCTTTCCGCTTTTTACGGCTATGCCAGGACGGTGGACGATATTGCTGACGACGGCTCCGTTCCGTTTCAAAAAAAACAAGCGGCCCTGTCCGCCTGGCGAAACAGACTTGAGGAGCTATTCTCCGGAGCCGGGCCTCGCGGACGGCTTGAAGAAGAGTTGGTCTGGGCGGCCGACGCTTTCTCCATGCGCAAGGAGAACTTCCTTCTCGTACTGGAAGGAATGGAAATGGACACGCGGAAAACAGAATACGCTTCATTTGACGAACTGAAATTATACATGTACCGTGTTGCATCCGCCGTCGGCATGTCAGCCCTGGAGATATTCGGCTGGAGCGGAGCCAACGCCCGCGCCTACGCGGAAAACCTCGGCTACGCGGTACAGCTCACAAATATTATACGGGATGTTTTCGAGGACGCCGGCGCAGGCCGGACATATATCCCTCTCGATGATCTGAAGAGATTCGACTGTAATCCGGCGTCCTTCCAAAATTCCGTTTATCCAAATAATTTTATAGAATTAATGAAGTTTGAGGCTGCGCGGGCACGCGAGTTTTACGCCAGGGCGCGGGAATTGGCCGAGGGCCCGGATAAAGACAGGCTTTTCAGTGCATTTATTATGGGCCAACTCTATTCCGATTTATTGGACAAAATAGAGTCCCGGGGATTCAGGACTGCGGGCCCCCGCATACGCATGAATTTATTTGAAAAGCTCAGGGCGGTATACAGAGCCTGGCGCAATTGTTAGATGCGCCACAAGCGCGGCAGAGCGGCAGCGGGACAGCGCGTCGGAGCCGCCGAGTTACAAGACACGAGAAAACCTCTAAGAGAATCTGTCATCCCTTAGCAATTTGCCAACAGAACTGCCGTACTGTCTTGCTGCCGTTCTGCCGCGCTGACGATAACAGCAAAAGGAGCAGCACTCCTTTTGCCGGGAGATTATTGATATGCTGAAATCAGATTCTTGGATACGGAAGATGTGCCTTAAAGAAAAAATGATCTCGCCTTTCGTCGAGAAACTTAACGCCAGGAATAAGGTCTCATACGGCCTTTCCTCCTATGGCTACGACATACGCGTATCAGATGAGTACAAGGTTTTCACCGATGTTCATAACTGTCTTGTGGATCCCAAGAACTTCAGTCCCAAATCTTTCGTGAATCTTAATGCACCCTATTGCATAGTGCCCGCGCATTCTTTCGCACTGGCCCGCTCGGTAGAATATTTCAAGATCCCGCGCAACGTTATCGGACTGTGCATAGGCAAGAGCACTTACGCCCGCTGCGGCATAGTGGTAAATATCACCCCGTTGGAGCCGGAGTGGGAAGGACATCTGACCCTTGAGATATCCAACACCACACCCCTGCCGGCCAAGATATATTCAAACGAAGGTATCGCGCAGCTGATTTTTTTGGAATCCGATCAGGTATGCGAAATCTCGTACAAGGATAGAAAAGGGAAGTACCAATCCCAGCGAGGCGTTACCCTGCCGAGGATATATAAAAAATAATGCGCATTAAAATCCATATCGCGTGCGTCCTGCTACTTGCCCCCCCTCTGACAAATCAAGGCTGGGGCGCGGCGGAAGACGCGCCGGCACTGCGGGAGGCCGCCGGATATTATCAGCTCGGCTCCACCGGCAAAGCACTTGACGTCTGCATTACAGCTCTGAATAAAAACCCCGCTGATAAGAATCTATACTCTTACGCTCTGGAAATATTACCCGAAGGGCCTTCAACACACGCCGCGGCCCTGCGCGAAATAACAGACAAGGCCTACGCCAATAAAACTGACGAGTATATTTATTACCTTGGCTTTTGCAAATTGTTCAGGGGCGCCGGACAGCTTCCGCAAGCCCTGTCCAACTGCAAAAAAGCCAGAGCGCTGGACCCCACTTCCTGGACGGTATACCGGGAGCTCGGCCTGACCTACTCCGCGAGCGGAGACGGAGCAAGGGCCGTCGCGACGCTGACTCAGGGAGCGGAGCTTTCCCAGGACAATTATAAAGCCTACTATTACCTTGCAGACGAACACGAGCGGCTTAAGAATGACACGGACGCCCTAGAAAATTACCGCAAGTCACTGAGCCTGATAAGAACCGCGAATGATCCCGCCGCTCAGATTTATTCCGGCCTGATTCAGGGGAAAATAAAAATGCTGGCCGCTAAGCCGGCCAAAAAACCGGCGCCGGCTAAAACCCCCGCTAAGCCGGTAGAAAGCGGCGCGTCGGAAAAACTTTTCAAGGCCTGCGAGAATGATGCCGAAAACCTTAAAAAAAGCGGCGATACTATCAAAATTGAAAACAAACTGGCGGACTGTTCGGCGCTGGCGCCGCGGAATCCGCAGATAAAAATAAATCGGGCCGCATACCTGCTGCGCCTCGGAAAATACACCGTGGCAATTGAAGAATACCAGAAAGCAGCCGCCTTACTCGGGGGGAGCGATCCAATGACGGCCTTCTGCCACCTGAAGATCGCCCAGACCTACTTCAAGCTGAACGATATAACCAAGGCCGTCCAGCATTACACCAAAGCCCTTGAAATAAACAAGAACGATCTTAACGCCATGCTCGGACTGGCAGAGGCCTGCGAAGCCAAGGCCGACCTCAAGACAGCCGGCGACCTCTACGCACGGATCTTGAAAGCCGAACCGGGCAACACGAAAGCGCGGGAACACCTGGATAAGATAAATTTTAATCTTCTTTCCAATAGCCAGTTGCTGGACGAACTGCGGGATCGCGGAGAGGCTGATGATAAAAAAACCGCCGCTTCTCCTGATGATCTCAAGCTCCTCAGCGCCATACATCGCGCCGAGCGCAACGGAGCCGTGGATTATCTGCGCGCCAAGACCATTTACACCAACGGCCTTTTCTTGGAGAAACAGGAAAAACACAGCGTCAGACTCATGCTGACACTGGCCGGTTTTAAGAGTTACCAAGGCTACCTGACCCGCGACGCCATCATTTTTTTTGAAAAAAAGGGCATAACGCTGCGGGATATATTCACACTGCGAGACCTGAAGGGGCTCCCTGTTTTTGATCCTGGCGGACGCCTGACCGGGGAAGGCATGCAGGCTTACTGGCTGGCAGTCACCGGCGAAAAGACCTGGCTTATGCATTATGAGGCCGTTGCGACTCCGGAAGAGGAAAAGCTCACCGCCGAGGCCGAGAAGTTGATGAGCGCCGGCTTCAGGGAAATATCGGAGTCTGAATATCTGTGGCTGATGAAGGCAACCGATTGCCCCGACGATATTCTCCGCTCAGCGCCATGCGATATAAGACTTCTGAAAATGCAACGGAGCGTCAAGTATTTCCTATGCTACTTCCCTCCCCCCACCTGCTCGGCCGAGGCCTCCACGCTGTCCACCTATATAGAGCGCTACCGGGCCAGCGACTCCGGGATTTCTGAGTTGACCAGGAGCACGGATTTTTTCGGCTCGGGCGGGGTCGCGAAAAAACGCTTCTGCAACCAGGGAAAAATCTGGAACGGAGAATAAAAGTTTACATAAAGCGGAAAAATTGTTACAATTGTGTACTATGATACAAAAAACAACTTTGCCCAGTGCTAAAGAAGTGGACACAACCAGGAAATGGCATTATTTCGATGCCACGGAGCAGATCCTCGGCAGGCTCGCCTCAAAGATCGCCATTCTGCTTATCGGCAAACATAAGCGGACTTACACTCCCACCATGGACGGCGGGGATTTCGTAGTGGTCACGAATGTCGCCAAGGTGAAAGTTACCGGCAACAAGGAAGAGGATAAATTTTACTTCCGCCACTCCGGTTACGCCGCCGGCGCGAAAACCATTCCCTATAAGAGACAGATGGAAAAGGACCCCACCAAGGTTCTTGAGCTCGCCGTCAAACGAATGCTTGACTCAAACAAACTGCGCCACGGCCGCATGAAGAGGCTCAAAATGTTCGTGGGTGAGCAGGACCAGTACGGGACTAAAAACGACAGAAAAGCGTCAGTAATAAAAGGATAATTTTATGGATAAAAACATTATAACGGCGACAGGCAGACGGAAAACTTCCGTGGCCCAGGTAAAACTGGTCCAGGGCGGAGAAGGCAAAGTAACCGTCAACACAAAAACACCGGAAGTTTATTTCGGCAACAATCCTCGCCTGAGATATGTCATCACTTCCCCTTTTGATCTGGCCAAAGACCAGAAATTTGACTGTATAGCCAAAGTTAACGGCGGCGGACTCGCCAGTCAGGCCGGCGCTATACGTCACGGCGTTGCCCGGGCCATCGCCAGCCTCGGGGACAGTTTTCATTCATCCATGAAGAAAGCCGGCTTCCTGACCAGAGACCCCAGAATGGTGGAAAGAAAGAAGCCCGGCCAGCCGAAGGCCAGAAAGAGATTCCAGTTCTCAAAGCGTTAATTTACGCTTCGAAGTATCACGAACGCGGGAAGGAAAAACCTTCCCGCGTTTTTTATTTGTCACCCTGAAATTTAGTAGGATGTAGTAGCGCTTGCGACTAATACCCAAAGGGACACCATGAAACGAATATTATTTATCCTCACATTCTTAACCCTTATACCCAGGCCCGACCTTTCTGCCCTGACCATTTCCGTCTACCATACCAGCGATGTACACGGCTGGTATTCCGCGCGGCCAGCCAGATGGGATAAGGAAAACTCCACCCGAGCCATAGGCGGCTTCGCCGCCCTTTCCTCGCTGGTCAACCGGGGAAAAAATCCCTATATACTGCTTGATTCCGGAGACACCTTCCAAGGCACTCCTGAAGGCAGCCTCACCAGGGGCGTGGCTTCCGTCACGCTGATGAATCAACTGGGGTACTCCGCTGCGGTCGCAGGGAATCATGAGTACGATTATAACGAAGACAACTTTAAACTCATGCTGTCCGGCTCTTCTTTTCCCTGGCTGGGAGCCAATGTTTACGTAAAAGAAACCGGCAAAGAGCCATCCTACCTTAAACCTTACACCATTATTCAAAAAGCCGGCAAAAAGATAGCCGTGATCGGACTCTCTGGCAGACACACGGCCACCTCCACTTTTCCGCTCTATGTGAAGCACCTTGAGTTCAGGGATGAAAACAGGGAGGCCGCCAAATGGACGAAGGAAGTAAAGAAATTAAATCCGGACGCAATTATAATTCTGACCCATCTCGGATTCGGCGCCGGCGTCGGGCCCAAAACGGATATTTCAACCTGGACATTCACCAGTGACGACACGTCCTCTTATGGAACCCTGGCAATAGCCAGGGCGGCCAAAGGCGCCAACGTGGTGATTGGCGGACACAATCACGTCGGGCTCCTCAAAGGCTATTACGACAGTCAAAGCGGGGCCCTGATCGCCGAGAGTTATTCCGGGCTCACCGATGTCAGCAAGATAGACATGGAATTTGACGACGCCACGGGAAAGTTTAAAGGCGCCAAGGATGAGCTTATTCCGCTTTGGACAGACATGACCGGAGAAGACCAGAAAGTCACTGAAACCATAAAAAAATTCAGCGTCTCGGTGAATAAGGAGATGGATATGCCGCTGGGAAGCAGCGAAGCCGACCTGGGCTTTGACGCCGACGGCCTCAATTCCCCTATAGGCAACTGGATGACCGACGCCATGCGCCGTCAGGCCGGCACCGATATGGCTTTCCAAAACACCGCTGGCATCCGCTCCGACATGAAGAAAGGCGTCCTAAAAATGCGCGATATATATCAGGTTATGCCCTTTGAAAACACTCTCGTAACTCTGAAAATGACCGGAGCCCAGCTCCACAAACTTATAGCCTACAACCTCAGCGGCGGAAAAGCCAAAATGCAAATGTCCGGCCTGACGGCAAAATTCAGCCTGTCCCCGGAAGGTAAAATCACGGATCTTATTCTGGAGAGGGACGGCAAGGTTATAACGCCGGAATCGGAATTCACTGTAGTCACAAATAATTATCTCACCAGCGGAGGATCAGGCGGAAGGGCTTTTAACGAAGGCAGCAATATCACGGATACAGCTCTCCCGGTCAGGGATTTCCTGATAAAAGATATACACGAGACCTCGCCGCTAAAGCTGCCGTCAGGCCCCAGATTTATAAAGCTGGGGAATTAGGCGCCAAACCCGGAAAATAGACCTTTATTAAAAAATGAAACACATCCTCCGATACACGCGCACCAGAATGCAATCCGGACGCCGCGAATATTGGCCCGGCGGAATAATCCGCCCGGCACTCGCCGCTCTGATGCTGCTTTCGCTTTCAGCCTGCGCTAAGACAGAAAAGATCGCTATCTACGCCACCGCCCGCTCGGGTGGCTGGTTGTGGTCAAGGCCGGAAACTGATTCCGGAAGCGAAAAAGGTAAAACAGGAGGATACGCGGTATTGCGAAAGGTTTACGCCCGGGAAAAGAACCCAAAGTTGGCAGTGGACCTGGGCAACTGGTTCAGCGATACTCCTGAGGGATATTTGACCAAGGGCGGGGCAGTAGTCGCCTGTATGAACACCATCCCCTACGCAGTTTCCGCTCTGGGACCGGAAGACCTTGCGCTTTCCCCGACCGACCTCGAAAAGCTGGTCAGGGCCTCATCGTTTACGGTCCTGGCTTCAAATCTTTACCTGCGAAATAACAAAAAGCCGCCTTTCATAAAAAGCCAGCAGATCGTTTACGCCGGCGGGACACGGATCGGTTTCCTGGCTATCACCGTTATGGAACCAGCCAAGGCCAATGTCCAGCGACACCTTTCCAACTATAAACTGGAGAAGGAAAGTTATGAGATAGCGCGTTCTTTAAAATCGTTGAAGGACGCCGGGGCGCGCGTCACGGTGCTGCTTCTGAGCGTCAACCCAAAGAAGCAGGCCGGCAAGGATTTTTACGCCTCCTTTCTGGATAAACTTCCCAGATTAGACTTGGTTATCACTGACGACCCCGGGCTAAAAAAACCATTGCGCGTAAACAGGACCTGGATCGTAGCAGTCCCTCACAAAATCATGTCCGTCGCCAGAATAGAACTCTCCTTCGAGCCGGGCACGGGCCGGCTCGTGGGCATCGGGTCCAGGAACATCCGTCTTGAAAGAGATAAATACGGGGAGGATGCGGCAACTCTTGAAACCGTTAACAGCCAGCGCGCGCTCATAAAAAGGCTTTTTGCAAAGCGCGTGGGAGCGGTCGCATCAGATATCAGGAAGTCGGAGAATTCCCTTTCCCCGCTCGGGAATTTCACTGCAGACTGCGTGAAACGCTGGGCTAAGTCAAATGCCGCGATCATTAATAATTCCGTGCTGGGCGGAGATATTTTAAAAGGCCCCGTGACAACCGGAGATCTCTACAGAACACTCCCGTTCGACACCAGCGTGGTTTTCGTAAAGATCCGGGGCTCTGACCTGCAAAGGGTGATGGAAGAAACAGCCTCCGGAGACATCAGCGTCGCCGGGATGGAAATACGGATGCGCGGGCCGGCCCTGGAATCGATGCTGATTGAAGGCGCGCCGGTAAAGCCGGACCATATCTACCGGATAGCGGTCCCGGACTCCATCGTGACTGACAAGGATTATTCCCTGCTTGCCAGCGCGACCGAGTTCGCCAACTCCCGACGGTTCCTGAGGGAAGTGCTTGGCTGGTGTTTTTCCCGCCAGACGGTGACACCGAAGCCTGATCTCATCAGGATAACGAGGACCAAATAATGCTGCAGGCTCTGGACGGTTTTCTAAAAAAGTGGATGTTACGCCTAAAAATATTCTCCTTTCTGGCAGCAATCTGGGCGGTTTTCTTCAGCGTCTTCACCCTCATGGGCCTTCGCGTGGGCTTTGAATATGACGACGGCCTTGTTTTTTCTACGCCCGCCTTCCAGAGCGCCCTGGAAGAAAAAGTAGAGCCGGGATCCAAGGATTACTGGAACGCGGTTAACCGCGCCTACAAACTTGAGCGCACCAAGCCCGCGCCATGGCTGACAGCATGGTTTTTTAGGGTCTTCGGCTTTAAAGTTGACATTCTCTGCCAGAGAGATCCGGCCGGCGCCGACTCCCTGGTCCAACGATGGAAACCGCTGGCCGACATCTTCTTTTTCGCCACTAATGAGAATCAGAAATATGAGTTTCTGGAAAAAAAACCCGTCATCATGTATTTCGCCGCTTCGGACGCGGACATTATCCAGGCCCGCAAAGCCGGCGTGGCGGCCGTCAGAATAAGGAAAAGTTCCAAATCCAAGCTGCCATCGGAATTTAATCCCCGAAAATTTAAGGAATCCGTACTCCCCCTGTCAGAGTTTTGATCTTTATGGCCCGCCGCCGAACGCTTGCTATATACCTCCAAAACTAATAAAATATAGTCATAATAATGGCGGAATGCATTTTTTGCAAAATAGCGGAACACGAGATCAACGCAAGATTCGTGCATGAGACGGATGATTTGGCGGCCTTTCAGGACTTAAATCCCCAGGCCCCCACTCATATTATAATCATCCCAAAGAAGCACATCAGCCGGCTCTCTGAAGCGACGGCGGAAGACATGGAACTTCTGGGCAAACTCCAGTACGCCGCCAAAGAAATAGCGGAAAAACTGGGTGTGGCCGAAAGTTTTAGGCTCGTGGCCAATAACGGCCGCAAAGCCGGCCAGACGGTGGACCATCTGCACTACCATCTGCTCGCCGGCCGCAAGATGAACTGGCCTCCCGGATGAAAACAGCAGTGGCTAGTGATTAGTGACGAGTGAAGGAAAAGGAAGTGTGGAGCGCGTAGCGGTGAACGGATAGGATTTGTTGACTATCCACTCACCACTAGACACTAAACACTTTCTGTAAAAAAGGTGGTGATATTTGTGGTGTTCATTAAACTCAGAGATGAAGAGAACATAGAGGAGGCCCTCAGGCGCTTTAAGCATGAATGCGAAAAAATAGGCATTCTGAAAGAGATTAAACGCCGGGAGCATTACCTTTCCCCCAGCCTCAAAAGAAAGTTAAAATCAGAGGAAATGCGACGCAAGTTGCGTAAGAACAGAAGACCTTCTTACTAACCCGGGTCTTGCCTTGTCCCCGCGCTCCGCAAGGCGGCGCGGGGACATTTTAATCGTCATAGCCGGAACCTGGAAAGCTTACGTCAGCGGACAGCGCTAAAAAATCAGCTAACTTAAAATGAATTCTCACGGCATCTCAGATTCCATAAGGGAAAAACTCGACATTGTTGATGTCGTGCGGGATTATATACCTGAACTCCGGAAAGCCGGCCGCAACTATAAAGCCGTCTGCCCTTTTCACAACGAGAAAACACCCTCTTTCAATGTCAGCCAGGACAAGCAGTTCTTCTACTGCTTCGGCTGCAGTGAAGGCGGGGACATGTTCACCTTCGTAATGAAGATAGAGGGCCTGACTTTCGTTGAGGCCCTGAAAAAACTTGCCCAGAAAGCCGGCATACAATGGACAGAGACAGAGTATCACCAACTGAGCGCCAAAGAACGCGAGCGTCTGGACCTGAAAAAAGTAATGTCCGCGGCCTCCGAATTCTACAAAAAACTGCTTTTTTCAGCCAACGGGGAAAAGGTCCGCTTGTATCTGGGAGGCAGGAAGATAAATAAAGCAACCGTGGAGTGTTTCGGCCTCGGCTTCGCTCCACCCGACGAACAATCCCTTACCTCTGAACTTGCGCGGCAAGGATTTTCAAAAGAATTAATAGTAACGGCTGGACTCGGCGCACTGCGCGCAAACGGACAGGTCTCGGACTATTTCAGAAACCGCGTGATGTTCCCTATACGCAACGCCGCCGGAGACATAACGGCCTTCGGAGGCCGGGCCCTGGAAGACGGACAGCAACCCAAATATCTCAATTCCCCCGAAACCCCTCTTTTTTCAAAACGGCGAACGCTTTACGGGATCTATGAAGCTCTGCCCCAGATCCGTAAAGAGGGACGCATGCTGATCCTGGAAGGCTATATGGACGTAATAGCCGCCCACCAGCACGGCGTCACATTCGCCGTTGCGCCGCTTGGCACCGCGCTTTCCACCGATCACGCCGCTTTTATAAAACGATACTCAAAGGATACCATCCTCATGTTCGACGCTGATGACGCCGGCATCAGAGCATCCGTGAGAGCTTCGGACACATTCATGGACGCCGGCATGTACGTAAAAGTAGCTGACCTGGGCGAAAGCCTGGACCCGGATGAATACCTGAATGAATACGGGCGGGAAGCCTTTGACGCCAAGCTAGCTCAGGCCGCCGACCCTCTGGAATTCCGGATTTCAGCTCTATTGCGCGACCGCACCGGGGCCATGGCATCCCAGGATAAAGCCAAAATGATAGAGGCGCTCCTGGACACCGTGGTCAAGCAGACCGATGAGATACTTAAAAGCGAATGGGTAAAAACTCTGGCGAACCGCTTTGATGTAACCCAGGAATCGGTACTGCGCCAGCTTAAGAAAAAATCCGTATACGCCGCGAGCGGACCCGCCGGCGGCAGAAATCGGGAAGTTGAAACCCCAAAACTTCCGGAAGTGCCGGCCATAGAGCAGGGATTTATCCACTTGCTGATAAAGGACCCATCGCTGATCTCCCAAGCCAAAGAGCTGACGGCGCCCGACTTCCAGAGCCCTATTTCAAAAAGCGTGTTTTCGGCCATCAGGGACATGGAAGGTTCTGACCCTTCTAAAACTATTTCCAGGCTGATTGAACTTTTTCCGGAATATGCCGCGCTTATCATGAAACTTTCGGTAGAAGAATTGGGCCCGGACGTGAACACTCCCCAGAACGCGGCCAGGGCCGCAGAAACAATACGCAGACTTTCACTGGAGCGCAAGAGGAAAGAGCTTAAAAGCCGCATTGGCTCGCTGAAGCAGACCGAAATGGCGGAATACATGGCCCTTTCAGCGCTCCTCAAGACCACGGCTAAGACAGATTTTGAGTAAATTTAACCCAGCTAAATGAAACGGAGAAGGAGAGAAATACTATGGCGCAGGCACGAAAAGCTTTAAAAGACCTTGTGGAACTCGGCAAGGAGCATGGTTACATCACCCTTGAAGAGATTAACCGTTCTCTAACCAACGCCTCCATGTCCAGCGAGGAAATAGACACTCTCATGGGCACTCTTGAGGACCTCGGCATCGAGGTTGTGGATCGCAAAAAATTCAAGATGGTCGCGGCGGCAGAACGTGAAGCGTACACTGAAGAGTGGGACTCGGCGCCGGATGTTTCAAACTCCATAAGGATGTACCTCTCCGAAATGGGCAAAGTCCCGCTTCTGACCCGCGACGAGGAAGTAACGCTCGCCCGAAACTCCCGCGAGCGCGAGAAAGAACTCCGCATGCTGGTGCTGGAATCCCCCATAACCATGAGGGAGATACGCAACTGGGAAAATCTTATCGAGCAGGAGGAGATGACGACCAAGGAGCTTATGCCCCGCGGCCGTAAATCCAACCAGGAACTCTCCGCCATGAAGCGCAAGATGAAGAATGTCGCCAATCTCATCACCAAGACCGAAAAGGAAATAGCCAAGCTTACCGAACGTTTCAACAAGCCCAAGCTACCCAACGAGCAGAAGAAAAATATCGCCGCGATTATAGACAAAAAACGCAAGGATATTGTTAAGACAATAATAAATC
>JBAXKK010000042.1:0-21585 GCA_037137395.1 Elusimicrobiota bacterium
TACCCTGCTGTTTTCATCTTTCTATAACTATCTTTACCATTTTGCTGGAACTTTTATCTTTGGTTTTAAGCAGGGCTATGTAAACCCCGCTGGCCGCTTTCTGGCCGCCGGAATTCTTCCCGTCCCAGTACGCCATGCCGTTGATATCCGCCGAAAATTCTTTTACCAGCTCTCCGAGGAAAGTGTAGATCTTTACTTTCGCGTAAGGCGGCATATTTGTGAAATGCATAACATCCCCGACGCTGGACGGCTGATAGGGGTTCGGATAGATGCTCACCGTGCCGAGGGAGGCAGCGGGCGACGCCTCCATTAATTGGAAGGTGGAAAGATGCCAGGTCTGCGCCGTAACGGTATTGTTAAGGCGATCTGAAACCGAAGGCAGCGGCACCCAGATGCCGTTGACCTCGTCGTAAAGAGCGAGAACGAGATTGGAGCGGTTTATACCGGAGGGGAGATCTGAGAGCCGGTATGGGAAAGTGATGGTGACGGGGCTGAGAATCAGGACGGACGGGAAGCGGGTGATCTCAAGCCCTATGCCCGTGGGTCGCAGCACGGAAACCGCGGATACAGGAGGCATAAAGAGGGTTGTTGGCTCTATGTTTATACGGGTGGAGCCGCCCAGCGATCCCGCCGGCATGAACAGCGAAATCAGACCATAGGACGTTTGAAGGGTCACTGTGGTTTCCCTTGAGACAAGGGCTCCGGCTTGGGTTGAGCGCAAAGTCGTTATGGTGCTGGTCAGTACAAAATCTGTGGTTATCCCGGTCTGGCCCTGGGCCTGTATCTTCGCCCAATAAGTTGTGCCAAGACTTAAATCTTTGAAGGTACATGATAATCCGTTTACTGTCGTGGAACTTGAGCGGGCCCAGGCGTTAAAATTACTGGTGGTGGATACCGCGATATCGGTGGATATTCCGGTACTGTAGGTGGAAATCTCAATATTGTAGATCGTGTGGGAGGAATTTCCGTTTTCAGTCCAGCGCAGAGTAAAACTGTCTGTCATCAGGTTCGAGAAAGTGTCGGCGCCGGGGAGCACATAGGCCGTGGCGGGGAGAGTAAGAGCCGCCGGAGGATCCAGAGGTATGGGCGTCGTTCCGACGCCGGTGCGGTTAAGCGCTGAAATCCGAAGATAATATGTCGCGTTTGAAACCAGTCCGTAGAATGTGTGGCTGGTGCTCAGCGTCACTGAGGATAATACGGTCTGCGCGAAAGCGGGGCTTGAGGATATTTCGGCTTTATAGGGGGTGTCGTCTGGCGGATTATCGCCGATATCCCAATTCAGTGTTATCGAAGAGATGCCGAGCGAGGAAAAGGCTCCGGGCACCGGGTCGCTGGCCAGCGTCGCCATTGCGCTGAAATTATAAGGGCCTTCCGGAATGTCCAGCCGGCTTATAGTTGTAATTTCGGAGTAATAAGTTGTATTGGTCGACAGTCCGGAGAAAGTGGCGTAAGTACTCAAAGTGGCGGATGATAGTACAGTGGACGAGTAGTCGGAATTAGAGGAGAAGCGTATAAAGTAAACAGTGTCCGGAGGGTTTGAATTATTCAGCCAGTTCACGGTCATCTGACCGGTGGTCAGGTCCGTGAAAGCCGCCTGTATCGCCGGATTTGCCAGCGTGGAGGTGGTGGGCGTGTAAACATAATTTTTAGCGCCGTCAAAATTCGCGGTGCCGACTCTGAAATAATAGCTGGTATTAGGCAACAGATCCTGAATAGCCAGGCTGGCGGTCAGAGGATCATTTGTGGAGGCCGCGCCGGTCAGCAGGTCGAATTCAGGGGAGGTTGAGGCTTCCAGATAATATCCGGCGGCGGTAGCCGAGGACGGGCTTGCCGCCAGGGTGGTCCAGGAGATAGTGGCGCTTGTGTAGGACACAGCCGTTATCGCCTGATCTGTGAGCGGCTTGGGCAGAGTGTAACGCCTGACGGGGTCCGCCAGCGTGTAGACGGTAGCTCCGTTGTAAAGGGTGCCCACCCGGAAATAGTAAGAAGTGTTTTCGTACAGATCGGTTACGGTAAGGCCCGCGGTGAGAGCGTCCGTTGTTGAGGAACTTGCGGCTACAGGATCGAAATATCTTACCGGCGAAGCTTCAAGTACATAGCCGTCAGAGTAGTCGATGGCGGCGAAAGATACGGCGACGCTTGATTCCCATACGCCGGCGATAGGGACGGATGCCAGGGCGCCGGCGATGGGGGTTACAACTGCCGGCAGGTCGGAGAAATTGGGAGTTTTGGTCCAGTTAAGCGTCGCTATGCGCAGGTAGTAGGTTGTGTTGGATTTCAAGCCGGAGAGTGTCAGCGAAGTTGTGAAATTGGTGTCGGAGACAGCTGAGTATATAAAGCTTTCGGAACCGAAGGTTTGCGACGAACCTTCCAGCAGGTATCCTTCGCAGGATCCGCTCTGCGGGACGGAGGGCAGTGGCGAGCCCAGGTTTACAGTTAGTGTCAGCGGGTCGGCTATGGTGGTCAGCAAATTGACGGAAAGCGGGACTGACAATGTTATGGACGAGAGAGTCAGGGAATAATGAGGGTCAGAATTCTTATTCAGAGCGGCCACGCGGAAATAATAAGTGGTGTTGGCTCCCAGGCCGCTGAGGGTGAGCGTGCTGTTGAGGATGTCGTAAGTGATGGTGGAGCGGTATACATCGGTGTCGTCAAAGTTGGTGGAAGAAGCTTCCAGACGGTAGCCGTCAGCCGTGGATGATGAAGGCTCTATTGGTAGGGCGGTCCACCCCAGCGTGACGGTCTGGGTGCCCACGCTAATCAGCTGAAAATCCTGCGGCTGAGCCGACAAGGTGGTGAAACTCCTCAAATAATCGGAGTTTATCGCTTCAAACTTGTTCACGCTCCCTAACCTGTAGTAATAAGTAGTGTTGGTCTCCAGGCCCGGCAGGTCGAAGAAAGAAATGCTCGCTTCGACTGTTGCAAATTCTCCGATCAGGTTGGTCATGTTGGCGGAAGAGGATAGTGTCAACTGATAGCCATTAGAGTTAGAAACCTCGTTCCATGAGACGGTGGCGGTTGTTTCGTAAACTGAGTTGTTAATCCCGCTTGGGACGAGCGCCAGCGTGGCGGTGGAAATGCCGCTGTTTAAAGCTTCACCTGAGGGAGTTCCGGCCCAGTTTACGGCGCGCACTCTGAATAAATACTCAGTGTTGGAAACCAAACCGCCGATATCCACCGGCGGATAGCCCCTGCTGGTCGTGCTGAAGCCCACATCAAGATCGCCTGACGAGTAATCCACTTGGTAAAGGGTGTCGGGAGGGTTGCCTTCCGTGTTCCAGCCTACGCGGATGATGCTGCCTGTCATTAAATAGGACTGAAAACCTTCAGAGTTAAAGTAGATCCCGGAGGGAGCGTTCGCAAGCGTGACGGCCGTGATTTCCTCGTAAGCTGTGTCAGGGTCGTCGACACTTTTTATTTTGAAGTAGTAGGTGGTGTTTGCGTGCAGGTCCGTATAGGATACGCCGGGGGGGGGTGTTAAAACACCGCTGGATATGTACGTTGCAAATGCGTCTGTGGAAAGGACCGCATTGTAGGAAACATCGTAGTATTCCCAAGTGAAACTAAGGGTAGTCTCGGTTACAGCCGTAGTTGACGGATTTAATACTCCTGCGTTCAAGGCGGCGGAGGTGAAAAATAAATAGGCGGCAGCCAGGCATCTAATCAGATTTTTTATTGTACGGGGGCGAACTTCCATATATATAGTTTAATAAATAACAACGCAAATTCAATTGCTAATATGTTACAAAGTATACAAAAAATACATCCTTCCCGCTTGCCCGCTGAGCGGGTGTTTCCATAAGGCGTGGTCATAGGGCGGATTGAAATCAGAAGCGATTGTATTATATGATAAACTTGAAACGCATTGTGTAACCGCCATAGTGGGTCGGTTTGCGGCGATGGTCAGAGGTCTTAAATGAAAGGTTTTCGTATTTTCCCCATTCTGTTTTTTCTGATCCCTGTCGGCCTTATGGCCGAAATCCCTAAAGCGGTGAAACCCCTCGCTCCGGCCGCGCAGGTTGCCGCTTCTCCGGCTTTAAATATCCTTTCTGTCAAAGAAATCGGGCCGCTGCTCGCCCCGCGGAAATCGTCATATCCTGTGGTCGGACAGGCCGGCAATTATTCTGTGGCGCTTGGCGACGGCAGGACACTCTGGCTACTGAATAATATCTGGACCGGTGAACTTAAAGGAAAAGGGGAAGTCTCCATCTGGGGGATGATTGAAGGCGGGATGGCGATCCTTTCCGCCACCTCTCCTTACGCAGCCGCCGGCGCGCTCAGCTATGTGGCCGATGAAAATAAGTGGCCGCTGCCTGTCTGTTCCGCGGATTTAGCAGAGTACATTCCGGTCCGTAAGTTTTGGCCCAGGGCGGGTGTAAAGACTGAATCCGGCTATTACGCCTACTATTCCATAATGAATAATTTCGGTCCCGGAGCCTACGACTATTTCAGGGTAGGGCAGGGCCTGGCCGTGGCTGAAAAACCGGATGGTCCTTACAGGCTGCTGAAAAACGGAGAATCCTACTTCTTATGGACAGATATAGAACCCTCTTTCGGTTCCGCGCTGCTGCTTGATCAGGACGGCTGGCTTTATATCTACGGTCGCTACGCTGCCGAGCCGGGGAAATATTCGGCGGCGCTCGCCCGCGTCCGCCCGGAAAAGGCCGGCGAGCCGGAGGCTTATTCCTATTACGGCGCTGGGATTTCTTCCGGCTCCTGGACCGAAGATGTCAGCGAGGCGGCGCCCGTGATGGAAAATATACCGGAAGAGTTTTCGGTCTCATATAACGATCATCTTAAGGCGTATCTGGCGCTTTACCAGGACGCGGAGACCGGCGCGGTGCGGCTCAAAACGGCTCAGTATCCCTGGGGTCCGTGGAGCGGGCCTAAAACCGCGCTTTCCTGCAAAAAAGAGGAGTACTGCTTTGGCGCCAAGGAGCAGGCTGCCTTTTCCTCCGAGGGCGGAAAGAAAATATTTTTCACTGTTGAAAAAAAGAACATGCCGTATTTTTACGAACTGGCTTTTAGCCAAAATCCCTGACCGGGCAGACGGCGGGATTTGTGATACAATAGCGGACCGTATCCTACATCCGGAGAAAGGAACAACTTATGGCCGAATTCAACATTCTTGTGATAAATCCCGGGTCCACCTCGGATGAGGTCAGTTTTTACCGCGGCGAAAATCTGGTCTTCCATAAAACGGTGCGCTATAGCCCCGAGACGCTTAAGCCCTATGAAAAACAGAAGATCACTGCCCAGTATGATTTCAGAAAGAAAATGGTGCTTGACGCCATGGCGGAGAACAAGGTGGAGCTGTCCGAACTGCACGCTGTTATAGGACGCGGCGGCCTGCTCAGGCCCATAGAAAGCGGCACCTATGAGATAAACGATAAAATGTTAAAGGATCTGGATGAAGCGTCAAGGGGCGATCACGCATCCAATCTCGGCGGCATCCTCGCCAAAAGCATCGCCGACGAGTGTAAGACCCCATGTTTCATCGCCGACCCGGTAGTGGTGGATGAACTTGGCCCGCTGGCCCGCTATTCAGGTATGCCGGAAAATCCGCGCATATCTATCTTTCACGCCCTTAATCAGAAGCGCGTAGGACGCCACGCCGCCCGCGGTCTCGGCAAGCCGTACGAGGAGTGTAATTTTATAATCATGCACGGCGGGGGCGGCGTTTCAGTGGGAGCCCACAGGCAGGGCCGCGTCGTGGACGTGAATAACGCGCTGGACGGCGACGGCCCTTTCACTCCGCAGAGAAGCGGCGGCGTGCCCGCCGGCGGTTTGGTGAGAATGTGTTTTTCCGGAAAGCACAGCCTAACCGATATGCAGCTTAAGATAAAAGGCCGCGGCGGTATGATAGCTTATACCGGCACATCAGATATGATAGCCCTGGAAAAATATATCCTTACCGGGGAGGTCGTGCCGGGCGCCGGTCTTGACCCCGCGGTCGTTAGCAGGGAAAAAGCTAAAGAGTCGGTAGAAGCCATGGCCTACCAGATATCCAAGGAGATAGCCGCGATGACCGCTGTGCTGGAAGGCAAGGTTGACGCGGTGGTGCTGTCCGGCGGCCTGGCCTACGACAGAATTATAGTGCCGGAGCTGAAGCGGCGTATAGGTTGGATCGCGCCCGTTATGCTTTTTCCCGGCGGAGACGAGATGGCCGCGCTGCGGGTGGCCGCGGAGACCGCGCTGAAGCATCCCAAAAAGGTCCGCAAATATTGAAGGCGGTGGATGGTAAAGAGGCACAGGGTTACGGCGAGGAGCGTTCAGGTAAAATTGAGATCAAGCGAGGCGCAGCAATTATGAAATTTAAAAATTTTGACGAACTTCTGAAAATGGTAAAGGGCAAGACTAACCGCATAGTCGTGCCCGGAGCCAATAATGACGAGGTGCTTGAGGCCTGCAAGATGGGGGTGGACCACAAAATTATCTCCGGAGGCATACTAATAGGGCCGGCTAGCCAGGTCTCGGCGATCGCCGCGAAAGTCGGCCTCCCGCTCAATACTTTTGAGATAATCGATATGTCCGATTTCGCCGAGATGTGCAATAAAGCCGTGGATCTGGTCAGGGCCGGCAAAGGCGACTTTCTGGTTAAGGGCCTGGTTGACACCAAATTTTACATGAAAGCCATTCTTCGCAAAGAGATAGCGGCGGTGGAGGAAGGGACGGTGCTAAGCCATTTCGTGCTGTTCGAACTGTCCAATTATCATAAGCTTTTCGCGCTGACCGACGCGGCTATTATGATCAAGCCGACTCTTGAAGAAAAGGCCAAGATCACGCGCAACGCCGTGAACATGATGCGCATGCTGGGCGTTGATACGCCAAAGGTCTCGGTGGTCTGTCCGGTGGAAAAGCCCAATCCCAAGATCCCCAGCACCATGGACGCCGGTGAGCTCGTCAATATGTCTAAAGACGGCCGGATAAAGAACGCCGTGATAGAAGGGCCCTATGATATATATATTACCTTCTCTAAAAAGCTGGCCGAAGAAAAGGGTATCAGCGGCGCCGTGCCCGGAGAGACAGACATCGCGCTGCTGCCGGACCTGGATTCCGCCAATCCGGTGTATAAGGCGCTTTCGTTCTTCGGCGCCGGCATGAAGTCGGCGACGGTGCTGGCGGGCTCAAATATTCCTGTGATTCTGCCGTCCAGGACCGATTCGCCCATGACTAAGCTGCACTCTATAGCCCTTGCCTGCTTTCTTAAGGACGCGACAACGACAACAGTGGGTTAGTGGCGAGTGATAAGTAATTACATCTGCTGCTAACAGCCAAGCGCTTAATTATAAAGGAGAAAATGTTATGTGGGATTTTTTAAAAAAACTTAAAAAAACAGAACCTGCGGAAACTTCGGCTGTGAAGGAGCTCCCGGCCGCGAAGCCGGAGCCGGCGCAAAATCCGACGCCAGTCCCGGCCCGGCCGGTTCAGTCCGCGGCAAAGGTTGAAAAGCCTCACGCTCAAAAGACGGATGAAGAGCTGGCTGAGGAACTCAACAAGATCTCGCCCGAAATCTTATCCCAGGCTAAGAACCCGGAGATGCGCAAGCTGGTGATAAATATCTACCGCAAGATGCTGGTGGAGGGCGTGGATGTTAATAATGAGAAAGAGGTTAAAAAATGGCTTAAAAAGCATCCTGAGGTCGCCGCCGGCGGAGATGTTCAGAAAGTGGAAACTGTGAAAAGGATGGAACCGAAAGTGGGCAGGAATGACCCCTGTCACTGCGGCAGCGGTAAAAAGTACAAAAAATGCTGCGGCGCCGGACAGTAAACCTTTAAAAATAAGCATTAAAAAACTGAGCCCCCGGAACTATCCGGGGGCTCTTTTATGTCCTTAAAAACAGACTTTTTGTGTGCTATTCGCTCTGCACTAACCCGCTTTCTAATCAGTTCCAGTTTACCACGGGAACATCTTCTGTCTGTTGGATGGCAGGGAGGCGGTCATTGAGTTCTTTCATATTCTGGTTAAGGTCTTTGAAGTTGCCCAGGCCGTCCACGCCGTATGTCCAGCTGCCGCCTCTTGTGGATAAGGGATTGGAGACTCTCCAATCAAGATCAGACTGAAGATAGGCGACGGGGCGAAGTTTTGTGCCGATATTCATCGGGTCTGACATTTTTACGCTGAGGTCAAACTTCCATCCCCACTTTATATTAATTTCAACGGGTTGTACGGTGAAATTGGTGATGTACGCGCCATTGGTCGGTTCCTTGGCAGTAGTCTCGCCTACTGATACCGGTATGAATGTGTTCTCTTTTACGACGGTGATCTGGGACTTGGGTCCGTTCCCCTCAGTTCCGCCGTAGAAGAAGGAGATCTTGTACTTAATGCGGATGACATCTATCCCCATGAGGTTGGTGACGGTGTAGTTGTAGATTATCTCTTTAGGGCCTTTCCAGCCTGAGATGTCGCTCCAATCAAAGGAGAAGCCCGGGGTGGCGCTGGCGTAGGACGAGGCGGCGCCGCCGGATGGCGTACCGCTGGTAATAACTCCCCATACAGAGGCGCCTGCATTTACCAGTGCTCCGGCGACGGCCAGAGGGGTTTTGTTGATGTTGGCCGGTCGGGCCAGTTTTTGCATCTGCTCCGGAGTGACCGCCTTGCCGCTGTCGGCTTCAGTGAAAGAGATCACCTCATCCTTTATCATGTAGTAGGATGGATCTTTCTCCGTGGTATTGGCGTATCCGGTCAAGGGGCTGAGAATTAAAACTGCGAGAATTGCCGCGACTGCTTTTAAGGTGCTTTGCATATTTTTCCTCCCGTTATTGTGTAGAGCTACTGCCATGTATAGTTTATGGCATGCGGGGGAATATCACAAGGGAGGAAAGACCCAGATGCTTCTGGGTCTTATGGCTGCTGGCTGTCCCAAGAAAACTTTAAGGAAGCGGCGGGTTGCCAGTCCGGGGTCCTGCCGCCTGGTCGCCTTTTTGCTTCCCTCGGAAGCCTGCGGGACAAAAAGGGACACAGGCGTCACCCCTCCACCGTTACCCCACCGCATTTAAATGTTATGCGAATGGCAGGAAAGGCTGCAAGTCACTGCAGGATTGAGGTTAGCGCCCGTAATCGTCGTTGAGCCTGACAGTATCGTCGGGGTGATAGGTGGAAACCTCAAGCAGAGTCACCCGTCCGTACGGCGCGGCAAAGCGGTGTTTGGTACCGGTGGGAATGGGGGCGGCTTCGCCGGGCTTATAAATCTTCGCTTTTCCGTTTATCTCCATGCGGCATTTGCCTTTTAGCACATAAAGGGTTTCATGCTTTTTTGTGTGATATTGCAGGCTCAGGCGGGCGCCTTTGTTGATTATAAGTATTTTGCCCAGATACAGGCCCGGCGCGCTGGCGAAAATATTTTCCTGTCCCCACGGTTTTTTAACTATTGTAGTTTTTGTTTTCATTGTGATTCAGTTCTCCGTTTTCAGCCCACTGGGCATTTCTTAATATAGCTGAGCACATCCTTCATGCTTGCGGTTGCCATCGCCACGCAAGTGTCGGCTCCGCCGTAATAGATGCGCAGCTCATCCGAGGGGAGGTCGTGAATCCAGCCTCCGGGAAAAAGCACATCGCTCACGTCTCCGAATTTTTCGTACGGCGCCAGCGGCGCCAGCACCCAGTTGCGGCTGCGGCGCAGGACTTTCCATGGCTCTTTTAAATCCAGGAGCGCCAGACCGACCCGGTAAATGCTGCTGCTGCAGGTTTCTCTCACGCCGTGATACAGTATAAGCCAGCCTTCCGGAGTTTCAAGCGGCTGCGGACAAAGGCCGAGCTTTGCGCCATCCCATGCGTTGCCGGCGCGCGTTCTCATGAATATTTTAAAGTCTCCCCAGTGTTTCAGGTCAGGGGAAAAAGACATCCACATATGAGCCGGCTGGTTCGGGCTCAGGATGGGCCGATGTATCATGGCCCATCGGCCGCCGATGCGCCGCGGAAAAAGGGCGGCATCCTTATCTGCGGGGCGCAGTATCGGGCCCAAGCGTTTGAATTGCCTGAAATCTTTTGTGGTGGCCAGGGATACAAGCGGGCCGTCAGCGGAATAAGAGGTATAAGTTACGGCCCATACTTTAAGTTCCGGCAGCCAGGTTACGCGGGGGTCCTCTATGCCCAGGATCTCTTCCGGGTGGTTCTTGGGGTCGGTCGGCAGCGTGGGCGATTTATCTACGACCCAGCCGGTTTTGCCGTCCTTGCTGCGCGCCGTGGTCAGATGTGAAACTCCGAAACGGTCCTCTACGCGCACCAGCAGCACTGTCTGGCCGCCGACCTGCGCGGCGGCGGGATTAAACACCGTATTTACCGGGTAGGGCCAGTTTTCGGGAGTCAATATGGGATTATCTTCATGCCTACGGAACAAATTTTCATCAAGGTACCGTTTGGCGGTCATTTTTGTTTCCTCCCGCGTATGATGTAAAGCCTGTAAACTACTATGAGCGTTCAACCCTTTATATAGTGTACAATGTTTTAATCGGTACCGGGGGCAGTTTTCGGGTTTAGCCGTCCGATTTTCACAGGTTAAATGTGAGGATATGTTTTTCATGCGTGCTATATTTTTCACAATAATATTTTTTCTGTTCGCCGGTTCTTCAGGCGCCATTGAGCTCACTTATTGGACTTCTTCAAACCCGGAAGAAATAGAGCTGGGCCGGCTGCTGGTCAAACAGTGGAACCTGTCGAACCCGGATGTGCAGGTGAAAATGCAGCCTATTCCTGCCACTCAGTCCAGCGAAGAAGTGCTGCTGGCCGCTATTGTTTCAAAAACCACTCCTGATGTCTGCTCCAACATTCTGCCTGCCATAATGGGGCGGTTCACCAAATCTAAGGCGGTCTTGGCTCTTAACGCTTTCCCTGATTATGAAAAAGCCGTGATCGGCAGAACCGGAACTAAGCTGGCGGATCTGTTCCGGTCGCGCGACGGCAAACTTTATCAGGTGCCGTGGAAATGCAATCCGGTCATGCTAGCCTACAACACCGCCATATTCCGCGCTTTGGGGCTTAAGCCGCCCAAAACTTACTCAGATTTTTCGAAAGTGGCCGAGACGATAGCCGCCGACAAGAATAATCCCGGCCGCTGGGCGATGGCGGTTTCCATAAAAACCACGTGGTGGCAGCGGCTGTTCGATTTTTATCCTTTTTATGTGGCTGCCACCGGCGGCCGGACTTTGCTTTGCAATGATTCCGCCGCCTTTAACAGCCCCGGCGGAGTGGCGGCGATGACCTTTTTCAGGGACGGGTTTAGGAAGCGTTATTTTCCCATGCTTGGATTCTCGGGCAATATTTTCCTTGAAGGCAAAACAGCCATGGATGTCGCCGGACCCTGGGCCATAAAATATTACCGCAGGCTCAAGCCGGGATTTGAATTTGATTTTGCTCCGATTCCCGTGCCGGACAGCTATAAAGGGCCGGTATACACTTACGGCGATCCTAAAAATATCGTTATATTCGCCACCACAAAGTATCCTAAGCAGTCATGGGAGTTTGTCAAGTTCCTTATAAGCAAGGAAGCCGATTTGAAGCTGCTGGAACTTACTAATCAGGTTCCGATGCGCAGCGGGATAGTCTCGGATCCGTTTTACGGCGGTTTTTTTGATAAAAATCCTCTGCTCCGCAAGGCGGCCCGGCAGGCGCAATATGTAGTGCCGATGGACGAATCACAGCATCTTGTTCAGATACTGGATATAATATCCGGCCAGTTTGAGGCGGCGGCGGTTTACGCGGTGATAACGCCCGAGAAGGCCCTGGCGATAGCCGCAAAAAAAACACAGGCACTTTATGACTACTGGTGACGAGAGAAAAGACGCTATAGGGTATGCTTTTACGGCCCCCTATATCTTATTTCTGCTGGTTTTTACGGCTTACCCGCTGCTGTTTTCTTTTTATCTGGTCTTCCATAGCTGGGACCTGATAACCCCGCCGGAATATGTCGGGCTGAAGAATTTTTATTTTCTGATGCACGACACGGATTTCTGGCAGGCGCTTTTGAATACTCTTGTTTTCCTGGCCATACATATCCCCGCGCAGGTGGTGTTTTCGATAATGATAGCCATGGCGCTGGCCGAGAAGATCGTCGCCAAAACATTCTTCCGCGCCGCATTTTTTCTGCCGGTCATAATATCCGGAGCGGTGGTCACCATCCTCTGGGCCAAGCTCTATTCCACCGACACTGGGATATTCAATCAGCTCCTCGGGCTGGCCGGCGTAGCGCCTGTCAAATGGCTTACCAGCACCGGCCTCGCGATGCCTTCAATCGCCGTCATGGCGACATGGAAAAACATGGGGTTTTATATAGTTCTTTTCCTCGCGGGCCTGCTGAGTATCCCCGCGCATCTTTATGAGGTTTCAAAAATCGAGGGCACGACCCGCTGGCAGGACTTTTGGCATATAACCCTGCCCCTGCTCCGGCCTACGATGCTGCTGGTTGTGGTTCTTTCCACCTTCGGCGCGTTCAGCCTTTTTATTGAGCCTTACGTTATGACCGGCGGCGGTCCGCTTAACTCCACTATGTCGGTGGTGTTGTACATGTATAAGCACGCGTTCCTTTTTCAGCATATGGGTTATGCCGCCACGATCGGGTTCGCGCTGGCGGCGATAATACTGCTGGTCGTGCTGATCCAGAAAAAATACCTGGACAGTGATTGAATATGAAAAAACTCGCCCTTTATCTTATACTCATCTGCGCCGCCGTAAGTTTCATCTACCCTTTTTTGTGGATGGCCTTTATCTCGCTTAAATCAGTCGGAGACGCAGGCGCGGGGAGCTTTTTATCTTCTTTTTTTACCCTGCAGAATTATAAAGCCGTTTTTATGGAAATCCCGATAGGACGCGCGCTTTTAAACAGCGCTATTGTGGCGCTATCCACCACGGCTTCGGTTATATTTTTCAGCTCGCTTGTCGGCTACGCCCTGGCAAAGCTCAGATTCAACGGCCGGGAGACGGTGTTTATGATAGTGCTGCTTACTATGATGATTCCGGGGCAGCTGACTTTGATACCGCTGTATACGCTTATAGTCAGGCTGGGGTGGATCGACGCCTACCCCGCCCTTATCGCGCCATGGATGATAAGCGCCATGGGCATACTAATTTTCCGGCAGACATTCATCTCCATACCCGACGATCTGATAGAAGCCGCCCGGATGGAGGGCTGCGGAGAGCTGCGGATCCTGACTTCCATATTTTGGCCGCTTTCAAAGCCGGCCATGGTGACCGTGGGCATCATCACGTTCATGAATTCGTGGAACGAGGTGCTATGGCCGATGATGGTCGTGCGCCGTCAGGAGATGATGACTATGCCGCAGATGATAACGACATTCTCGGTGGGCGGGCAGTCCGGGGGGGAGCTGGGGGTTGAAATGGCTGCGTCAATGCTGCTAATCATCCCGATACTGGCCGCCTACGCATTTTTCCAGAAATATTTTATAGACGGAATAGCCTCCACGGGAATCAAAGGCTGATAAACAGGAGACAGAAGATGGCAAAAGTAATTTTTGAAAAAGTGGTAAAGCGCTACCCGTCCGGCGACAGGGACACGGTCAGGGAATTGAGCCTCACCATAAACGACGGGGAGTTTCTGGTGCTGGTCGGACCGTCCGGCTGCGGCAAGTCCACGATTCTCAGGATGCTCGCGGGGCTGATAAACGTGACTGCCGGCAAAATATTTATTGACGGCAAAGATATCACGCGTCTGCATCCCAAGGACAGGGACATCTCAATGGTGTTCCAGAATTACGCGCTCTTTCCGCATCTCAACGTGTATGACAATATCGCTTTCGGGCTGAAAATGCGCGGCGCGCCGAAAAAAGAAATTGACGACCGCGTGCGGGAGGCCGCCGCGCTTTTAGGAATAGTGCCGCTGCTCCATAAAAAACCCAAGGAGCTCAGCGGCGGACAGAGTCAGCGCGTGGCGGTGGGCAGGGCCATAGTGCGGAGGCCCAAAGTGTTTCTTTTTGACGAGCCGCTGTCTAACCTGGACGCCAAAATGCGCACGCAGATGCGCGCTGAGATATCCCGCCTGCACCGCCGGCTTAAAGCGACCGCGATTTACGTTACCCACGACCAATGCGAGGCTATGACTATGGCGGACCGCATGGTGGTGCTGCACGACGGCGTTATTGGGCAGTGCGGGACTCCTCATGAGATATACTCAACTCCGCGCAACACTTTCGTGGCCACTTTTATCGGCAGCCCTCCCATGAATTTGTTTGCCGCGCAGGCGGTTTGCGACGGGGCCGCGTCCGGCCTTAAAATAAATAATTTTGTGCTGCCGCTGCCGCCCCTGACCGCCGCGCGGCTGGAGACCGGGAGTAAATGCACGTTCGGCATAAGGCCGGAGCATATCTACCTTGCCGACCGTGTTCCTCCGGGCGTTAATTCCAGCGTGCCGCTGGCCTGTGAGGTGGAGCTGGCGGAATCCATGGGCAATGACGTAGTGCTGCACTGCAATAGCGGAGGGCTCGCGTTTCAAGCAAGTCTGAAACATGATTTCCCCGTTAAGTCGGGCGACAAAATAAATGTGGTGTTCGCTCTGGATAAGAGTCATGTGTTTGACGAAAATGGCGAGAGGGTGGCATGAGATTTTTGACAGCTAAAGTGTTTGTTTTGAACATGGCGGTTTGCGCCATCCTGCAGGTTTATACCTGCGGTGCGGTTTCCGCGGCCGGGCGGTTGGATGATGCTCTGCGGGTGTCGTCTGCTACGGTTGGCGTGTTTGCGCTGCCTGATCCGGACCTGCGCCGTCTCAGGGCTCTCACGGATGATACCGGGATGTTTGAATTCGCTGACGGGCTGGTTCCCAGCCGCGAGAACGGCTATTGCACGGAAGATGTCGCGCGCGCTCTTGTAGCCGTGCTGATCTACAACCGGCAGGCGAAGCCCGGAGATACAGCCGCCGCGCCGCTCGCAAAAATATACATGAATTATCTTGCCCGCGCTCAAAAGAAGGACGGCGATTTCTATCACAGGATGGACTATAAGCGGCATAGCAGTGGTCAGGCCACTGAAGATTCATACGGGCGGGCCTTATGGGGCCTGGGTTACGCCGCGGCTTATCCGGTTGACGAGGCCTCGGGCGTCGCCGCCGGCGGGATGTTTAAAAAAGCTCTGCCCCGCGCCCGACAACTTAAATGGCCCAGGTCCATAGCCTACTCCATGCTTGGCCTGCATTATTATCTCGCGCGGTTCCCCGAAGATGCCGGCGCGCGGACCCTGATGAAAACTCTGGCCGACCGGCTTATGGTCATGTACAAGAAACAATCATCAAATGACTGGCCGTGGTTTGAGCCTATACTGACATATGATAACGCCAAACTGCCGCACGCGCTTTTTCTCGCCTATGAAGATCTCAAAAGCGCGCAATATCTTGATACGGCTGTAAAGACGCTTGATTTCCTTATAAAGGTGAATTTCCCGCAGGGAAATATGCTCCGTATAGTAGGAAACAAGGGCTGGTATCCCAAAGGCGGAAAGCCCGCGCTATACGACCAGCAGCCCACGGATGCAGCCAGCATGGCGGAGGCCTGCGCCACGGCTTACCGCGTTACGGGGTTAGCCGTGTATAAGGATAGGGCGCTCAATTCTTTTGAATGGTTCCTAGGTAATAATATAAGCGGCAAGCCTATTTATGACGCGGCCACCGGCGGATCCCGCGATGGTCTTAAAGAATCGGAAATTAATAATAATGAGGGCGCGGAATCAAGCATTATGTTCGTCATAGCTCACCTGACGCTTCTGGAAATTATTCCGCGCCAAACGGGAAACGACAGATAACAACGCTTATGTCGCCTCCGGATCGGGCTTGAAAAAGCAGAGGGATGAACATATGCCAAACGACTACAGCGGCGACCAGCGCACAGTCCTGACCCTTGACGCGGGCGGGACCAACCTCGTATTTTCCGCCATCCGCTCCAACAAACCGGTTATTGAACCCATAACGCTTCCGTCCGTCGCCGAAAATCTGACCGGCTGTCTGACGCAAATCGTGAACGGATTTGAGCGTGTAAAAGAGCGTCTGCCGGCCCCGCCGGTGGCTATAAGTTTCGCGTTCCCCGGCCCGGCCGATTATCCGGCTGGCATCATCGGAGATCTGCCAAACATGTCGGCGTTCCGCGGCGGCGTGGCCCTCGGTCCAATGCTGGAAGAAAAATTTAAGATCCCGGTCTTTATCAATAACGACGGGGATCTGTTCGCGTACGGAGAGGCGATTGCCGGTTTCCTCCCCCGCGTGAATGAGCAGCTGGCGAAGGCGGGTAGTTCTAAGCGATACAATAATCTATTCGGCGTAACGCTTGGCACCGGCTTCGGTGGCGGCATCGCGCGCGCCGGCGAATTATGCCTCGGCGACAACGCTGCCGGCGGAGAGGCCTGGCTGCTGCGCAATAAGCTTGAGCCCGGCGTCAACGCCGAAGAGGGCTGCTGCATTCGCGCGGTGCGGCGGGTTTACGCCCAACAGGCCGGTATAGCTCCGGAGCAGGCTCCTGAGCCTAAGACAATTTACGATATAGGTATGGGCGCGGCCCCGGGCAACCGCGCGGCGGCGCGGGAAGCGTTCCGCCGGCTTGGCGAAGTTGCCGGTGACGCTATAGCCCAGGCATTGACGCTGCTGGACGGCCTGGCGGTTATTGGCGGCGGAGTGTCCGGCGCGAGCCGGCTCTTTCTTCCGCCGCTGGTGGACGCGATCAATGATTTTTATCACAAACCCGGAGGCCCGCAGCGGCGCCTGATTGCCAGAGCGTTTAATTTTGAAGATCCAGCGCAGCGGGAGCAGTTTATAAAGGGAGAAACGCGGGTTATCACAGTTCCGGGCTCTTCCCGGCAGGTTGAATACGATCCGATGCAGCGAACCGCGGTCGGGATATCCTGCCTGGGTACCAGCGAAGCCGTTGCCATAGGCGCCTACGCCTTCGCGCTGAAAAAACTTTCCTAAAAAACTAATTATTACCCTTAACGGAGGATCATTAAAGTGTTAAAACCCGTCTTCATCAATTACGAACCCAAACCTTTAAAGTTCGGAACCAGCGGCCTTCGCGCCAATGTGGAGGATATGACCGACCTTGAGGTCTATATCAACACGAAGGGCTGCCTGCTTTATCTTTCGGGCGCGGGTGAGATAAAAAAGGGCGATGCGATAGCCGTCGGAGGAGACCTGCGCCCGAGTACGGAGCGTCTGATGAAGGCCGTCGTGCGCGCTATTGAAGATTCCGGGCTCAAAGCCGTGAACCTCGGCCCGCTGCCCACCCCGGCGCTGACTTATTACGCTATGCAGAAAAAGCAGGCCAGCGTGATGGTCACCGGCTCTCACATCCCTTTCCACATGAACGGCATTAAGTACAACAAAGCGGCGGGTGAAGTTTTGAAATCGGACGAGCCCGGGATACTCGCGGCCGTTTCACGGGTGCGGAGCGAGGAATATGCCCGTGACGCCTTCGGGACCATATTTGATAGCGACGGCGCCCTTAAGCGTGACGAACAGCGGGACCTGCCTTTTGCAAGCGTTGAGGGGACGGAAATGTATGTCCGGCGCTACTCGGATGTTTTTCCGCCTGACGCTCTAAAGGGCGTGAGGGTTCTCTATTACCAGCATTCCGCCGTCGGGCGCGATCTGGTGCCGCGCATTATCGAGAAGTTGGGCTGCAAGGTGGACCGCGCTGGGAGAAGCGAGAAATTTATCGCGATAGACACGGAAGATATCACGGCCGTACAGCTTGAGACTCTGCAGAATATGGCGGACGAAGAGGGGGAAAAGAACGGCGTTAAATACGACGCTCTCGTTTCCACCGATGGAGATTCAGACCGGCCGCTGGTGTGCGGGATTACGGACGGCAAGGTGAAGTTTTTTGGAGGGGATCTGCTCGGCGCCGTGGTCGCGGAGTTTTTGGGAGCGAATGTCGCGGCTGTTCCGGTAAGCGCCAATAGCGCCGTGGATGTCCATTTAAAAAATCTCGGCATCGAGACCGTCAAAACGCGCATCGGTTCGCCTTATGTCATCCAGGCCATGAAAGACGCTGAGAAGATATTTCCGGGGAAGATCATCGTCTCCTGGGAAGCGAACGGCGGCTTTTTGACCGGGACTGACATAGCGATCTGCGGGAAAGTTTTAAAGGCGCTTCCGACGCGCGACCCCCTGCTTCCAATTTTGTCAGTGCTGGTGTCGGCCCGTGCGAAAGGAATATCACTGGCGGAACTTTTTAACCGGTTGCCTAAACGTTTCGGCAAAGCGGGATTAATAGATAATTTCCCACTGGAAGCAAGTGGAGAGATAGTTAAGCGCTTTTCCGCGGCCAACCCGGCCGGAAAGGAGGCTGTATTTCGGGAGCTGGAGAAGTTTTTTTCAAGGGAGCGGGGTTTCGGCAATGTGACGGACATGAACACCGTTGACGGTATCCGGATATTTTTTTCTAACGGCGACATCGCGCACATCCGCCCTTCCGGCAACGCCCCGCAGATGAGGATATACTCCAACGCCGACACGCAGGATCGCGCGAACGAGATAGTGAATATGGGAATTTCCGAGCCGGACGGGATACTCAGGGAATTGGAGAAATTCGTGAAGTAAACACGGATGGCGCTTCCGCTTCCGGCCCCGGCAATTGGCCCGGTTTTGAACCCCTTAAGGCCCTTGACAAAATCAGTCTTTCCTTTTATCCTATAAACAGGAAATATAGTCCTGTAAAAGCGCAAACTATATGATTAATCCGCTCTCCGGACTCCGCGTTGCTTTATTCTTCCTGTTGTTTGCGGGAGGTTCCGCTTTTTGCGGGGAAATTGGCGGCGAAAAGACTAATGCCGGTTCCGCCATTTCCGTTTCGCCAGCTATCCCGATCCCGCAGCAGCCTGCCGCCGCCAATTCCTACCAGCCGGAAGCGACCCATGGTTCGTACCGGGGGGATTACAGAACTTTCAGGGATAATGATTACAATCATCCGGATACTTCAGCCCAGGCTCTGATAAGACTGCTTGATAGGATGCATCCGGAGAAGCGCCGAGAATTTACTTCGCGCCATAGTGGTTCTATTGCCAGGATGGTGTCGCGTCTGGAGCTGGCATACGATTCCGGCAGAGTGGGCGCGGATGACTACGCCGGCATCACTTCAGGCCTTGGCGCTTTCCGCATAAACACGTTCAAAAGGCGTGAAGGTATGAAGGATTGGAAGGATCGAAAGACGGGGGCGGATAAAAATTCTTTCGACGACATCCTGGACGCCAGGAGAGTTTTGGATTCCGGAGACAGAAATGAAGCGGCCGCCGCTTTGAAGGCGCTTAAAGATGGGTATCCAGATGATTCCGGCGTGCAGTCCGCGGTCGCGCAGTATTACAACGAGATTGAAGATTATGGTATGGCCGATAAAGCCGCCACCGACGCCATCAGTTTGGACCCCGGCAATCCTGACTCGTATAAGACCCGCGCGCTCGCCAGGGCCGCGCTGCAGGATCGAAAGGGGGCGATAGAAGATATCCGGAAGGCCATGGAGATGGACCCCCAGGACGAATCCGCCAAGATTCTTTCCGCGCTGGTGGACAGCAAAAAAGAAGTGACCGGACTTAAATCTCTTTCTTCGCTGGAGGAGATGCGCAAAAATATCAGCACAGTCGAGATCGCGGGCGCTATCAAGACAGAATCCGTGGCCGCGGAGAGTTCTCCCGCGGAGCAGGTTAGTGCGGCAGTCTCCCAGCCCACGGATCATGTGCGGTCCAATGTGTACCTCAAAACGGCCTCTTCTAAGAGCCGGCTGGGCGATTACGAAGCGGCTCTGAAATACGCCGCTCTGGCCATAGGAAATAACCCGTCGAGCCTTGAGGCCTATCTTGAAAGGGCTAACGCTTATAATTTTCTCGGACGCTACGACGAAGCCGTGAGGGACACGACTTATGTTATCGGGCGCGACCCCGCCAGCGCGCAGGCTTTGAATATGCGCGCCTGGGCTTTGAACAGAAAGGGCCTGTCGAAGGAGGCTGAAGCCGACGCCAATAAAGCTATAGGCATTAACCCCGATTTCGCGGACGCCTGGTTTAACCGCGCTCTGGCCTACGAAAAGCAGGGCAATTACAAGCAGATGCTTGAAGACTTCCGCCAGGCCGCTTCTTTAAACCTCGCCTATGGCGCCCGTTTTCAGGACGCCGTGGCCCAGTACTCCAGCCGCGTTTCTGATTTTTCCTACGGCAAAGGGGCCACGGAATACGCCGGCGGTGAAGTTGCCGAGGGCGACGCCGCCAAGCCCGGTTCCAGAACAAAACGTTTTGTTATACTGCTGATATTCACCATAACGGGAGGCTTGCTGGTGGCTTTGGGGCTGCTGCATATCGTTACTTCCGCAAGGGAAAAGTCCGGTGCGGCCGGCAAGCAGACGCACCCGAATATGCTTACCCCGTCTATCTTTTATGAGGGCGTTGCAACCGGGAAGTATAAAATTGAGCGTAAGATAGGTTCGGGGGGAATGGGCGTAGTATATGAGGCCGTGGATCAGTCGTTGGGGCGGACCGTGGCGATAAAAAAAATGAATGAGGAGATTCGGGTGGATGATCGGGAAAAGCAGCGCTTCCTGGAAGAGGCCCGCACCGTGGCTCTCCTTCATCACCCCAATATTGTTGAGATACACACTATTTTTGAGGAAGAGGGTAATATCTATCTGGTTTTTGAGTATGTGAACGGCGTTACTCTGGACAAAATGCTTGATAAAGAAGTTCAGCTGCCCTTCGACAGGGCGCGCGTAATCCTGGACGAGGCGGCTAAGGCCCTTTCCTACGCCCATTCAAAAGATGTTTTACACCGGGATCTAAAACTGTCCAATATTATGATCTCTTCTGATGGCGAGATAAAGGTTATGGATTTCGGCCTCGCCCGGCAGGCGCGTGAGGCCCGGAGCCGCGTCTCCACCCGCGAAGTCGTGGGCAGTCCGGCATATATGTCGCCGGAGCAGGACCTGGGCGTTTCGTCTAAAGAGTCAGATATTTACTCGCTCGGCGTCTGTCTCTACGAAATTCTGACGGGTGGTTTGCCTTTCAAGGGACCTGATTTTCATTACCAGAAGGAGCGTGAACTCTATCAACCTGCCAGCGCCGCCGTTCCCGGCCTTCCCAAGGCAGTTGATGGGTTTATCGCCAAAGCTTTGTCTCCGGATCAGGGAAACAGGTTCAAGACGGCTGATGAATTCCGCGAAGCCCTGATGAGCATTATTTAATACACCCAAATGAAAAACCGCAACCACGCTGTTTCGTCTATGCTGTCGGCTTTGATTTCGGCGCTTGTTTTTTCTGCCGCCGTCTGCTCCGCCGAAGGAATCGTTAAAGATACGGACAAACCAAACGGTGGGGCAGAAATGGAATCAGCCTCCGTAGTAAGCGCCGTTTCCCAAACTCTGCCCCCGGTGGGTTCAACTTCCGTTTTTTCCCTGGGCGCCCTGGTTGACGACAAGTATGACCGCGGTATAGCCCTTATGTATCGCCTGGAATTTGATAAGGCTGAAGAGCAATTTAGGAGTATAATACAGGTTGATACGGCCAACCCCGCCGGATATTTCGCTCTGGCCGCGCTCTCCTGGTGGCGCTATTCACAGAACTTTGACGTGCAGGCGGATTTTAAAGACCTTGAAGACGAGTTCATGCGGAACGCTG
>JBAXKK010000043.1:0-21389 GCA_037137395.1 Elusimicrobiota bacterium
TGCGACGGAGCACCGACGAGAGATCTCATGCTCATCTTACGATTAGAAAATGCTAAAACCGGCCGGCAGTAATCCTTTTGAACGGCGGCGCCTTATTGTTATAATGTCAAAGCGTCAGTAAAATCACAATTTAAGGAAATATAATGCCGACTAAAAAAGCGGAGCTTCAGGCGCCGGAGACAGCTGCGACACCGGAAGATAATCTCAACGCCCTTTTTAAAAAAACTTTCGGTTCCGCTCCCGAATCCGTCACCCCGCTTAAGGGCGATGGTTCCACCAGGCGTTTGTTCCGCCTGAGCGGAGCGGGTCGCTCGGTCATAGGGGCCGTCGGACCGGATAAGCTGGAGAACGCCGCCTTTGTCGAGTTCTCGAAACATTTCAGGAAGGAGGGCCTGCCTGTGCCTGAGATCTACGCCTGCGAGCCTTCCCAAAATATATATCTGGAAGAGGATCTCGGGGATATGACGCTTTTTCAGTTCCTGCTAAAGGAGCGCTCCGGTTCCGACCTGCCGGCCTCCGTGAAGGCGGCGTATAAAAAGACGCTGGAATGGCTGCCGCGTTTTCAGATGCAGGCTGGCCGCACACTGGATTATAAATATTGTTATCCGCGCGACAGCTTCGACCGCCAGTCCATAATGTGGGATCTGAATTATTTCAAATATTATTTTCTCAGGCTCTCAAAGGTTCCGTTCAACGAGGCTAAGCTGGAGGACGATTTCAGCGCCCTGACCGATTTCCTGCTCGAGGCCGACACTTCTTATTTCATCTACCGGGATTTCCAGTCAAGGAATATCATGCTCAGGGGCGGGGAGCCGTGTTTTATAGATTACCAGGGCGGCCGCAGAGGGGCCCTGCAGTATGACGCGGCCTCGCTGCTATACGACGCCAAGGCTGATATCCCGCCCGAGACCAGGCTTGAGCTCCTGGAGCATTATCTTAAAGCCGCCAAGGCCGCCGGCCAGGTGGACAAAACCGTTTTTATGCGGCATTTCTACGCGTACGTATACATAAGAATAATGCAGGCGCTGGGCGCCTATGGCCTGCGCGGCTTCTACGAAGGAAAGACCCATTTTCTTCAAAGCGTGCCTTACGCCGTTAAAAATATTGAGTGGCTGCTCAGAAACGCTGATGTGCCCGTAAAGCTGCCGGAGCTGACCCGCATATTTAAAAGTATGACGGCGTCCTCGTACCTGCGGCAGTTTGGCGCCGGCAAGCTGGGGCTGACCGTGCGCGTTTCAAGTTTTTCCTACCGCAAGGGTCTGCCGTCCGACGAAAGCGGCCACGGCGGAGGTTTTGTTTTTGACTGCCGTTATCTGCCGAATCCCGGCCGCGAGGAAAAGTTCGCGCCGCTGACCGGCAAGGACGCGGAGATTCAGGCGTATCTGGCCGAAAAGCCGCAGGTGGGAGAATTTTTGAAAGGGGTGTTCGCGCTGGTTGACGCAGCCGCGGAAAACTATCAGTCCCGCAACTTTACCGACTTGATGGTTTCATTCGGCTGCACCGGTGGCCGGCACCGCTCGGTCTATTGCGCCGAACAGCTTAAGAAGCATCTCATGGAAAAGTATAAAATTAAAGTCGAGCTCTCTCACCGGCAGCTGGAAGGTTTATCCAAAGAAATACCGCTCACATAAGGAACCGATGAAAGCTATGATACTGGCCGCGGGGCTCGGCGCGCGGTTAAGGCCGCTTACCGATACGGTACCAAAAGCCCTTGTGGACCTCGGCGGTGCGCCCATGCTGGAGATAGTGTTGAAGCGCCTCTCCGACGCCGGCGTAACTGAAGTTATAATCAACGCTCATCACCTGGCCGATAAGCTCACGGATTTTTTGAAGAATAGGAGCGGCGCCGGTCTTAAGATTGAGATATCGCGGGAAGTGTTTTTTCCGCTGGAGACCGGGGGCGGGGTTAAGAAAGCAGCCTGGTTTTTAAAGGATGGCGGACCTTTTTTTCTTTATAATTGCGACGTCCTGACCGATATGGATCTTAAGGCTATGATGGCCGGCCATTTAAAAAACGGGGCGTTGGCCACGGTAGCCGTTAAGGAGCGCCCGTCGGCGAGGCAGCTGGTCTTTGACGCGGAGATGAATCTTAGAGGACGGATTAATTCCAATAATCCCGCTGTTCAATGGGCCGGCGATCCGTTAAAGGATCCCGTCATGCTCGCTTTTAGCGGCGTGCATGTTATCTCGCCGGAGATCTTCCCGCTTATGACCGAGTCCGGTGTCTTTTCGATAGTGGATGTCTACCTTCGACTGGTCAAAGCGGGAAATAAAATAAAAGGTTTCCGCATGGACGGGTGTTATTGGCAGGATATCGGCAATATCGAAAAACTTGAAGCGGCAAGGCGGCATATGACCGAACAAAAAAAAGTGGCTAGTGATTAGTGGTTAGTGACTAGTGCGCTGAAGGCTGACTGATTGCGCTCACTTACCTTGCGGTTCTTTCCAGCAGTTTTACCCTTTCTAAATTTATGGCCGCGCTTTTGGAGGCGGGGTCCATCTCAAGCGCTTTTTTAAATAAGTCTCCGGCCGCGCCGTAGCGGCCGCTCTTCGCGTTTATTATTCCAGCGTTGGTAAGCGCCTCCGAATTGTAAGGGTTCAGGCGGAGCAGCGCTTCGTAAACTGACAGCGCTTGTGCTTCATCGCCCCGCTTCAGGTATAGCCCGGCCAGAGCGGAGTAGGCTGGCTCGCTGCCGGGAGCTTTCTCAACGGAACGACTGAGCAGCAGTTCCGCCGCTGGGAAATTTTTTTCTTCCATCAGCACGCAGGCCTTATTAAAGAGAGCTTCCGCGTTGTCGGGGCGACGGACCAGAATCCGATCCATAAGGGCCGAGGCTTCCTTCCTGGAGCCGGTGTTCCACAGGCTCAGCGCCAGGCCGTTCTGATACATGATATTGTCCGGATCCAGGCCTGAAATACGTTCCAGTATCGCCCTGCTTCTCCCAAATTGTCCCGCCAGATAATATTCCCGCGCCAGATTATAAAGCATCGGTTTTGAGCTCGAATAGCGGGCGGCATGCTCATATATCTTCAGGTCGGTGGAGCGCAGGCGGATGTTGGCGTTGGCCGCGGTGATCCAGAAAAAAGCGAGCGCCCCCGCGCAGGCGGCCGCCGCCGTCCTTTTCAGGCCGCCGCTTTTCAGGCCGCGCGCGAATAGCACGGCCGCGCCGGCGTAAAGCCCCAGATTGGCGAGATAAGTCCAGTGCTCCAGCATCAGGTTTCCGCCGGCCAGCAGCGGAAGCTTCGGCGCGAGGTTGATAAGATACCATCCGAAAACAAACAACGCCGCGCGCGGCCGGTATTTAAGCAGGGCCGTCAGTAACAGGCCCCAGAAGGCGTAAGCCGCGTAGAACCACGGCGCAAAATTGGGCTGCAGTCTGTGCGAATGCATGTTAAGAGGCAGAAAAGCGTTCTTTATGTAAACGAGGGCCGTCGCCGGCAGTTTGCCGGCGGTTTGAAATAAAAAGGCCGTCACTCCGGTCTCTAAAGTTCCGGCTCCGGTGGCGGCGCTCCTTAACCAAAGGTATAAGGGAATCGGTAAAAGGAAAAACAATAGTTTCAGATATTCCTTTTTGTCTTTCCGCAGATACCAGAGAGAAAACGCCGTAAGAACAGGGGTGATGATGCCGTTTTCTTTGAAGCCGAGGGCCGCAAGAAAAGCGAGGAAAGAAAAAAATATTTTTTCCGCAGGAAAAGCAGGACCGAGGCCAGGGTAAAGGCGGAAGTTGCCAACTCAGCCCTTCCGGCCACTATAATAAGCTGTTCAATGACCGTCGGGTTTACGGCGAACAGCAGGGCCGTAAGAAAGGCCGCCGAGCCGCTTAAGCCCAGCTCTCCCATTAACGCAAAAACAAGCAGGGACGCCGCGGCATGGAATAATATATTTGTGAGATGATAGCCGAAGGGGTCAAGGCGCCAGAGAGAGAAATCCAGCATATTGCTTAAGGTCTGGAAGGGGCGGTAATAATTCAGGGCCTGGTTGAACGGGTCCGAGAGGAACGCGTGTCGGAGATTGGCCATGGTCCAGCTTTTTATGTATGGGTTTGCCTCTATGAATTGGTGATCGTCCCAGATAAAGCCGAGATGCAGGGTTGCTCCGAAAGCGGCAAAGACCGCGAGCAGCAGGGCTGCCGCGATAAGTTTGTTCTTATGCTTTAAAATAGTTTCCATAAGGAGCCCAAATCCTCCGCTAAGGTAAGAATAAAACTAAGACAGGTGTAATGTTGGAGCGGGTGACGGGGGATCTGGGTTAGCAAAACCCTCCGGAATGGAGTCCGCCGAAGGCGGACGACAGTTCTTCGCCTGAGGCTTGCGCAGCGACGAAGGCGAGGGCGGGAGTAGCGGCCACGGTGTGGCCGACTACGGTTTTGCGTTCCAGGCCCCCGGCAGGCCCTGCGAACCATAAGATGCTAATCAAAGATTATGCCTCCCTCCTCAATCGGGTGAAACATCTCCGCTATGCATCCGAATGTCGGCGGAGGATTTGGTGGGAGCCCGCCCCTTTAGCTGCGGGACGATAATCAAGTATACTTTAAGGATAGCAGATCGGGCAAGCGCGGCAAGGATTCCCCAAACAAACAGTTTATGCCAGAACATAAAATCCCCGATGGTTCCGAGATTTATGGCGACGCCGTCCTTTACGACGCCGAAGATAAGCAGTCGCAGAATGACCTGCCTTTTTATCTTGCCGCCGCCAGGCGCGCGCGCGGCCCCGTGCTGGAGCTGGCATGCGGCACAGGCAGGCTCACCCTCGCGCTTGCCCGGGCAGGCATAGATATCACCGGCCTTGATATTTCCGCTCCAATGCTCGCGCTAGCCAAAAAGAAGGCCGGCAAAGAGGGTTTGCGGGTGGCTTTGGTGAAGGGCGACATAAGGTCCTTCCGGCTCAAAAAGGAGTTTAAACTGATATTTATCCCGTTCAATTCAATGCAGCATCTGGCGGACAGGGGCGGCCTGGAAAAATTTTTTGCTTCGGTGCGCGCCCATCTCGCGCCGGGGGGGCGGTTCATCCTGGATGTTTTTAACCCTCACCCGGGCCACTTTGTGAGGGACGCGGAAGAGCTGCTGCCGGTGTCCTGCTATAAGGACCCGCGCGGCAAAGAGCAAATCTTGGTGGAAGAGCAGTGTTCTTACGACAGGGCCTCACAGGTCTCCCGCATAACCTGGCATTACACCCGCGGCAGGAGGCGGTTCGCTTCCAGGCATCTCAATATGCGCTGTTTTTTCCCGGTTGAGTTGGACGCCATGCTCCACTACAACGGTTTTAAAGCTCTCAAGAAATACGGAGATTTCGAGCGCGCCCCTTTTGCCTCTGCCAGTCCAAAACAGATAATTATCTGTCGGAAAGCCTGAAAAACATAAAATTGTTGAAAAATAGCGTCGAATTTGGTATCCTTAATCTACTATGACCACATATGAGTTAATGCTTATTATAAATCCTCAGGTTTCCGATGCGGAAGCCGGCGAGATTGTTGAAAAGGCCAAAAAGATCATAACCGATGAAAAGGCCGAAGTTCTCAATGAAGACAGGCTCGGCAGAAAAAAATTCTCCCACCCTGTGGGCAAGAACAGAGACGGCTTTTATGTTTATATGAAAGTCAAAGCCGCTCCCGAAGCCGTGAAGAACATCAATCATAATCTCAAGCTTCAGGAATCTATCCTGAGAAACATGATGCTCAAGATGGTGATTGAGCCCGTAAAGAAGGCCTGACAGTCTGAATTGCCAAGGGGGAATTTATGAATATCAGGATTCCCGAACAGAATAATGTTCTGATTTCCGGCCGTCTGACCCGTGATCCGGATATCCGCTACACCCAGAAAGGTATGGGTGTCTGCAGTTTTGATGTCGCCGTGAACCGGCGTTACAAAGATCTGGCCACCGGGGAATGGAAGGACGATACGACCTATGTGCCGGTCACCGTCTGGGGCCCGATGGGCGAGAAGTGCAAAGAGCGCGCTAAAAAAGGCAGCCCGGTATACGTGGAAGGGCGCTTGTCTAACGCCGAGTACACGGATAAGACCGGGCAGAAACGCAAAGTGATGAGAGTTGTGGCCAAGAGAGTACAGTTTTTGGCCGCGGCCACTCCGGGGGAAGGTCCCGAAGCTCCGGAAACCTCCGAAGCCGTCTCCGATAAGGCCGCTGACGCGTCAGGGATAGACGAAGTTCCGTTTTAACTATACAAAGAGGAATAAACTATGACAAACGAACCAAGAAAAGAATTTAACAGCTCCGATTCTCCGTCGGCGGCTCCCCGGCCCGCCAGAGAAGACGGCGCCCGGCGCCCCTTCGGCCCCCGCAAGCACTTCGCTCCCAGAAGGAAGGTTTGCCGGCTCTGCGCCGAAAAAGTCGCGCACATGGACTATAAGCAGGTCCAAATCGTTAAAAGCTTTTGCAGCGACGGCGGCAAGATCCTTTCCAGAAGAATAACCGGCGCCTGCGCCAAACACCAGCGTCAGATAGCCAAGGCGGTGAAGGTGAACAGAAACCTCGCCATCATGCCTTATTCAGGCTGACGGATAAGCGAAGTAATTAACGATTAGGGCGCGACGGTGCGGTAAGGTTGCGGCCAGAAAAACACGGAATTCAGCGGTTGATCCTGTTTATAACAACGACCAGTTTAATTAATGGAGCCCCACAATGAAAGTGATACTTAAAAAAGATATAGCGAATCTCGGTAAAACCGGCGAGATCAAAACTGTGCGCGACGGCTATGGCCGTAACTTCCTTATGCCGCGCGGCCTGGTGGAAGCTGCCACTCCCGGGGCCATGAAAGCCTGGAAGAACAGCGAGGATAAAAGAGGCCGCAGGGTCACGGCTGAGAACGCTGGCCTTCAGGAGTTGGTTAAGAAAATTTCCGGTATCACTCTTTCCTTCTCCAGACCCGTCTCCGAAGATGGAGCCATGTTCGGCTCTGTCGCCAAAAGCGATATCATGAAGAACCTGGCCGCCGCCGACATTGAAATCCACAAGGATATGATCAAACTGCCGGCTTCCATCAAGGCAGTAGGCGTTTTCGAAGTTGACATCGCGCTCAAGCCGGAGATTGTGGCCAAAGTCAAGATTACCGTCACCGCTCAAAACAAGTAGAAATCCGGTTTACCGGATTTTTACCGCTATATGCTATAGGCTATAAGCTTTCATCCATACGCCATACGGCTTTTACCTGGTTTTTGCATATGGCCTAAAGCCTACAGCCTACGGCCTACGGCAATAGTCGCACCTTAAATTTATGACTTACGCAAAGGTTTCGCCGCATTCCATTGAGGCAGAAATGGCCGTTTTGGGGGCCATGCTTATTGAGAAGGAAGTCATAGGCACCGTCACCGAGATCATCCAGCCCAAACATTTCTATAGCGATATTCACCGCAGGATATACGAGGCCATAACCGATCTCTATAACCGCAACCAGCCGGTGGACATCGTCACGCTTTCCGAAGTTCTTAAAAAAAATAACAAATTAGAAGAGCTGGGCGGACAAAAATATCTTTCCGACCTGATGGAGAAGGTTTCCACCGCGGCGCACACCCAGGCGTACGCCCAGTTGGTCAAGGAAAAATCACTGTTGCGCGATCTTATCCGCGTTTCCACTTCCGTTATAGAGAAATCCTTTGAAAATTCCGAAGAGGTGGAAGACATCCTGGATTACGCCCAGGAGCAGATAATATCGGTGGCCGAGACCAACACTGACCATGGTTTTTCCTCGGCGCAGGACCTGGCGCACGAGGTGCTGGAGCGGCTTGAAAAAGCGCACGGAGAAAAGAGTAATGTCACCGGCGTGCCGACCGGCTTCCACCGCCTTGACGACATGACCGCGGGTTTCCAGAAGTCCGACCTGATAATACTGGCGGCCCGCCCAAGCCAGGGCAAAACCGCGATGGCTTTGAACATGGCTTATCACGCCGCGGTGGACGACACCAGCAAACCGCAAATCCCCGTGGCGATATTCTCTCTCGAGATGGATAAGCACGCTATCTTTCAGCGCATGCTTTGCGCCGCGGCCGGGGCCGATCTGGCCAAGGTGCGCAAAGGCTTTTTCCCAAGGGAAGTGTGGAGCGATTTGACCAGGTTTTCCGCTAAAATAGCCGCCGCGCCGCTTTGGATAGATGATTCTCCCGGCCTGAATATCCTGGATATCCGCGCCCGCATCCGCAAACTGCAGAGCCAGCTTAAAGCCCAGAACAAAACCCTGGGCCTGATAATCATCGACTATTTGCAGCTCATTCGGGGTACCGGCCGGCTCGAAAGCCGTCAGCAGGAAGTTTCAGAAATTTCCCGGCTTTTAAAGGACCTGGCGCGATCAATGAAAGTTCCCGTGCTCGCGCTTTCGCAGCTTAATCGCAAGAATATGGATCAGGCCAGAGCCGGGAACCGGCCTCAGCTTTCCGACCTGCGCGAGTCGGGTTCCCTTGAGCAGGACGCCGATGTTGTGGGCCTTATATATCGCGAAGAAACTTACAAGCAGGATGACCCGACCTTAAAGAACCAGGCCACGCTGATCATCGCCAAACAGCGCAACGGTCCCGTGGGCGATGTGCCGCTTTATTTCAGGCCGGAACTGACCAGGTTTGAAAATCCGCAGATGCCGGGAGTCGATACCTTCGCGGAAGAGGCGATATTATAAGGGTGGAGGGGCCAGGGTTTGGGGTACAGGGTGCCGAAACAGCAAACTCCTTAACCTGACCCCTGATTTTATGTCTAATTTCCTGCGGCCCACCTGGGCTGAAATAAAACTCTCAGCGCTTAAAAAAAACCTTCTTAAGATACGTAATACCGTCGGTCCCCGCACGAAAGTGATGTTCGTGGTCAAGGCGAACGCCTACGGCCACGGGGCGGCCGGTGTCGCGGCTTTCGCAGAACGCGAAAATCTGGTCTGGGGTTTCGGCGTTTCCTCCGTGGAGGAAGGAGTGGTGCTGCGCGACGCAGGTATAATTTCGCCCATATTGGTGCTGGGAAGCCTTTATCCCTTTGAGAGTTTTGTGGAGGCCATAAATCGGGACCTGATGGTGACCATCTCCAGTCTCGAGGCCGCCGATCAGGTGGTAGAGGCCTCGCGCAAGCTGGACAAAAAAGCCGTCTGTCATATCAAACTTGAAACCGGTATGGGGCGCATCGGCGCCCGCAGGCCAGCCGTTATAAAGATCTTCGAAACGCTGCGGGATTCCGGAAGCGCGGTGATCGGCGGCCTTTATACCCATCTGGCGTGCGCCGACTCCGACCCGGAATTTACCGTCAGGCAGTTGGGCTATTTCACCGAGACCGCGACAGAACTCGCGAAGTGCGGCGCGAATGACATGATAAAACATGTCGCCAATTCCGCCGGGCTGGCGAATTATCCCGGCAGCCGCTGGGACATGGTGCGCGCGGGGCTGGCGGCTTACGGCATGATGGAAGGCTTTGACCCCGTGCTCTCCTGGAAGACCAGAGTGGTTTTTATAAAGACCGTCAGAGAAGGCGCGTATATCAGCTACGGCAAATCTTTCAGGGCGCCGCGTCCCATGACTGTCGCCACGATACCGGTCGGTTACGGCGACGGGTACACGCGCAGATTCTCAAATACCGCGTCCGTGGTGGTTTCCGGGCGGAAATGCCCCGTGATAGGTAATGTAACTATGGATATGACCATGGTGGATGTGACGGATGTCGGTGACGCCGCGGTGGGCTCCGAGGTGTCGTTGATAGGGCGTCAGGGAGACGCCGAAGTTAGCGCGCGGGAATTGGCCGACCTGACCGCCACCATCCCCTACGAGGTCGTGACGCTTATTACCTCCCGCGTGCCCAGGATCTGCCTATGAAGCACTATATCTTAGAAGGTTTAGGCGACCGCGCGCTTACCCTTGCCCGTAAAATGGGCATGGTTTCCCTGATGATAAAGTCTATGACGATCTGGCTGTTCAAGGCCAAGCCGGAGGTTCGTGAGATCGTAAAGCAGTCCGTTCGCATCGGCGTGGACTCCCTGGCAGTTACGCTTCTTACCAGTTTTTTCACCGGCATGGTTCTGGCGCTCCAGATGGGGTATACCTCAAAAAATTTATTTAACGAGCCGCTCTATATAGGCACGATGGTCGCTTTCTCGCTGGTCAAGGAACTGGCGCCGGTCTTAACCTCCATAGTTATAGCCGGCCGCGTGGGCGCCGCCGTTACTGCCGAGATAGGCACCATGAAAGTCACCGAACAGATAGACGCCCTTTATACGCTGGGCACGAACCCCGCCCGATATCTCCTGATTCCCAGATATGTCGCTTTCATGATCACCATACCGCTGTTGACGGTCTTCGCCGATTTTACCGGCATTTTCGGCGGATTCCTGGTCAGCACCATAAAATTCCATGTCCCCAACTCGGTCTATTGGAACGATATCTTTACCTTCATGGAAATTAAGAATTTCATGCACGGGTTCCTGAAGACCTTCGCTTTCGCTTTTATGATCGCCACTGTTTCCTGCTATAAAGGCCTGACTTGCGAAGAGGGGGCTGAGGGAGTGGGGAAAGCTACTACGGAGGCCGTGGTGCTCAGCATGGTGCTGGTTATGGTGCTGGACTACTTTATAAGCGCCATGCTGGTGGCGGTAGGAATCATTTAGCGCGGCAGAGCGGCAGCAAGAAAGCGCGGCAGTCTGCGATAAGTGGTTTTAATTATTCCGCTGTCTTACTGTCGTACTGTCCTGCTGCCGAGCTGTCTGGCTGAATTATGATTGAAATTAAAAAAGTCTGCAAAAGCTTTTCCGGAAAAATAGTGCTGGATAACGCCAGCATGGTCATTAATGACGGGGATACTTTCAGCGTCATCGGCCCCTCCGGCTGCGGAAAGAGCACGCTTTTAAAATGCATCGTGCGGCTTATAAAGCCCGACTCCGGAGATATTCTGGTGGACGGCAAGAATGTCGTGCATATAGAAGATGAATTTGAGCTGGCGAAAGTGCGCAAGGATTTTGGCTATCTGTTCCAGGGCGGGGCCCTTTTTGATTCCCTTACCGTCATGGAAAATGTCACCTTCGGGCTGAAGTATCTGACCGATATCCCTAAGAGCGAATATCCTCGCATAGCCAGGGAAAAGCTCGCTTTGGTGGGGCTTGAAAAAGCGGAGAATCTAAAGCCAGCCGAGCTTTCCGGCGGCATGAAAAAAAGGGCGGCGCTGGCGCGCGCCATAGCGGCCGAGCCCAAATATATTTTCTATGACGAACCTACTACGGGGCTGGATCCCATAACTTCGGATATGATCCTGGAGCTTATAAGCGATATGGCCGCCAAGCTTAAGATCACGTCTATCATTGTGACGCACGATATAAGGCTGGCCTTCGCCATCTCAACCCGGATAGCCATGCTGGACAAAGGCAATTTCTCGGTTTCCGGCACCCCTGATGAGCTGCGGAAATCTTCCGACCCGACGGTCAAAAAATTCACGGAGGACGCTCTTTGTCCCGGCACCCAGGGGCGCCGCAACGGTCTCAATAGTAAGCACGGCGCAGTATAGGTATTTATGCGGGCCCTTAATTAATTATAATATTGAAGCGAGTATATATATGAAAGATGAAACAAGAGTAGGGATATTCGTTTTAGTCGGCATGGCGCTGTTCGGTACGGCCATTTTCCTGCTGGGAGATTATTCTTTTAAAACCTATTACCCCCTGGTGGTGGAGTTTCAGGATGTGGCCGGCCTGCCGGATAAATCCGTGGTTAAGCTTGCCGGCGTGGAAGTCGGCAAGATCAAGGAAATATATCTTAAGCATGATATGGTGCGTGTCAGGATTTCAGTGCTTGAAGGCGTCAGGATCTATAAAAATTCAAAATTCCTCGTCGGTTCCACAAGCCTTATAGGTTCCAAATATCTGCAGATAGACCAGGGCGACGCCTCCTCCGGGGTTATAGAGCCCGGCGACGTGGTGCAAGGTTCCAACATTCTCCCCATAGACCGGGCGATGGCAAAAGCAGTGGAAGACATCCAGGGGCTGGTGGCTGAGCTCCGGGGTGACGGGTCCATGACTAAAAATTTTAACGAGATACTTTCCAACCTCAGGGATGTGACCGCCAGCGTAAATGAGATAGTTTCAACATCTGGCCCTCACGCCGAGAGGGCCGCGGAGCGTCTGGACGGCATTACCGCCAAACTGGACAGCATACTGGCCAGAACCGATGTCTTGATGGCCAGCATAAATAACGGGGATGGCGTGGCCGGCGCGCTGATCTCGGACAAGCAGTTGAAAGCGGACGTAACCTCAACGCTGAGCAATCTCAGGGACGCCAGCGCCTCGGTTAAAGATATAGCGGGACGCGTGGGCGGATTCAGGACTTATTGGAATTTAGAGAGCAGGTACGAGCCCCTTGCCAGCGGTTCCAGGAGCAACCTGGGCGTGAAGATCTATCCGCGCGCGGGACGATATTATTATCTGGGCGGATCAAACATCATAAACACCAAGGATCAGTCCCGGGGAATTTCTTACGACACGAAGAACACTATAGACGCGCAGTTGGGCTGGGAGATAAAAGGGTTTGACCTGTATGCCGGCGCCCTTAGCGGCGCGGCCGGCTTCGGCGTTAAATACCGGCCGTTCAACACCGACCCCAAGTGGGACAGATTCCGCTTTCTTTTTGAAGCTTCCGACTTTTCCAGACGGAGGATGATAAAGGACCGTTTTTTCGACACGCCGCGTTATGACGCTGGCGTGGAGTTTCTCTTAACCAGCTATATTTCCGCCGGAGTGCGCGTGAACGACCTTCAGAGAACAAAACGGGTCAATTATACGGTTCATGTGATGTTCGAGGATAAGGATATTTCCTATTTGCTGGGTCTGGCGTCATTCGGCGGCGCCGGTAAGAAGTAAACAGTTAAGGATTTAGTTTTAAAACCCATTACGGCCTAATCCTTAATATTTCAAAACGTATGCCCAGATTGAAAACTATTTACCGATGTCAGGAATGCGCCCAGGCTTCTTCCAAATGGATAGGGCAATGCCCGTCCTGTAATCAGTGGAACACTTTTGTCGAGGAAGTCGAAGAGACCTTCTCCAAAGCGTCGTCCAAGTCCAGAGCCCTCACCGAATTCACCTCCGAGCCGGTCCGCCTTTCCGATTCCGCTAATGTCGAACCACGCTATATGTCAACGGGCATAGAAGAGTTCGATCGCGCGTTGGGCGGAGGGATAATAGAGGGGCAGGTCCTGCTGCTGGCCGGTCCTCCGGGCATCGGCAAATCCACCATCATGATGGAGGTGTCCAAGGCGATGGCCTCCGGCGCGCTGAAAGACACAAAAATACTTTACGTCTCCGGCGAAGAATCGCTGGCGCAGGTGGGTTCAAGGGCGCGCAGATTGGGCGCCCGGGACGCGAACATTTATCTTCTCTCCGAGAATAATCTGGCCAAGGTTATAGACGCTTTCAACAAAATAAAGCCCGGGCTCCTCATTCTGGATTCCATTCAGACCGCTTATCACCCGGAGTTTATGGGCAGCCCGGGGTCGGTGGGACAGATACGCGAATGCGCTTCCGAACTCCTGAAGATCGCCAAATCCAAAGGGGCGCCGCTGTTCCTGCTTGGCCATGTCACCAAGGAGGGTTCGCTCGCGGGCCCCAAGGTGCTTGAGCATATCGTAGACACCGTGCTTTATTTCGACGCGGAAAAAAATAATATTTATCGCATCCTGAGGCCCCACAAAAACAGGTTCGGCCCCGTTAATGAGATAGGAATTTTTGAGATGACCGAGCGCGGGCTCGTTTCGGTGAAGGATTCAAGCGAGATCATGGCCAACACCGACCGCGGCCGGGCGCTGTCCGGCCGGGCTTATTCCATAGCCTTCGAGGGTTCCAGGCCCATGCTGGCCGAGATACAGGCGCTGGTCTCCAGGTCCTATTATCCGTACCCGCGCCGCACTGTAACCGGGCTTGATCTTAACCGGGCGCAGATCCTTATCGCGGCGGTGGAAAAGAACGCTGGCCTGCGGCTGGACACTATGGATGTTTTCGCCAGCCTGCAGGGCGGCCTAAAGATCAAGGACACGGCTCTGGATCTGGCTTTCTGCGCGGCCCTTATCAGTTCCGCTAAGGATCTGGAGCTCGCGCCCGACACGATATTTTTGGGCGAAGTCGGCATACTCGCGCAGACCTCGTCAACCGCTTTTATGGCGCGCCGGCTTATGGAGGCCGAGCGCCTGGGGTTCAAAAAAGCCTATACTCCGCGGGCCGCTCTCAATAAAAAAGAGCCGCTTAAGCTGAAGGAGTTGGAAGTTGTACCGGTGGCTGATATCGCGGAGCTTTATTCCGCCCTGGCGCGCACGACGGCCAAAAAAATCGCGCCGGGAAATAACACTAAACTAAATAGAGGTGAAATACAATGATAGGATGGATCTTCAGGGCGGTCGCCTTGCTGGGCACCCCCGTGCTTACTTACTTCGCTGTTTCACAGGATATTAAGGGCGTTCTTTTGGGCGTGGCCATCGGTTTGGTCATTATCGGCGTTGAATATGTGCTCGAAAGCGTGAGCCTTTTCTCGATCGTCATCGGTATAATCGGGGCGGTCATCGGCGTTATCTTATCCAAGTTGCTGGATTATACAGTCTTCCAGATAGACAGCGCGGCCCTTAACGCCGTCTGGGTTAAATACACCGGCGTGATGCGGTACTCGCTGGCGCTGCTGGGTACGGTGGTAAGCATTAAAAAGATACCCGAGTTGGATGAGCTTGATAAAAATCTTCTGTCGGCCGGCAAGCGTGGCGGGCGCAATATGAAGATACTGGACCTGTCCGCCATTGTGGATGGCCGTATCATGGATATCTGCGATACTCATTTCATCACAGGCGGTGTGGTTACGCCGCGCTTCATCGTGCAGGAACTCCACGCCCTGGCCGATTCTAAAGAGCCCATCATGCGCGCTAAAGGGCGCCGGGGCCTGGACATACTGGCCCGGCTGCAGGAATCAAAAGTCGTGTCGTTCAGGGTCATGGACCGGGATATCAAGGAGATAAAAGAAAACCCGATAAAGCTGGTGAATATCGCCAAAGAGCTGGGAGCCTGCATCGTTACCACCGACTTCAACATAAACAAGCTGGCCGCTCTTGAGAATGTTATCGCGCTCAATATTCATGACCTGTCCATAGCCCTCAAGCCCGTAGTTCTGCCCGGAGAGGATATGCCCATCTTCATTATGAAGGAGGGCAAGGAGCGGGAGCAGGGCGTCGGCTATCTGGACGACGGCACGATGATAGTTGTGGAGGACGGCCGTGAATTTGTAGGCAAAAAAGTGGACGCCGTGGTGCAGTCCATACTCCAGACTTCCCAGGGCCGCATCATCTTTACGCGCGTAAAAAATGTCAGAGCCGAGCAATAGGGGACGCACCGGTCGTCCGGCAGCCGGTAAGCCATGCGCGGAAATATCAAGGAACTCCTTTAAAGCATGCGGCGTATGGCAAATAGCCACCGGCATTAGTTGTCTTGCTTACTTATGAGCGTCAGAGATATAAAGATACCAAAACACAGCGCCGTTATTATTCTGGCCGGGGGGCTGGGTAAGAGGATGGGGCGGGAAAAACAGTACCTGGAACTGGCCGGCAGACCCATGCTGGAATGGACGGCCGGGGCGTTTGCCGATATCGGCGGATTTGCGGAAATGGTTGTAGTGCTGACACGGGAAAACATGGCGCTGCATGGCCGGGGCTGGGAAGATCGCGGTTTTAAGACCGCGTTGGCCGGACCCACCAGGATGGCCTCGCTTAAAAACGGCTTCAAGGCGCTGTCCCCGGCTATAGAGTTGGTGGCGGTACATGACGGCGCGCGGCCGCTGGTCAGCGCGCGGGTTGTGGCCGAAACCCTGAAAGCGGCAGTGAAAGCCGGCGCCGCGGTGCCGGGCGTGCCTCTTAAGGATACCGTTAAACGGCTTTCCGCCGACGGGCGATTTTTTGATACAACTCTGGATCGTTCCAGCCTTATGACGGTTCAGACCCCGCAGTGCTACCGGAAAGAAACGCTTTCACGGGCGCTTACTGCCGCCGGCGCCGGAACGGATTACAGCGACGAGTCGCAGGTTCTTGAAAAACTCGGGATCAGGCCCGCGGTCGTGCTTTCCGACTACCGCAACATCAAAGTCACCACGCCCGAGGATCTTGTTATAGCAGAGGCACTTATGAAAGAAAAAACAAATATTAAAGCGGTCGCGCCGCAAATGCGGTTCGGCTTCGGTTACGACATCCATCGGCTGGTGGAAGGCCGCGCCCTCATTCTGGGCGGGGTCAGGATAGATCATCCGAAAGGCATGCTCGGGCATTCCGACGGGGATGTGGTGCTTCACGCCATCTGCGACGCCCTGCTCGGCTCGGTGGCCGCCGGCGAGATAGGTATTTATTTTCCGCCCACCGATCTCACTATTATGGGGCTATCAAGCTCCACGATCGCGGAGAAGGTGACGGAGATCCTTAAGGAAAAGAAAGTATCGATCGTCAATATTGACGCCACCATACTGGCGGAAGAACCCAAACTTAAATCCCATTACGAGAATATCAGAAAATCCGTGGCGCGCATTTTCAGGCTTGATCTGGACCGCGTAAGCATTAAAGCCAAAAGTCGCGAAGGCTTGGGCGATATCGGCCACGGAGAGGCCATCGTCTGCTACGCGGTTGCCGGAGTGCTGCAATAAAAGGCATCGTGCCCGCCTAGGGTGTAGATTATAATGAAAAAAATATTATGTGTCCCCGCCGCCCTTTTATTTTTTGCGGCCTGCGTAGGCTCCGGCAGGCCCGGAGCGCCCGTATCCCGTCAGAGCGCAGTGGTGCAGGCCGGCCGGACTTACGCTTTGGGTAAGGTGCCGGACCAGGAGCGCGAACAGGCGTTTCAGGACCTTCTTGAGGCGGCCCATGCCGCAGCGCTCAAGAAGTATGACGGCGCGGCCGAAATAGGATTTTCCTATTCCCTGGCTCCCAAAGGCGCGGTGTATACTTTTTCCGAAGTGGAAGTTTCCTGTCTCATAAAAAAAGCCGACGCCTCCAGCGGTAAAAAGCTTTGCTCCGATTTTTTTAAAGCGGTGGACGGGGGGGTTAAGAACATCAGTAGTAAGTGATAAGTTGTAAGTAATAAGTAGTAAGTGGTAAGTTGAAAAATTCAGCACTTAATTCTTACTGCTTAATCCTGTAAGAGGCACACTATGGACCTGCAGTTATACAACACCCTGAGCAGAAGAAAAGAAAAATTTGAACCGCTTAAAGCCGGCGAAGCCGGAATCTATGCCTGCGGTCCCACTGTCTATCATTACGCGCATATCGGCAATATGCGCACCTATATGTTTGAGGATATCCTGGTGCGCGCGCTTAAGCTCTTCGGCTACAGCGTGAAGCACGTGATGAATATCACTGACGTCGGGCATCTCACTTCCGACGCCGACACCGGCGAAGATAAAATGGAGGTAGGAGCGCGGCGAGAGGGCAAGTCCGCGTGGGATGTGGCCAAATTCTATACCGAGGCGTTTTTAAAAGATTACAAAGCGCTTAATTGCCGCATGCCCGACGTCCTGTGCCCGGCTACGGAATATATAAAGGAAATGATCGACCTGGTGAAAGCGCTTGAGGAAAAGGGCTTTACCTACCGCACAGGCGACGGCATATATTTTGACACCGCCAAGCTGCCCGATTACGGCAAATTGGCCGGAAAAAGTCACATCGAGGGGATCAGGGAGGGCGCGCGTGTGGAGGCTAACGCCGAAAAGCGCAACCCCACCGATTTTTCGCTTTGGAAGTTTTCCAGGCCGGAAGAAAAGCGCCAGATGGAGTGGGAGTCCCCTTGGGGTAAAGGCTTCCCCGGCTGGCATATCGAATGCTCGGCTATGGCTATGAGGCACCTGGGTGAAGCTATCGACATTCATTGCGGCGGCGAGGATGCCGTGGCTGTGCATCATACTAACGAAATAGCCCAGTCCGAAGCCGCTACGGGCAAGCCGTTCTCTAAATATTGGATGCACGGCAGATTTCTTATTATGGGCGACCTCGGCAAAATGTCAAAGTCCTCCGGCAGTTTCCTGACAGTGCAGACTCTGGTGGAAAAAGGATACGCCCCGCTCGTGTACCGCTATTTCTGCTTTACGGCCCATTACCGCAAACAGCTGGAGTTCACATGGGAATCCATGGACGCTTCATCTAAAGCTCTTGGTACTCTGCGCGAGACCGTGATTAAACTGGCGGAGGAGATCGCCCTGAAAAAAGCAACTCCAAAGTTGGAGAAGGGGGCGGACTATTATTGTAAATTCACCGATGCGCTTGCAGACGATCTTAATATGCCGCAGGCCCTTGCGGCGCTTTGGGATACGCTGCGCTCGTCGGATATTTCTCCCGCGGAAAAACTCGGTTTCGCCCTGGCGGCGGATGAGGTTCTCGGGCTGGATCTGGATAAGGCGCCGGCTGAGGAAGCCCTATCGCCGGAACTCGCGTCTTTGATCGAACAGCGCCAGCAGGCCAGAAGAGACAAGGACTTTAAAAGGTCCGATGAATTGCGCAAAGAACTTTTAGAGAAAGGCGTGCTGGTGGAAGATACCCCCAAAGGCGCTCACTGGAAGCTTGTTAAGAAAACGGCATGAAAACCGGACTTCTGAGAATTTTCATCATCCTGTGTTTTGCCTCCCTCAACGCCGGCGCCGCCGAGGTCAGGTCGTATCAAGCCGGTTCTGAAACGCTCGTTTACTCTAAGCCCGCCTTCTGGGCGACAATAGCCAAAGGCCCCCGCGACCTGCTCACGTTCACTGAAAATAGTTTTTCCAAAGAAAGCCTGCCTTGGCTTGCTGCCATCGCGGCTTCCACCCTCGTTCTCATAGAATACGATCAGAAATTATATACAGGCGCCCAGAAGGTCGGCGGTAAACTCAATATCTCCACGAAAGATAAAACCAAGCCATTCCTGAAGATAGGCAAAATACCGGTTTTGCGCGGCCCCACAGATCTGGGTTCGGCTATGTATTTTCTGGGCGATGGCTGGATAAGTCTGGGTTTGTGCGCTTATTTTGAAACCTACGGGCTCATTAAGGACGACTGGCGCGCTTTGACCACGGGGCATCAGCTGATGGAGGGTTTGCTTGTCACCGGCCTTACTACCCAGGTTCTAAAGCGTGTTACCGGGCGCGAAACCCCGTCGGCCTCTACCTCTCCGCGCGGCGTATGGCGCTCTTTCCCGTCTTTTGGAGAATTTCAGAGCCATCGGACGCGGTACGACGCGTTTCCTTCCGGTCATCTGGCCACGGGCATGATGGCTGTAACCGTTATGGCTGAGAATTATCCGGAAAAAACTCTTATAAAACCCATCGGCTACACACTGCTTGGCGCGCTGAGCTTTCAGATGATGAACAACGGCGTCCATTGGGCCAGCGATTATCCGCTGGGGCTCGGCATCGGCTATATGGTCGGCAAGGCGATAACCTCAAACTCCGGGAACAGAATTAAGAAAACGGCCTCCGTCCTTAAGTTTTATCCCTCACTAATGCCGGGACAGCCGCTTGGCCTCAACATGGCGTACAGTTTTTAGTTATATTGGAAAAAGCCGGGTTTCTTTGCTAAAATATACAAGCAGAGTATTTTGCAGGCAATAATGCGGGCGTCGTACAGTGGTAGTACGCGACCTTGCCAAGGTTGAGATGAGGGTTCGATTCCCTTCGCCCGCTCCAGATTTAAAAACCGGCTTAATAGGCCGGTTTTTTAATTCCTTAGGCCGTTGGGGCGAAAGGAATCGAAGCCGACCTGAGCGCTCGCGGTGCGAGAAAAGGGGCGCGGCGCCCCGTCAGCGAGGGCGGCCGGCTTCGGAGGAAGGCGCGGGAGCGCCTGGAGGAGAAGGATTCCCTTCGCCCGCTCCAAATTTTTAGGCCATCTGAGGATGGCCTTTTTTTATTTAGTCCAGCGAAGGGAATCCTGCTGATAGGGAAGAGGTCGCTGCCGCTCCCGGTCGCCCGCTCCAGATTGTAAACGTAGATTCTCGACGGCAGCTTTGTGAAGCTGTCGTTTTTCTTTGGTGGTGAGTGAAGGCCTTGGTGTCCATATAGGTGTCCATCCAGAAACAAATGCCGGTATTACAGCCTATGGGTGCCCCTTTAGTGGGCGGGCGTTTATAGTGTGGGGAAGGGCGAGTTTCGGTGCCGCCAGGGCTAAGCCAATACTTGCGTAGGTGCCGTATCAGGGCCTATGGCCATCAAACGGCCAGCAGGGATTCCATCCACTCAAAGAATCTCCGGGTGATCTTCGCCAGCTCCAAAGCTTCGGATTCGATTATTTCCCGGTCTTCGTAGGCCGCGAGGAATTTATAATCGATTATCTTTGCAAGGGTTTTGGCTTTGGGGCCGGTGTCGGTATCTTTTACATGCTGTACCAGCAGGAAGGAAATATCATGGTGCGAATCTCCGGCTGAGCGGATGCCAGCATTGTAGACCAACAGCGCGTCTGCCGAAGAAATGGCGCAGTGCACTGCATTGAGCCCGGCAGCGTTCCATTCCCTGACGCGCAAAGACGCTTCCATAGAGTTTAAAAATTCTTTGGCCTTTTTGCGGTAAGTGGTGTAATGGTCTCTTGAAACATCACGGGTTTTATGTTGTTTGGGTGTCATTGTAAAAGTTCCTTAAGGTTTTTGCCGTATATGCCTTGGCCTTCTTTTAATACTTTGAGGATCAAAGGCAACTTCTTCTTATGCTTGGCCCTAATTTCGGCCAGCGGCTGAATGTAGGGCGAAAGGGGGATGCTGAATTGCTTGTAGATCAGGGTCCGAAGATCCTGTATTCGATCCTCGATGTCCTTTGCGCTTGCGGCGTCATGGGTGACTATGAGCAAGTCCAGGTCGCTATTAAGGCGTTCATGCCCTGTGGCCATACTTCCAAAGATCGCAGCGGAAAGGATCTTTTTGTTTTCCGGATAATCAGTGAAAAATTTATTGATGGTTTTCAGGACCTGGCCGGGCAGTTCGTCCTCGGTTTGGAATAAAGGGGCAAAAACATTCTTAACCAGGTAATTGTCGGAATTTATCTTATAAAGATGGACATTGGAGACGCGCCTGAAAAGCGCAAGACCCCTGGCATCAAGCTGCTTTAGCGCCTCATGGCAGGCCGGGGCGCTTAAGCCTGTTTGCCTGGCTATTTCCCTGCCGCTCCATTCGGCGCGGCTCTTCCAAAGGAAGCGCAGGATCAGCGCCGGGGACTTTTGACTGAGCAGGGAAAGCGCGGATAGCTTTTGTGTCATATCGTTAATATAAACTAACAATTGTTAATAAATTCTTACAACTAGTATATCAGGTCAAAGTTGCCGCGTCAAGGGGTGATTTTCTAAAGGCGCAGAAAAGCCTATTGATATGTACAAAACCCTTAGATTCTAAGGGTTTTGTGCATGAAACCGAGATGAGTGTTAACGCCAGTCTTGTAATGTACCGGTTTAGTCGGTGTTAAGTGTACCAGCC
>JBAXKK010000044.1:0-20549 GCA_037137395.1 Elusimicrobiota bacterium
CCCCCACTTTGACCGTGTATGACAGTTTATGATGGACCGGGTTGCCCGTGTGGCACCATAAGTTGTGGGGTCAAATCGGGGGCCGGCAATGTTCTTACAGATACACCAAAACCTATACTTCGAAGTTGGCTAACGCCTGAGAGAATGCTATTGTGGGGCAAAGTTCTGTATAATGTTTTTGGGGCTAAATATTGCATTTTGAAATCTGTTTCTCTCATTTTGGAGGGGTTTTATGGACAAACTGAAGATTCTGGTAGTTGAAGATGAAAATCCGGCACAGGCGGTCATGGCGGCCCAGTTGACAGGCCATACAGTGGACTTCGCAAAAGATAAAAAGACCGCCCAGAAAAAACTGGCTGGCGGTTCTTATGATCTATGCTTCCTGGACTTAATGCTGGGACTTGATGATGATTATTCGGGTTTGAAACTTATCGCGGACGCCAGATCAAGAGGGTTTTACTCCGTGGTTATGACAAGCTCGGATTCAGACGATATCATAAATAAGGCCTATGAACTCGGCTGTGACGATTTCTATATCAAAGGCAACGAAAAAGCAAATATCAGCGCCGTCATCGCCAAATACCTGCAGCGCGGGACAAGCGGGAACCTTAACAAAGTCTTCTCCGAGGAGTTTATAACCGAAGACCCGGCAACGCGCGCCAACGTCACCGAAGCGCTTAAATACGCGGCCTCCGGCTCCCCCATCCTTATTCTTGGCCCGACCGGCACAGGCAAAACCTGCCTGGCCCGGATAATACACAAGCATTCAGGGCGCGCTGGTGAATTCGTTTCCATGAACTGTTCGGCCTATACCGAGGACCTCATGGAAGCGGAACTCTTCGGCTACCGGAAAGGCGCATTCACCGGAGCCAATGAAACCAGAAAAGGCCGGTTGCTCCAGGCCAGTAACGGAACCTTATTTCTGGACGAGATAGGCTCCATGAGCCTTAACATGCAGACCAAGCTGCTTAAAGCCATTGAGGAGAAATCCTTTTACCCACTTGGCTCCGATAAACCGGAACATTCCGATTTCAGAATCATCAGCGCCACTTTGGAAGACCTGCAAGCACTTATAACGCAAGGCAAGCTCAGGTTGGACTTCTTTCAGCGCATACACGGGTTTACCGTAACTTTGAAACCGCTGCGGGAACGCAAAGATGATATTTTCCCCCTCATACGGCAATTCACGCGCGGCGCGAGGCAGCTTTCATTCGCGCCGGACGCCAAAACTTTCATGCTTCAGTATGAATGGCCTGGCAATATACGGGAATTGAAGAAGCTGGTAGACCTGCTTGTTTCGGGCGCGGAAAACCGCGTCACGCTTGAAGCCATCCGTAAGCACCTTTCACAGGAACTTAAGCCCCTGCCGCCCGGCGGCTTCCTTACGGACGCGCAGTATAAATATGCCGTGGAAAACGGCCTGGACAGCGCGTCTGAACTGTTTACCTACGAGATAATCCGCCGCAATATGCAGGAATACAACAGTAACAAAAGCAAGGTAATGACCAATCTTAAGATCTCCACTAACCTGCTTTATGCCAGGTTAAAGAAATTCGAGCCAAACAAGGGGACTGAATCAGATGGAATCAAATCTTGTGGAAAGAAAACTGCTTCATAAAATCCGTTCGCAATCCGCAAGCCTTAAAACCATTGCGGAAATGTTCAAGACCGGCACCGCTGAGAAAAAGCTGGAATTGCTTGCCCTTATGAAGGAAGCAGGGCAGGATATAATGGATTGCCTGTCCCGGCTTGAGAAGGATTTAAAAGCCTAACTCCAGGGCGGAGTTTTGTCTATCACTTTAAGCCAGGGTAAGTGAGCGAAATCTTCCGGCATGTGGCCGGTCTCAAGCGTTATATTGTTATAACCTTTATTGTGCAAATCCTGCGCGATATTCTCGCCTTTAACGCCGTCCTCCTCGTCGTCCAGCTCTGAATCAAGATAAATAGGCGTCTCTTTGGGGAATTCTTCTATCCGGGCGAGAAAATCGGTCGGATTGTCGAAGATAACGAGCTTTACGCCTTTTGCTTCCGCGACTAATTCCCAACTCATGCGGGCCACTTTATCATCATCCACTAAAATGGCGTCCACCTGGCCGGGGACAGAAACAGCTTCCGGTTTTGCATCAGACTTTTGAATCGTTATCGGAACCAAGCTTGCCAGGCCCTTGTGTATCATCCGCACTTTTAAGCGTTTGCATTCGTCAATTATGCGCTTCTCTTCGCAGCGACTGGTGACCAGTATTGTTTTACCACACAGGTTTAATTCCTCGGCAAGGCTCAAGCCGGTTTCTTTATAACCTACAAGCTCATAGTCAAAAAGACAAACGGCGGTTTGAGCTTCGGCCGCATTGTTTCTTATCCATTCGCGCAATTTGTCCGGCTCGCTGAAATGAATGGCTTCAATACCGTGCTCCTTAATTCTTGCCGATTCAAACCGGCCATCCCATACCTGATGAATAGTGGCGTCATCATCCAAGACTACCACAGGCCGGCCCGGAGGAAGCTTAAGCACAGCCACAAATCCTTCCGGCGCCGACGCTTTGGGCAGTTTTATCGTAACCGTCGTCCCTTTCCCCAGCTCTGACGTTATGTTTAGGTTGCCGCCCCAGCTTTCCGCCGTAGTCCGCGCATGATACAAACCTAAGCCCGAACCGCCGGCTTTGCCGTGCGTCTCACCCCTTTGGCCCAGTTTGGCCAGGATTTCAAGCGGAATTCCTTTGCCGTTGTCGGTTACTGTTAAAACGACATTTCCCGCATCCTGGCCTAACTCCACAGACACCTTACCTTTATCGCCCAATACTTCAACGGCATTATTCACCAAATTAGACACCATGCGTCTGAATTCAACCGGCTGTATCCTAGCGAATAGGCCGTAGGATTCCTGTGTTAACTCAAAATCGATATTGATGCCGGGCTTTGATTCAAATTGCAGGCGTTTCTCGGTGATAACCGGATCTATTATGCTTGAAAGCAGGCGCGTTGCCGACGATTCTTTGTTTTCGGCCGCGGGAGAACCATCAATCGCGACAGTTTTGGCCTGTTGCCGGTTTTTTTCAAGCAGATTATTGGCGATATCGTGTATGCGGTTAACGGCATGACGCACCATAACACGCTTCTTTTCCGGCAACTCCGCCGTATCTTTAAGCGCCACGTCCAACGCCACCAGGGGAGAACGTATGTCATGCGCCACCTGCGCGGCCAAATCTGATGTGGCTTTTGAAACGGCCAGTTCGCTCTCGAACTGAGCAGCTTGGCTAAGCGCTACGCTCATGCGGTCCGTCATCTGCGCGAAAGGCGTGCCAATGATGCCAGCAGGCAAGCTGTTGATGTGTTTTTTTATGGAATCACGGATTATATTGCTTTGACCGGAGGATGTTATAGCGTTTATCTCGTTAACAGATCGCTCTATGGCTAATAAAGTCTGTATAGCACCAAGATTAGAAATAGCAAGCAAACCTAGGAAGAATAGAACCACGGTGATGAATAGGACATAATTTTGAGCAAACACCGAGGCATTAACGTCAACCAGATCTATAACATATTCAAGCCGTCCCAGCTCCGCGCCATTGGAAACAAAAGGCATATTATGAGCCATCTGTACGCGGGGCCGGTCATAGAGATTACCGATTACAGCTTCTTTAAATATCCATTTACTGCCTTCAAACCCAATGGGACGGAAAGTGATGCGCTTTATATTGTCGTTCTTTATGCGCCACATTATACGTTGGGTCTCAAAAACATCGCCCTCAAGAAAAGCTTTTTCAAAATAGGCCGCATTCTGCCGCATCGCAGTCAGAAGCTTGTCATCGGCCACCCGTACTGCCGAGAATACCGAGAATATCTGCCAGAAAGCTACAAACGCCAATACTGACACGGCATAATGCCGCCAGTTATAAGCAAGTATCCGCACAAAAAATTTTACCATCTAAACTCCGCCACCTCGGGATATTCCGTAAATCCTTTCCCGACAATTAAATTTTTAATATTCTCCGGGTAATAGAATTTTTCCACTTCCTGGAAAAGCGGCAAAACAGCGTATCTTTTCCCCAGCCCATCGGCGATCCTTTCAGCCATCCCCGCCGCAACAGGCCCCTCTTCCTCTTTAACCATCTTTTCGAGCAAAGCGGTCAACTCCGGCATATTAAAATCCACCAGACTGTCCTTCACAAGAAAATCCCTGAAAAAAATGTCATATTCGGGCTGCACAACGCTGAAATTTATCAAAACCATATCATATGGGTGCGGGCGGACAAAAAGCGTTTTAACGAGTTCCTGCACCTCATATTGCTTTATCTTTATTCGTATCCCGGTCTTACTGTGAAATTTTGCGGCAAACGCTTCCAGCGGGACCCGGCTTTCTTTCCTCCAATTCGCTAATATGAACGGTTTTAGCGTTTTGGCTCTTTCCAGGTAGGAATTACGGCATTCCTGCTGAGGCCTGCCGGAGTGCCCGCCGGGAATACCCATAGGTAGGAGCGTTTGAATATCATACAACTGTTTGGAATTAGGAAAAGCCGCCTGCCTGAATCCAGAGATATCGAAACAGTTATACAGAATCTCCCTGGATGTTTTATCCGGACTCGTCAAGATCAACCCCGAGGATTTTAACGGGACACTTTCAAACGATAAGAACCGTTCGGAAACCGTTTCCGGCAATACGCCATAAGGAACCCGGTTGAAATCGCTTAAATCTTTTCTCTCAAGGTTCCCTGAGAAATCCACATACTCCCATAGGCTTATTCGTTCATAACCCTTAGCGACAGATTTCTTCCGCTTCAAGACAATCTCGTTTTTTCCGATGTTTTCTACCGAGAAAGGCCCCAAGCCCAGTTCCACATTCTCGCTGACTCCGAGAGTCGGCGCATTGACATACCGGGTCAGAAAATTCAAATAGCCTGTTTTCTTTTTTTTAAAGCTGACATCAAGACATTCTCCGGAGCGCACAATAGAAAAGTCAGGGGAGTATCTCCGTGTTACCGTCAGCAGGTATGTTTCGAAGTAGTCCAGAGAAAAGTTTTGCTTTTCATCGAATTTTTGACCCGTATCGGGGCAAAACACATATTTTGAGGAATCGACGCTTCGGGACCATTTTTTAAGGATTCGCGATGAAAAGTTTTCACCGTCGTCCATCCTGAACAACGGCTCATGCGTCTGCTTGAGTATATAGAAAACCGCGTCCTCGTCAGCCAATGATGTAGACACTTTTTTTGGCAACCCGGGAAGATAAACGCCCCAAACTGGTGCCCCGGCTGCGGCCGAAGAATGCCCCGCCATAACCGAAAACATAACCATACAGGCGACATATGCCCACGTTTTATTTTTCACGCTACTGAAATATATCGGCATAGTTTTTGCGGCCAGCCACGGCCGGCAAGCAGCATAAAATCGTATCAAACAGCCACCTAACCTACCCGGTCAAATAAAAGGTCTTTTACCCGGCCGGCCCCAAGCTTAAACCCGGCGCACCTGCCGGCTCTTTCCCCAGAAAAACGCAGAGAGAGCCAACCCGCCGAAAACAAGTCGCCCTGAAGAAGTCGAATTTCCTCTTTTGGGGCATTCTTTCTTTCCAAGAACAGTTTTCCTTTTTCCGGCACAATGTTGTATTTAATATCCAACTCTTTACTGTAATACTGGCCGGCACAAGCCCGGCTTTTTTCCCCCGAAATAGCCGGTGGGGTTATTTTTTTATAAGTCTCTTCCTTTCCTGTGCGCTCCTTGACCAAAGCCGTTCCGGCGCCCTTATTCCTTCCAGCGCAGAATGTTATATCAAAAGCGCCTCCCGTACGGGTAAAATGATATGGACCCACCGGCTCAAGCATATAGTTCCCGCCACCTGAACTATAAAACAGATTCCCGTCCTTTGTTAATATTTCCAGGAAATCCTCGCTTTCGGTGTTTAAGTAAACGCCTTCGATCTCTTTCATTTTACCTATTGAGGCCGGAGAGGCGCGTTTTGCGACCGGCCTAAGCGGAATACCGGTCATTTCCCCGCCTAGACAGATATCCGTTATCTGCCAGGCAATACGCGCAGGGTTCGCCTGACTGAAATTGGAAAGGCAGATCACGGAAAAATTTTTCTGCGGAAATCGCAGAATTTCAGTTCTATAACCTATCCACGCTCCTCCATGAGTTATCGTTTTAAGGCCCCTGTACGTGCCGAGAAACAAGCCGTGCGCATAATTTAATTCTGTGCCGTCATCAAGACGACCTGTTGTAGTTATTTTTTCTATCAGTTTTTGGCCGCCTCCGGCCAGCTTGTTATGGTAGAAATTCTGGTCCCAAAGGAACAAGTCCTCCACCGTGGTATTCACACCCCCGTCCCCGACCACGTCAAAAATGGAGAAATCCGCCCTGACCCCGTCCAGCTCGACAGAATAGCCGGAGGCCCGGTTCTTCACAATCGAGGTAAACACATCGTGGAAATGGGTATTCTTCATACCAAGAGGGGAAAAGATATTTTCTTCAGCAAATTCCCGCAGTGACTTTCCGGAAACGCGTTTTACCACCACGCCGAGCAACAGATAGCCGGAGTTGCAATACAGGAATTCCGCGCCCGGCCTGAAATTCGGGTCGCGTTGTTTTGAAATAAGCCCGATTATCTCTTCTTCCGGGTACTCATTTTCATACCGCATCCCGGCAAGGTCCATAAGGGTCAAATAATCCCTTATACCGCTTATGTGATGTATTAAATGCCGTAACGTGACAGGATACTTGTACAAACGCATTTCCGGTATATATTTCTGCACAGGGTCTTCAAGATTAAGCCGTCCCTTTTTCTCAAGGATAGCTATACAGAACGCAACAAATTGTTTCGAGGTGGATCCGATATCAAACACCGACCTGGAAGAGATCGGGATATTGTGTTCCAGATTGGCCATTCCATAGCCGTGTTTATAAACAATTTTTCCGTTATCCACTATCCCCAAAGCATATCCGGGAGAGCCGGGCTTATCACATTCAGAAAATAAACTGTCAATTTTATCGATATCCACTGGTTTCATAAACGCGTAACCTCTTGATTCTTTTTTGCCGAAGACAGTATCCCGGGGACGATATACTCGCATAACGCGCAGGGCGCGGAGTGTTCCCGAGACAAGCTGTCTTTTGATAGTCCGGCCATCCGTACAAGCTCGCCGAATGTGTGGCGGGAAACTAATTTATAGAACCGACTGCGCAAATGTGCCGCTATCGTCCGGTGCACATACCTACTGTTCCCGGGCTTAGAAGCAAGAAAACCACAGCAGATGGTGAATCCGCGTCCGCAATTATAAACGAGCCGCCCGATATTCGGACATTTTTTCCGCAGCACCTTCGCCTCGAAAGCGGGGTATGAATAGTTAAGAGCGCTATACTTGGCGCGGCCTATAGGTAAAATCTTCTGGGTCGTAACGGGCACGCCTACAAGCTTTAATTTGTTCAGGAAGATCAGGTCCAACGGCGCCTGTATGGCGCATACGAGGCCAAAAGAAAGGTTTAATTCGCGGCATGCTGCCTGCAGGTTATGGATACAGGTTTCGGGAACAAATTCCGCGTGGAATTTGTCATATGACATTTGCACACTGTTCAGCGCTTTAAAAGACTTGAGGGTTTTTACGGCCAATGCAGGGGTAGAGGCAAAATAACCGTTCGTGATGATACTTATATGAATTTTATCCGTCCTATCTATTGAGGAAAGTATGCTGTTTATTTCTCCGGTAAAAAGAACCGGCTCCCCTCCCGTAAAGATCAGTTCCCGCGGCTTATTTCTATTTATCGCCGAAACCAGAAGCTCTATCTCTGATTTTGTAATTCTGCGGATGCCAAGATTTTTATCTACAAGACAATGTCGGCACCGAATATTACACGCGGTGCCGACTGTTATCCCCAGATCAAGCTTATGCTTAAGACTCATCCATGCTTCACGACGCGAAGAGGCTCCGAGTCTCCAATTTCCTGAAGATCATTCGAAGCTAAAATACTGAGCTCCGTTTTTTGCACATCTGAAAGAGCCTTTACATACTGCATAGCATTGCACACGGAAAAAAGCCCCACTGAAACCAGGAAAGCCGCTATTACTTTATCTTTGTTTGTCATTTTATTTTTCCCTTAATATCTACATTCTGCCATTTTTACGGCTGCACTTCAACTCTCTCTTTTGTCTCTTTTATCACTCTGGCCTAAGCGCCCCGGATTAATGAAAAGCGGACAATATAGATTACCCGAAATATCCCCGCTCTGTAAGGGCCTTTGGACCCAGAACCAGAATGGGTCCTTGTATACTTTTATTTTTCCGCATAGAATAACTGCGAGCCGGGAAAGGTTCCGGCACACGCATATTGCGCCGAGATCGTGACCTGCTGTTTACCGACATCCACGGCGACCAGATGTTGTGGCCTTGATAGAACCGCCAGTATAAATATGGCTGATATACCCACCAACACCGCTTTAATTGTTCTCCGTTTCATTGTTTCTCCACTTCGTTATATTTGCCTACGCCTCGTACGGAGCAATTTTTATAGCAGATATCAAATTTAATTGCCTTCATTGGGAAAATTCGAAAATCCGGGATGCAAAGAATTTAAAAACCAGACAAAAACGCTTCGTTTTGAGATAACTATTCTCATTTTGACAAACCATATCAATGCAAACTTGCGGCATCTCCTTTCTTGGAAAAGTATAAATACCGGTCAACTTGCTTAAAACCCAATGATTTATAGAGTCCAAGGGCAGCAGTGTTTGTTGCCCAGGTTTGGATAAAATAAGTTTTACCAGGGGCTTTTCTCAACAGATTAGCGAGAAACCATCGCCCGATTCCGGCGCCCCGGAATTCCTTAGCAATAAACAAATCAAATATCCCGATAAAACGCTTAAACCTCAGCAAATTAATTCTCCCGACCAGCGTTTTTCCTTTCAGCAGTCTTATCGGCGAAAATGCCCCGACTGAAAAATCCCGGTTCAGGTCGTACTTATTATTTTCAATCCACCTTTGCGGCTTAGACTCCTCTATCCTCAAATCATCTATGTCAGCATTATGACAGGCGGAATGCCCCAAGCGGCAGGAAGACGTATAAACCAATTGCACATCATCACAATCGCCTTTTTTAAATCCCATCCTTATCAAGCTCCGCGACAAAACTCCGGTTTTGTCATCGGATCGGCGAATCTTCACTATAGGATATTTCACAACCTCTGAAGGCCTGTGCTCCAGAAGGAAATAATTGAAATCCTCGGAAACATTATGCAGACTGGAAACAGTAATACCGGAGTCGGTTTTCACGAGTTTACAACCGATGTGTTTGAGCCACACCTCTTCAAGCTTATAAATATTTTTCAACACGCTTTCATTGGACATCGGCGACTATCCCCCTGGTCTGTTTCCCGGAGATAAACCCCGCCAGAACTATCCCAATAATAGCCGTGAATGTGATAATCCCGATATGAACACTATGGGAAAATATTTTCTCGCCAAAAAACATCCCGATGGGGGCGGCGATAAGCACAACCATATCCACGGCTCCGAGCATTCTGCCCCTTATCTGCGAAGGCAGGCTGGTGACGAAATAACTGTAATACGGCTGAGTGACAGAATCAGACAACCCATACAGGAAATAAGCCGCGATTATTGTCGCGACCGGTGCGATCGGGACAAGGATCATAATCAATGAAACGGCCGTGCCAAATAGGCCATAGATAAAGCATTTCGAGACACGGTGGCCATATTTCCCCACAATCACGAGGCCCAATACCTCGCCTATGGCGATAGTGCTTCGAAGAATCCCGAGATACGCCGCCCCATAGCCAGAATTCTGCGCGAGCAAATACGGGAACACATTCGGGATATATCCATATATCAGATTCAAAAGGAACACATTCCCGCAAAATACCAGGACGAATTTGTTTGACAATATATTTGACTCAACAAATCCCCATGATTGCCGCCAGACTGCGATGTCCAGATACTTTGCCAAATTAAATGCCGGATGCTGTTTATGCGTCTCTTCAGCCGGGATATCGTTTTTTAAGCTGTAAAAAACCGCCGCGGAAAACAGAAAACTCGCCGCATCCAGAACGACAGCCCAGTGCATAGGCAAAAAAGCCACCATAATACCGGCCACAGCCGCGCCAAAAAAATTTATCGTCCTGATACTGCCGGATATTAAAGCCTGTGCCTTGATAAAATCGCTTGGCTTAACATTATCGGCAAAAAAAGCGCTGAAAGCGTTGCCGAACAAAGAACCAAGGAAAGTTTTGGCTATAAAAAGGAAAATAAAGAATACCAGGTATCCGGACCCAAGGTTATTGAATAATACGAACAACGAAACAACAAAGGCTGAGCCGATATCGGTAAGCATAACTATCTTTCGCCGGCTGAAACTATCGGTTATCTTGCCGGAAAAAACGGCGAACATGGACTTCAGCACAAAAGAACCGCCAAGGGCGTACACGATGACTTTAAGGTCCTTAAATCTGGCATACATGGCCCAGGTGACGAAGATATCAAAAAATATATCTCCGAAGACGGACACAATTCTGGCCGTCCACAGCTTAAGGATTATCTTGTTTTCAATTAGCCGCAGCATATCGATATAGAATTTTATCAAAGAAATACCAGAGAAGTTCTTTATAATACACGCAACTGCCGCCGCAAAAAGATTTCTGCGCTCTAAAATGCCCGGCGCGGCAGCCTCCGCCGCAAAGGAATTTTATCTTGCATTTCCCGCACCCGGCCATCTCATCCACAAACGGTAACGCCCCGCAACTGCTTTTCCCCGGAATGAACGCCTTCTGCGAATCTTCTGTTAAAAGGCTGCCCATGTTGAATTCTTTATCGCAAAGCTTGACACATGGATAAACATCGCCCTTTGGGGACACCGTTATGCTGTTTATCCCGGCCCCGCAGTGAAGGATAGGAAAGCCAGGCTTTCCAAAAAACATATTGTCGGAAATTTTCACGATGTCAAAAACCCCGAGGATATTTTTTTCCTCGGCAAACAATTTATCCATCAGGCTTTTGATCTGCCGCAACTCCGGCTTGTGGACATTATTGGCCATATTATCCTTGACGATAAAAAAGCCGGCCGCGATCTTCCTGTTTTTGAAATGCCGGTAAAATCCGAAGGCGTGCCGGATATTCTCCTTTGTGATAGTCTGCATTACCTTAAGCGGAATACCCGCCGCTTTTATTTTTTGGATATTGGCAAATACTCTTTGAAAAGAACCCTCGCTTCTGGTGAGCGAATTAACTTTTTCCGTCAGGCCGTCAAGACTTACCTGGATTTTCACTTTATTCTTGGAGCAAAACGCCAGGAGCTTATCCGGCAGCATCGTCCCGTTTGTCACTATTACTATCTCTTCGAAGGATTTTTTTACCGCGCTTTCCAGGATTCCAAGCAGATTCGGATGGCAAAAGGGCTCTCCGCCTATTAAGGTTAAGGACTTCACTCCCAGCTTTGCCAGCGATGCGAGTATCTTCTCATTATCATCCATTGATACATGACTTTTTTCCGAAGCCATCGCATAACAGTATTTGCACTTAAGGTTACAATGATATGTGATGTTATAATAAGCAATTTTTATCAGGGCATCATTCCTGGCATACTCTTTGACCTCATCAACCGTTTTAAGCGCTTTCTGCTTTCCAAGTCTGGCTACGGCATCCGTTATCTTGGACTCATCATCGACACATGCCATAAACCGGTTTACGGCATCAACAACCACCATTCCTTTTTGGCCGCTTTTTGAGTAGATAAAATATTTGTCGTTATATCGTTTGAGCATATTTTCAGGCCTCGCATGGCGCTTCCATGCCATGCGAGGCCCGTCCCCTTTCCTTACAGAAACATGCAATAGCCGCTGGATGATTCCTGCACGCTTTCCGCTTCCATCTCCATCTCGCACAAGTCGCCTTTTTTCTGGGCGCTGCACATAAAGAGATTGAATTCATCCTTCTTCTTGGCGCTGCAGGCAAAAAACTCCACCCCTTTAGAACTCCGTGATCCGCACACACCCTTTTCGCTGCTTAATACTTTTTTGGTCATAATTTTCTCCTTTTCAATTTTTGCTGCCTACGCCCTCTACGGAGCAATTTTTATGGCAGGGAGGATAAACAAACGGTTTCATGCAGTCCCATTGGAGAAATGAATGCTTGATGATATTTCAGGGATTTAAGAACAAACAAAAAGCCTCTCATTTTGATGTAAGCATTTTCATTTTGAAAATCCTCTCAATGAAGATTCGGCACGATTGCTTTCTCAAAATGAAAAAGATTCTATTATCCGGTGCTCTCATAAGGCTTTTTAGGCGCTACTCCTTCACCAGCTCTGCTATGTACTGAATGGCATTTTTTCGTTTACAATCCCGGAATATACGCGATATTTTCCAACCGGTCCCTTTGATGAGTTTTCGCATCTCCGCCTCACTCAAGAAAATATATTCGCGCCATCTCTCCGCAAGATTACGGAAGCGGCAGCGCCCCACACTCATTCCATAGTGCCTGCCACGCGCCGGATTGCCCTTATGGTACAGCATATAGGCGCTGAAATCCTGTCCCCGTTCCCGGGGATCACGCACTTTGTGCAGGTCTATGGTTTCGGCCAGTATCCTGCCTGTAGGAGAGGTTGCCTTATAAAGTTTTCTCAACCGGCGCCGCGCCCTGGCCCCATCGCTTACCAGACCGAAGTTGTTGCCCATCATTATGACGGTATCAAAACTCCCGGCTTTGAAAGCTGAACACACTTCGTCCAGCGAAACGTTCACGGCTTTCCGCAAACCGCGCCGCCGCGCCACTTCGGCGGCAAGCGGTGAAACATCAATCCCCGTAACATCCAAGCCCCGCTTCTGCAGGAAAAGGCCATATCGCCCGGCGCCGCATCCGACGTCAAGAACGCGCCCCGTTGCCGACCTCAGCGCGAACAGCTTGTGTTTAGGCCATTCCTTTTCGCTGTTAAAATAAACCTCCTTCCCCCAGCCCTTAAGCAATAAACCGTTGTCCAGTTCTGTTATATCCGTATCAGAACCGCCGTCCAGCCACGACTTGAGCGCCGCGCCGAAGGCGTCGTTCATATCCCTCCGCCTGAGCGCGGTTTTCCTCAGCACCATTACATACTGCGGCCCGCCGGACTTTATCAAGCGCTCTATCTCCCAGCCGCTGTCCAGCAGCATTCCATTGAGCTCAGCGGTACTGACAAACACATACTCAAACCACGGCGTCGCCATATCCTCAAACCGGACCCGCAGGCGCATTTGCCCCGCCATACGCCCGCGCAGCCTGTTTCGCTGCTGGTATCGCAAGTGGTCCGGATTATCCGTCAGGTACGGATCCCCTGTCTCGGCGATCAGCCTTCCTCCCGGCGAAGTTATCCTGTACAACGCCGCAAGCCGCTCCCTGGCGGCCTTGGGCCCGCCCATCAGGCCGAAATTGTTGCCCATCATTACCACCGTGTCAAAGGAGCCGTCGGGAAAGCGCCCTATCTCGGAAAAACACATTTGCCTGGTTTTTCTAAGCCCTCGCTGCCTGCAGACTTTCAGCGACAGCGGCGAACTATCCAAACCGGTAACATCTATTTTTTTACGCTGCAGGTAAAGGGCATGTCGGCCGGCGCCGCAGCCCACGTCCAGCACGCGGCCTCTTGCGAGGTTGATGGCTTTTTTTTCAAAAGCAGGCCAGTCCTGGTAGTCCTTAAAGTACACTCCACCTTCCGTCTCAATAAAACCGTCGTCGCGCTCAATAAACGAAACGGTCGTGCCCCCATTATGCTGATGCTGAAGCCACCTTCCGAAAGCGTCTCCGATCTTTGGTTGTTTCATGGTCACCTCAATTGAAACCTATGTCTCGCAAAGCTTTTAATAATTCTACCATCTTCCTTAGCGGGATCACCCGCGCGGGCATATTTCAAATACCGCCTTCAAACGCCGCCGGGTATGTTTTTGCGAAATAGCCTTCTGCGTCGCTGTGTTTAAGCCTTAAAAATTCAGGAAAACCCGGGATCAATAGAACGGCCGGCGCTGACAGCAGGATAAGCCCGCCACCGGCCACAAGCGTCGCGCTCAGGCCTGCGAAAGATATAGCGCTTCCCGCCAGAATCACACCGGCGGGCACAAACATCTGGTTAAAGAACATTACGAGCGACAAGACCCTTGAACGGTATTGGTCGGGGACCGCCAGCGTGTTCTGCGTCATAAGCGGGATGTTTATGATCACAAGACCGGCGCCTATAGCGAACATTAGCAGGCATTTGGCGGCGGGCGGCGCCCCCGAGCCCAGCGTCAGCAACCCGGCGCCCATGACAGCGATGCCCGCCATGACCAATTGATCACCGTGAAATCTTCTTGCAAGTTCTCCCATAACCAAAGAGCCGGCGATAATCCCGGCGCTCACTCCGGATTTGAAAAGCCCCATAAGCCATACCGGCGTGGCGCCCGACTCTTTGGCCAGCAGGGGAAAGGCTACGGTCATGGACGCGACCACAAAATTCAGAAAAGCGGCTAGTCCGCATATCCATAGCTGAAGAGGTATCCCGGCCACCAATTTGACGCCAGCTTTCAGTTCAGTCCGCCATACCGGGAAGCTGAACCGGTGATAGCACGCGCGCTGGCCGGAGTATCTCAGTCTGATAAACATAGTGGCGCCGGCGCCGGCGAAGTATGACAGCGCGTCACAAAAGAACGCTATTTTTATGCCGTATTTAGCGGAAACGAAGCCGCCCACTATTCCGCCGATAATCGCCGCCGCCGCAGTCATGGAGTTGGTATGGCGGTATGCCTTCTGCAGGCTGTCAGGCCCCACCATCTGCGGAATTATGCTGTCCGCAACGCTTGAAAAAAGGGCGGAACCGGCCGAGGACAGGATAAAAAGCGTGATGAGGACCGGAAGACTGAACGAGTCCGTCCAAGCCAGCGCGCATAGCAATACGGAAAAAACGCCGCGCCAGATGTCGCTGATAATCGCCAGCCATTTCCTGGAATATTTATCTCCCAGCGGCCCGAAAAGAGGAAGGAGAAAAATGCGCACCAGGCTTACGGGGGCGAAAACAGCCGCTATCTGAACGGCCGAGCCTGTTTTTTCGGCTACCCACCACAGCACGGCTATCTCCGCGCAGGCGTCCCCCAAACCGGAAACAAACTGCCCGGCCCGGAATAGCATAAAATCCGCCCCGCAGACGGAACGCGTCCCGCCGGAGCCGGAAGCGTCTTTCATAAAGAGCTCCCTGCGCCGGCTGGCTGGATGGCGGAAGCCTTATTTGCGGCGGCCCCGCGTCTCTTGTAATACAGATGCGTTTCAATCATCGCTTTTTCTATCGTGGCTTCGGTGTAGTAGCATTTTCCGGCTAAAAGCCGGTTTTCTCTATCCCTGGCACATCCACCCTGGCAGACGGGCAGGAATTTGCATGACATGCATTTGCTCTCTTTCGCGTCATAGATATTTTCGTCCCACGCGCAGGTTTTATTAAAGCTCTCTATCGTCCCGTTTTCCAGCAATCTTCCGCATGCGGTGGAGGCATCGCCTATCAACGTGTCGCACTTGAAAACAAGCCCGTCGGCGCCTATTATCCACGAGTTCTTTTTCTGGGCGGAACACCAGCCCCCTATCGGATCCGGCACCGGCGCCGTTATCCTGCTCCTGGTATCCAGCTTGCCCAGCTTGTTGGCCGCGTTCAGGTAATAGTCCACCTGCTTTGAAAGCCCGTCCTCCATGCCGTAGATATCGCTTGCGATGGGCTGGATATCGTCCCGGGAGGTGTCCATATTGGAAACCGCCCTGAAATATATTGAAAAACGCGGGTCCGACCCGAAAACCTTTTCATAATCCTCAAGCAACTCCCGGATCTCCGTATCCTGGCCTTTCATAAAGTTGACACGGATCTTAAAGGTAAAGCGCGCGCCCGCCCCGGCAGTTCGCTGGATGCCGCAGAGGTTCTTCCAGATAGTGTCAAAAGTCCCGCCCCCGTTGCGCAGAGATCGGACCTTGTCATGTGTTTTCCTGTTGCCGTCAAGTGTAACCTGGAAGAACGTGATACCGGAGTTAAGGTATTCCAGGAAAACCGGTGCGGACAACAAATAGCCGTTGGTGTATATTCCCGATGAGAACTTTATGCCGCTCCGGCCCAGCAGAAGACCGCGCACTTCGCCCATGAACGTCAGAATGCCGTCTTTTTCCAGCGTGGGCTCCCCGCCGAACCAGTTTATCGCAAGCCCCTCCACACCGTTTATTTTCCCCGCGATCAGGGCTAACGCCGCTTTATAGACCTCTTTTTTCATGGACATGCCCCTGCGATCGTATATAAAACAATAAGGGCACCTGAAATTACAGTTTTCAGACGGAAGCAGGGTCAGCCGGAGCTCCTTTTCACTGCGCGTAAAATCCATATATCTTTTTTTCACCTGCGCCGCTTCGTCAAAGCCGGCTTCAATCAGGAATCCCTGCTTACGCAGGTCATCTGCAAGCGGGGCATCCGAAGCGACATTGACCGAAGACAGCAGTTTGTCGCATTCGCACACGCGTTCACCCGAAAACGCCAGGAAAGCGCCGGTTCTTGTATTATAAAGAAGCAGGGAACCGTCTTCCGCACAGGTCTTGAATGTATATTTAGATATGTTAAGCATAAGATTGCACGCTCCAGTGTCCTGTAATATGTAAATTACCGTTAAATTTGTCGGCAGCCGGGGCTGATATATTTCCCCGGCCGCCACTTACTATCTTACGCAGCATAGCCCGCAAACCCCTGCGCCATGATCCATCTCCTGCGCTTCCAGTTCTGTCTCCGAAACAGCAATTTTGTAAACTTCCATTTTTAATTCCTCCGTTAGTTTTTGCAGTTTTTTTCTGCTTACACCCACTACGGAGCAATTTTCATGGCAGATGGATGCACCGGACGATTTTATGTGTTTCTATTGGGGAAATCAGGAAGTCAGCGGCGACAGGGGAGTGGGAAGCAAATGAAAATCATCTCATTTCGAGATAACTATTTTCATTTTGAAAGCCAACAGCGGGTCTTATAGATTGTTGGAAATATTCTTGGACAATGATAAATCTTTGCGGTATTGCGCTACGGACTGGCGGGATAATTCTACGCCGTGACGGATTTTAAGCTCGGCGCGCAGCTTAGTGTTGTTCATATCGGGATTTTCAACGGCTATGGCGTATAGCCGCTCTAAATTTATGGCTTTGGAACTGGGCAACAGAACCGACATAGGCGCTTCAGTGCCCCAGGGCATTTGTATGGATTTATTTGAAATAAGCCGATTAAGAACGCTGGGGTGGACTTCAAGTTCTGCGGCCAAAACTTTCTGCGGCAACGGCGCTCTGCGCACAGGTTCTCCGGTTAACAGGTAATCAGCCTGCCGCTCCATAACTATTTCTAGCGCGCGGTAAAGCGTGGATTTTCGCTTATCCGCCAGTTCCATGCGCCTTACGAGATTTTCCACGGCGGTTTGTTCAGAGGCAGGGAGACATTTCAACGCTTCTGAAAGTTTTTCCCCATCCACTTTATAACAGCCTTTCCATATTTCCCGATGAAAAAACGCCAGGACAGGTTTACCGTTTTCAAGCTCTATGCCGGCCACGGCGCTGAACACTGTTGACGCTGGAGCTTCAGGTGCGCTTTCAAATTCAGCCTGTATGAACGCGCGGTTAACGAAATCACGCAGGCGGGCGGCATCTTTGACGGTTATATCGCATTCCTCGGCGCGTTCCACATCGCTCATTACCGCGTCTTTCAGGAAGCAGGCTTCAAACTTTTCCTGGCCTATGCCTTGCATCAGACCAACCAGATCGCCTTTGCCGTCGGCCAGTTCCGGCAAGTCGCCAGCCGACATTTTAAGACCGTAGCCGGCGTATTTCTTTGCGGCGTAACGAGCATTTGGGAATTCCGCCAGCCTGACAGCACCGGATGCTTTCAGTAATTGAAAAAAACGATTATCTTCTATTTTCTTGAGAAAACTCTCAAACTCTTCCTCAGACATCTCGGCCATCTGCGCTAACTTCATTGCGCCCATTGCCGCCGCTTTTGTTCTTGCGGAATGGCTAAAACCGAATTTATGGAATTTGCTCATAGCCTCACCTACGCATATTATAGCCGTTATGCAAAAATGGGGCAATTTTTACGGCAGAGTTAGGGGGGCCAGATGACTTGGATATGAGACTGAGTGCTCGTCTGTATCTGATAGCCTTTTCCCTCAAACAAACATACGAATAGTTTTGCGGCAACGTAAACCGGCTATACTGCGAATATGCTTGAGATAAAAAATCCCCGATTTCTCGTCGAGGATTTTTAAAAGTAGGCGGGTCGCTGGCTAGACCAAGTTAGAACCTGTTTGATTACGGTTTAATGCGTTTGTGAGTAGATGCTTCAAAAAAATTGCGGACTGGCTTTGGGATATTAAGATGTCAAGAACCGGCCCCGGTGCGGTTTTAAATAATTACAGCTGTAGGCCATCTGCTGCGTTTGTTAGGGGCCTTTCGGCCCTGTCGGTAGATGTCACCGCAACGTAAACTATTGTGCCGGGTTTCTGCATTAGGAGAATGAACTTATGAGAGTAGTTGCTGCAGCGGTCTTTCTTGTCGGGATTTTCATTTTATCAGCTGTCTCTTCCAAGGCAGAGAATAAGATAATTTACGGGGAGGATGACCGCGTGGAATACTATCAGGTACCCGAAAAATTCAGAGCAGCATCCGACTCTATAGTATCAATTTGGATGAAAGATCAAGTTGCGCAGTCCACAGCCGATGGGGATTATGTCCTATCCGCGCCGCCCATCATGGAGAAGCAGAATCTCTGCCCGGGGGTCAGGTTCAGGGAGCAGCCGTCCGGTCCCTTCTGCTCCGGCACGCTTGTTGGAGAAGACTTGGTATTGACCGCCGGTCATTGCATAAAAAGTAAAGCTAGCTGCCAAAACAGGGCTTTTGTTTTCGGTTATGCGTTAAGAGCCGCGGGAGAGCCTGTCACCCTGCGGGCCGGTGCCGATGACGTCTATTACTGTTCCAAGATCGTGAAACTTATGTTTGAGAAAACGACTGTGCCCAACAGCGATGGCCAACCACAGACCATTTACGGTCAGGATTTCGCCCTGATAAAACTGGACCGTAAAGTAATCGGCAGGCAGCCTCTGGCCGTGAACCGCGCGGGCGGAATTTCTGAAGGTGCCCCGGTAGTGTCGATGGGATACCCGCTGGGACTTCCATTAAAGTTTTCGCAGACCGGCACAGTCTTTAAACCGGTTGATAATGGTAACGCCTATTTTACGACAAACCTGGACACTTTCGGAGGGAATTCCGGCAGCCCGGTATTTAACGCTGTTACCGGTCTTATGGAGGGAGTGGCTGTCAGGGCTGACAATGATCATTTCCTTACAACTTCTGAAGGCTGCCAGGTGTACGTAGTTAAGCCGCAGACCAGCGGGACAGGTGTGATCGTTAATAAACTGGACCTACTTCTCAACGATATTCCTGCCGCTCCGGAAGAAGCGGCGGCTGGGGTGACCCTAGATGGCACCAGCCGTCTGGAATTTCCGGAAGAAGTAACGGTCGGGGCGGCCCTGGATGCCGCCAATCATCTGGGAGATCCGACGCAGATTGACATAAACTTTGACTTCTGAAATCCGGCAGTTAATAATGGGTACTAGGTACAGTTTAAATAGATTTTGATCTTTCCACATTACTTTGTTTTGGACAATCCGCCAAAATCGTTTCCCCCACTCACATCCTTCCCTTTGCGGTTAGAAAACGTAACCCATATCTACTGAGGCGCTTATGTCTATCGGCTTGCTCAACGGGGGATTGAGAGTTTTGGTGAGGAATTGGAGTATCCCTTCTGTTTTTCCCATTATGGCCTCGTGAGCTAAAAGGGTAATGGTTTCGCCGGGTTTCCAGGGAGTGGTGTCGCTGGGGTGCGTAACGAGGGTGGCACCAACGGGTGATCCTAAAAGGTCTGTTATTGGGCCATTCTTACCCTTAACGGCGAAGTACACGTGAACGGGTTTTTTGAATGAATATTTAGTGTTGTTGGTGGCCCGTGCTGTTACGAGAACTTCTCCCACAAAGCCTATTCCCTTTTTATTCTTCCCTGTAAGGAGCAACTCTATCCCAAATGGTTTGCTGGTAGATTTTAGCTCAGCCTGCGCAACTTTGTCCATCGAACTGTTTGTGAATGGATCGGCTTTTTTGCAGGACGTGCATAACGTCGTTGCGACCGACAAAATTATCCCGATTAAATAATACCGCGTTGTTTTTGAGTTCATGTTTTCACCAGTATGTAAAAGGTTATCGCTATTGGGCTATTATAACTCATTAGGTGCACTGAGCATATTAAAGCTTAACACTTCTTCCCTGCTTATCTCCCCCAAAAAAACGACAGTCGAAGAGCGGCTGTCGTAGAGGATAAATGAATCTAGTGGGTGCCTTCCAGGCCGAATTGCGAACCTACTTCGCCCAACACCCAGAGGAAACGTTGTAGCGAAGGAGTCCCGAGCTTATCCGCGAGATGTCGTCGCAGGCGTGGCCACGCAGCGCGGCCCCGCACTGTTAACGCCAGTCTTGTAATGTACCGGTTTAGTCGGTGTTAAGTGTACCAGCC
>JBAXKK010000045.1:0-20443 GCA_037137395.1 Elusimicrobiota bacterium
AAAAGCGCAAGTCACATACAAAGACGATTTTGCGCGCCCATATCTCAACGGATAGGGTGGACTATACGGCAGTCTTGCGGGGCCCGTGGACACAATTTAGCGTTACTGCGTAACAAAAAGCGCAAGTCACATACAAAGACGATTTTGCGCGCCCATATCTCAACGGATAGAGTCCTAGCCTGCGAAACCATCAATTCCCCAATGAAAATTCGGCTTCCCCTATGGAAGACCCTGTTGCAGTATGATGGGATATGACCGTTTTGGACACCCGATGGACACCTATATGGACACCAAAGAAGTGAGTTAATCCTAAAGTAATCCGCCCCGAACTTTTTGGGGTTTCAAACGCTCATCATCCGGCACAAAGCCTTTTAGCAGGGTATTCCAGGAATTTCCTTAAATTCCGACCCACAGGCCGGGCAGCGCCAGTAGCCGGCGCGGCACTTGACACTCTTAAAGCGCAAACCGGTATCATGATCGCGGTCGGATGGGACTGTAACCAAAAGCATACCGGTTGCAGCGACATCCTCTTGAAGATCACACTTCGGGCAAGTCAGGAGCTCTCGCTCATTTGTGAAAATCCCCAATTTTGCGGCAGCTTTGCTGATCTTGGCCAATTCCCGACACAACGGCAATAACTTTTTAACTGCGGAATCGATGTCCCGCCTCACAACTTTTCCCGCAGCATGTTTTTTACGCATTAGATTTAACGCGGGTTGGTTTCACCGCAACAGTCGAAATCGCGGCAAGGGGCTCATTTTTGCTGAGCTGCCTGGGTGTGTCATAACGCACCCCTTTCCATACCGTAGCTTGTGGATCGCAATCCCAGGCCAGGCGGTGACGAATGCTTTGATGTAAGTCATAAAGAACACGGTAGTCATCGTCTACCGACTTAGAAGAGATGCCAGGCGAGGAATTGAGCGAGCCGTTTTTGATCAGACGCAAACTGTCAATATGTGAACGGGCCTCCTCCATGCTTCCGCCCCTGGACCAGAAAAAGCGAGCCAGCTCTTCAAATTGGCCCATGCCAAGCCGGGCATTAAGATCAACTGCGTCGGAAATAAGTTGAGCCTGCCGTTCTGATATTGTTAACACATATTGTCGGATGCCCGCTTTGTTTGAAACTATTTTTGTTTTACCCATTGTTTACCTCATATTGTTTTGACATCGGCCTGGGTGGCAGGCCGCCGGGGTTGGAAATATTCACCCTGTCGTCAAAAATATTCACATAAATGCTTGTACCGCGCATAGCTTTGTAAAGTGTCATCATTTACACATATGGCACAGAGACCGCCATAAGCCTTTAATTCGACTAAATATGCCAGGATTAGGAAACTCCCCATGTATCGCCAAAACTGTTTCCTTAACATCTTGCGGAAGTTCTGAAACAACCCCATTAAGGTATGAAACAAACTCATCGAAACAATTCGGGGAAAAGAATTTTGTTTTTAGCTTGAGACAGTCTTTCACTGGGTTAGTAGTAAGAAGGCTCCGCATCCCGTCATCAATAAGCATCGCATCACAGTAAGGGGCGTAATGGCTTATGATTGGAACATCATTGTAGTCACTAGCCTTCACTACGGCCTCCCCTAGTCCAACCCTTCGTGCCAACCCAGCCCATAAAGCACTGTTAATTCGCACATAATCAACCCCAAAAAATTCCTGTGATTTCAAGAACTCCACAATATTTTTCCACTTCTCCGCCTCATCCGCCCCTCTATCACTGAAAAATTTAAGAATATATGCCGCTTGGTCAGCGAAGGGACTTCCTTCCATTTTTGCAGTAATCATTTCCATTGGGGTCTTGCAGGCCATGAGTTTTGCTATATCGTTCGTATAGATCTTCATCATGTTGACCCCAACTTGCTGTGCCTCTAACAGGTATTGTTCTTTAAAGGACTTCTTAGATGCCTTAAAATTAGCGTTAAGATCATACATCCTTGCGCTTATCTGAGTCTTAACTTTACGAGCCGTAGTCTCAACTTCTCGTGCTGTTTCGGTATTGAACGTAAAGTATATATCGCTTGTCCAGACATGTGGATCTCTCTGTAAGACATCCTCCCATTTAGCCGATATAGTTTCTTCTGGTTTTCCCACAAACTGCTTTAACGCTCGCGCAATCTGCGTCATTTCAACACAAACCGTCGGCAGAAATATTTCGCCTTGTGCGAACCGCTTGTAAGTGTGTTTTAATTCCTTCGCTAGATTCTTTTCCAGTGAGGATTCTCCCTCGTGGAATTCCGAATATGGACAGACTATTGCTTCCATATGCAAAGCATGCTCTAAGGCGCGCTTAACAGCCGGCCATTTTTTATGGGCTCGACCAACTTTCTCCTTCACATCAAAACTAATAGCGTACTGATCTATATAAACTAATTTTTTACTTGGTTTCGGAAGATTGAAAGTCTGCGAAAAATCACAATCATTACACCGACGCATATAATGTACTCCGCCGACATTAAGAACGCCAAATGCTCGACTTTTACATTTTGGGCATTGTGAAAATGGAGCCCGTGATTTAAAGTAATACTTACCCATAAAATCCTTGGCTACAGTGGCAGCATCCCAGGCTATTGCCAATCAGCCATCAAAAAAACAGCGGGGCCGTGCTGGCGCAGCCAGGCGCGGCGGTTTTCGTAGTCGGGGAGGACGGATTTAACAATGCTCCAGAATTTAAGGGAATGGTCATGAACCTTTAAATGGCAAAGCTCGTGGACAATAACATATTCAATAACTGCCGGCGGCATCATGGCAAGACGCCAGTTAATGCGTATATCACCTTTGCGCGAACAGCTCCCCCAGCGCTTCTTTTGGTCTACGACAGTAACTCTGCCGGATTTAACGGCCAAAGCGCTGGAATGCTTGCGGACAAAAGCGGCAGTCCGCAGTTCTGTGTGCTTGGCGTATAAATTGCGTATGGCCTCGGAAGCGGCGGCCTTAAATTCCGCGCCCGTTTGACCATTCAGGGAAAGTTTGAGTCGCCCTGATTCCACTTTACACTTCGGAGTTTTCAGGTCAGCAACATGCTGCAACCTAAGCCTCAAGTTGCGGCCTAAGAATTGGAAAGATTCTCCGTTTTTAAATTCTTTGGGCGGATACAGGATCAAAAGCTGTTCAAAATACTTTTGCTTCTCTACAATCCAGGCAGACCTCTTGCCGACAAACTGCTCAACCGTGCTCTTTGTCACAAACCTGGGCGCCCGCACCGTTACACTCCCGTCCCGGTTCACACGCAGACAGATACTCTTACTCCCTTTTGAAGAGAGCAGGCTGTAGCTAACACGAGGCTCTGCGACTATAGCAGTCATAATTACCGTTTAACCCATTGCTGCGCCAGTTCTATTAATTCCCTGGTCAGGGCAGGCAACTTATCTTCGTCACAACCTTTACGCCTTAGCAGGCGCTTTATTTCACGGCGCATTTCTTTTTGAATATCTTCGCGCTCATCCCACTCTGCCACGGCGCGGTCTTCAATAAGAGCGATAACCTCTTTGGCAAGGGCGGCGCGGTCTTCTTTCTTTAACGCGGGCAGGTCTTCAGAACGGTCAATAAGCCCGAAGAAGGCGAATTCTTTGCCGCCTGCCAGGCCGAGTTTTTTTGCAGCCTCGTCTTTATGGTCCTCGGCTTCCTTTATCTGCATAAGAGACAAGAGGAACTCCGCGTCGTCATGGCGTTCTTTGCTGTTGGCCACAATGACATCCTCAAGCTGCTTTTGAAGTGTGCCATAAAAAGCGGGATTCTCAGCGGCGGCGCTGTGCAGAGTATCGCGCAAGGCATATTCAAGGTGCACTGCTTTGGCCTTATCCGAGCCTTTGGCCTCAAGCTGCTGGGCAAAGTCCGGCGCGGTAATAGTAATTGGCTTTAAAAGCTCCTCTATTTTTTCAGCCGCTATATGGGCGTGTATCAACGCCTCTACCTTGGCGCTCAAATCCTCGGATTTCAGGCGCTCATCACGGTACAGATTTTTTGCACCCTCACGGATAGCCCCAAGGAACTTAAAATCCTTAAGAAAAGGCTCAACGCGCAGGTCCGGCATTAAGAAGTCCATGCTTTTAACCATGTCCCGGTAGGCCTTATCAAAGTCGCCTCTTATTGTGGGCGGCCTTAATACCTCAAGGCATTTTTGGATTATGGTCCGGGGCTCTTCATCAAAAGAGATGCCCGCAAAGAACTTCATCGATAGCTTGTGGTGAAGCGCAAGCTGTTTTAATTCGCGCTCCACATCGTCTGTATGGAACAGGCCTGCCAGGTCTTCGGCGCTGAATTTTTTCAAAGCGGTGGCCAATTCCGAGCCGATGCCCACATAGTCCACTATAAGACCGTAGTTCTTGCACGGATACACGCGGTTGGTACGGGCCACAGCCTGCAGCAGGCTATGTTCTATCAACCGCTGGTCCAGGTACATGACCTGCAGGACCGGCGCATCAAAACCGGTCAGGAGTTTGTCGCAAACAATAAGAAACGATAATGAATCCTTCGGGTCTTTGAAACGCTCTTTGATTATTTCCTCGTCGCGGCTTGAAAGACAATATTTCTGTTTCCAGTCCTCGGGGTCTTCGCGGTCGTTGGTGGTCATTACCACGGCCGAGAATTCGGGCGGCACAAGCTTATCCATGGCCTTTTTATAAAGATCCGCGGCCGCCCTGTTTTTAGCAACTATCATGGCTTTAAGGCCGTTGGGGCGTATGGCCTGGTGATAATGCTCGACTATGTCCATCGCCACGCGCTCTATTCTTTGCGGAGCGCCGGATAGCACTTCCATGCTGGCGTATTGTTTCCTGATCTTGGCCAGTTCTTTTTTATCCTTGTCCGGGAACATGCCGGCCAGCAAGGCGTCAATTGAACCGCCCACCAGATGCAGCGAGGGCAACCGGCTCATGTATTTTATAGGCTTAGTGGCGCCATCAGCCTCGGCTTCCATAATGCCATAGCGGTGCATATAGTTCTCGCCGCTGGGGCTGAACAGTTTGTAAGTGTTACGGTCCTCTTTATCCAAAGGTGTGCCGGTAAAAGCGAAGAAGGCGGCATTAGGCAGGGCTTTGCGCAGATTGAAAGCGAAATTGCCGTACTGGGTGCGGTGGGCCTCATCGGTTAGCACAATAATATTGTCGGCGATGGAAAGTGGTTTATCCAACGGTGTGCGAAATTTCTGTACTGTAGTCATTATGGTGCGGCCAACGTTCTCTGAAAGCATCTTGTAAAGGTCCTGTCCGCTTTCAGCGCGGACGGGGTTAGGGAAGCCGCAGTCATGGAAGGTGCCCGCGATCTGCTTATCAAGGTCGGTGCGGTCGGTCACAACAAGGAAATAGGGATTTTTAAGTTTTGCCTCTTCGCGCCTGAGTTTAAGGGCGGCAAAAAGCATTGTTAAGGATTTACCCGAACCCTGCCAATGCCAGATGATGCCTTTTTTGTCTTTTTCGGTAAGCACTCTCGCGGCCAGTTTCTGCACCGCGGCAAACTGCTGGTAGCGACAGATCTTCTTTTTTACTTTGCCGTCGCCGCTTTCAAAAACCGTGAAGTTCCGTATAATGTCCAGGAAATTGCGCTTATTGAAAAGAGCGGCTATCGTAACATCCTGCGGCGCAGGGGTATGGGGCAAATCTTTCTCATCCAGAAGGCCGAGGGCTTTCATCTCCAGTATGGTCGGATGCTGTGTGAGGATAGGCAGCTTTTCTTCCGGCTTAGCCTTCCATTCATGAAAACTGTCGTAATCGGAACCTATTACGCCGTACTTGGCGCCCAGTAGGTTGGCGCCCAGCAGTATCTGGTTGGTTCTAAATAGCGCGGGGATCTCTCTTTGATAGCGCAGAAGTTGTTCTATGGCGTCACCCACACCAGTTTCCCGGGCCACAGGGCTTTTACATTCAATAACGGCCAGGGGGATGCCGTTTACAAAAAGGACTATGTCGGGGCGGTCCGTGAATTTTGGACCTTTAACCCAAAACTGGCTGACCGCCAGGAACTCATTATTTTTCGGTTCTTTGAAATCTATAAATTTGATCGTGACGGCTCTGCGCCCTGTGGCGCCTTCCTGGTCTACGGAGATGTTTGAGACAAGGTCTTTATGAAACTCCCTGTTCTCGTCCATAAGGCTGGTGCCTTGTATATTGGTTATCTGCCTTATGGCTTTTTCTATGGCTATTTCTCCGGCATCTTCATTTAATTCCTTAAGCTTGGCCCGTAGCCGCTCCACCAGAATAACATCGCGCCGTGAAACACGCGAACATTCTTCGGTTTCCTGCGGGTCCAGCTTGTCGCCGGTTATAATTTCATACCCCATCCGCCTTAGCTGCTCAATAGCCGGCTTTTCTGAAAGAGTATCTTCGTTGAATTTAGGTGTGATCATACAAATTTACAGCTCCTGGGCTTTGGGGCTTTTGAAGTTTCAAATCTAAAATCTGTCAGCAGGAGGTTGGCCTCAACCGCTAAATGCTTACACATCATTTTGATCGTATCCACAGCCTCGTGGTTCTTTGGTATTCCATTAACAATTTCCAATGCCTTTTCTGCGTCTGGCGCGGAAGCACACTTGAAAACCTCTTGTTGTGTTTTGCTTGTTTTGGCGCCTACGGTGTAACTATCGTATCGGATCCCCTCATCATCAAGCCCCATGTGGCGTTTAAATATCACATAGGCTATTCTTTCATAACTGACCCATGGAACTTTGGGAGTAGCCATGGGAGAAAATGCCTCCATTTTTAATTCGGTTTTTAGAAGTTCTAAAAGTTCGCTTGAGTATTTTAAGGATTCCTGCTGCATATCCGTGAATTTTTTCCGGAATGCCTCCCATCTTGCTAATAACTCTGGATAGTGGACCTCTTTTGCGTCTGCGTAGTAACGCTGAAACCCTTCCGGCTCATGCCAGTACTCTGACTGTAGCGGCCTCCCGGTTGGCCGTTCAGGAATTCTGGCATGTATTACGAACCTAGTCCCGGCATAAGCATCCTCTGTTATATGTCCTGGATTTTTGGTTATATTCTCCTGAGTAACGCCAATTGGTGTGTCCTGCACCTCGCATATTGGGAAATAGAAAGCCTTAAGATACTCACAAATTGGCATCAGAATTTCTTTTTTAATTACCTTTGCGTGCTCTTCTTTTCTTTCCCGCTTATGCCGCAAATGTTCTTTAAAAAGATCGCTCGTAAAACCGAGCACCCAACCCCCGACAGCAGCAACCTCTGCAAGCCAGTTGTTTATCAAGAAATCCATCGCTTTATCCATAGGTCACCCCTGATATTGATATATCGGGTATATTTTGTCTATTGCCAATTTATACCCCCATCCTTCTGGGAGCGGAACCGGAACGCATTTTAAGCGCCAATTGGTATGCAGGTTCTGCAACATTATTTGTCCGAGATGAATCCCATTAGGTTGGGCAGTTGCCTGTATCTTCGCTGCCAAGCTAACAACTGCGCCTATAATGTCCTTGTGTTGTTTTGTAGCTGGGCTGCCCACTGTTTGCACGTAGGCTTCACCAGAGTCTAGACCGATCCGTATTTGGATAACGGGAAAGCCTAACTTAATTAAACATGAGTTAAGTCCGTCATTTATCAAACGCCGCAATGTTAGAGCACAATCCAGGGCATTGTCGTTTTGTATGACAAAGCTCGGTTCTGGGAAATAAGCAATAACCCCGTCGCCAGTATACTTTAAGACATGCCCGTGAAACAACGGAACAATAGAACCGATTTCGTAAAACATCGCTGATACCAGTTTATTGTACTTTGCCGGCTCTAATTGTGTAATAAGTTTTGTTGATCCAACAACATCGAGAGAAAGAATAGCGAATCCCAGTTTATCTTTTTCCAGAGTTCGCAGAAATTCCTCCGATTTGTCTTCAAAAGTGACTTCCGGAATACCATTTGAAATATTTTTCTCTATTTCCGGTATTCGCCGCTGGACATACTCCTCAGCCTTCCCTACGAGCTGCTGCTTAAAGTGCATAGGCATTCCCTTCATCTGGCTCGCCATTTGCAGGAGAACGCCTTGAGGAATAATGGTTTTATCCAATTTATCATACCAACACGCTTTGCCATTAATATTTCTATGCTCATATCGCTTAGGATCAGGAATTAATCGAAATTCAATCATTCCAGTGGAATCGTCCGATGAAACAACTTCGATTAGAAAGTCCATTCTGGAATGGTTTAGATAATTTTCATCTTCAGCTGACAACATTTCATCTCCCTTGCAGGACCTTCTGCCTGTATGGGTCAAAACCAGGATTTGTATCCAAATATTTCTTTAAGTCATTAAAGGCGACTTCAGAGTATCTATTGATTCGTCCCTTTTTTGAGATTCTAATCGATTGATGATATCGATCGTTACCTTTAAAATTCAGCTTCTTAAAAGAATATGCCACAAAATTCGGATTCTTCCCGATTTTCACCCCAATATCGCTAGTTAAGTACGGATAGTCTTTTTCCACCTCGGTTTTCTTAATATGAACTGGAAGGCCGGTTTCAGTTGAACTGCCTTTTCTGAGAATTAAGTCTGCGGTAAAGTTTTTGGGCGCCTGGACAGGGATAATTCTCACCATTTCCGCATTTTGGATAAATTTTCCGATATGCAAGTGCGACATAATTTTGCGTTTATCTTTGTATTGGCGCTCGAATTTATCTTGTGATATATATTTTAGGCCGTCAAAAGAAACACCTCTCTCAAGCAACCACACTAGTCGCATGTTTTCTTTGCTTTTTTTCATTCTGCTCACAACCGACTGAACCTTGTCTGCATATGTCGTTAGATTATCGAAAGAAATAGATAAAAAGTTGTCTACGAGAATCTTCCCCTGTTTTGGGAATTCTTTTAACACCAGGTCTTTGTAGAATTTAGCGCCGAAGTAGAACAGGTGATATAAAATCTCCGTGGGGATAACAGGCAGGAAACTATGTATAGCCTGATTCCGCAATGAAATTATTTGCTGAATTGAATCTTCCTGGTTTTCATCGATAAACTTTTCTGCGCATAATTTAGACAAAACATGCTCGGCCGACGAGGTGTTCCCATTTTTATCCTTAATAATGCTATTTCTGCCGTGCTTTTTAACAAGAATAGCTTTCCCTAATAGTTCCCAGCCATTGGTCATTAAAATTAGGCATGTTTCTATTTTATACTTGTCATAAACTCTGTTGAATGACGCAATCGATGACCGCGTTGCGTTTAGAGATTTTCCCAGCAAACATAAATACTCGCGCCGACCTTTCATAATTGCCCCTTTAATTTACCCTAACTTTCCCGGTCAAAAGCATACTCATTAAACTTTTTTTGAGCTCAACCACCTTCTCGAGTCCTTTTTCTTCCCTATCAATGACTTTGTCAACTTCTTGCGAAATTGCCGCAATTTTCTTCTGCTCAGGAAGCGAAGGAAGTGGGATAGGCATAAAAGACACCTGCTGAGCGTTCAGGTGTGGTTGAGCAGAACGGGCACTTTGACTTGAGAAATACGCTTGGGCATTTTCTGAAAGAAGATATTCCACACAATACGCAGGAGATATTCTCGATGAAGGCGAGATGACTAGATCATATCCGGCAACCGCTCCGGCCCATATTTTTGTTACGAGTGCAACATCACCCGTATTCACACCGCTTCTCACCACAATAATATCTCCTTCTTCCAAAAAAGGTTTGCGATTAAGTGGAAGTGTTTCACGGTTAACCCTCAGGATATCGTTCTCGACAATCTTATTGCCTTTAATATTTGTGGCGCGAATCATCAATACACCGTTCGGGTCGGCAACTGGTGGCTGCCCAAGTCCGTAGCGAACATATACTAACTCACCCAGCCTCGACTCCCTCCAATCCACTGGAATTTTCCCTATTTTGGTTTTCTTGAATTTTTTATGACCGATGCCGTGGGTGAGAAGCTGGCACATCAGGCTTTTTTTTAGTTCTTTGGTTTTTTCAATTTCAGCGTCAACGTTATCAATTAATATGTCTACATCAGATAATATCCGGCCAATATTTTCCTGCTCCTGTGCCGTCGGGACTGGCATTTGATATTCGGCCACATCGCTAGAATTGACAGCAGGGTAGCTTGATCCTGTCATCTTCTCTTCCAGGTATTTCACAAAGGTATCGCTTAATACGTGCTGATACACATAACCGCCATTCACATTTGGCCGAGCGCGAAGCACCGCAAAACCAGTGGAAGCGACAATATTTTCTGACAAGTCGGTAATCCGGGCAAAAGCTTTAAGATATGGACGGACTGTAGAAACTATTATATCTCCGGCTTTAACAATTCGCCTGGCACGCGAAGGTGCATCTTTAAATTTCATATCCTTGGGAATCGAAATACTCCCGGTGCGTTCTATTGAGGCAATATCAATATATTTCAATTGCGCGTCAGGCGGCGTAGATTCTTTAATTACTTCCGGATTAACCTGGCACAAATCAGAGATAGTAGCCACGCCCCAATCTACAGGGATTTCTCCGGCGGGTGTCTTTTTCAGCTTCTGCCCCATCTTCAGGCTGCCTATCTGGTTACTCATGGGAGTCTCCTAAGATCTTTTCAAGGAAGGCCAAAGACATTTTCTGGTGCTGTTCAGACTGCAGGCCAGGCGGGGGCGGGGTGCCCACATCAAAACCGGCGCGGGAAAACTCAGTAGCCACCAGCTCCAGGCTGTCCTGCAGACGGGAACTCTTCATATACTGCGAGGCATCACTTTCTGCCAACTCATCCATAGTCTGCCAAAGGTTTGAGAGCGCGGCATAAATAGCCGCCCAGTCTAGCCACTTGGGCCGGGCTTCATCAACCGCCGCCGGCGATACAAACTCCCACCATTTCCTGTGGGAAAGCCAATAATCCACTTTCTTGCCTTTGCGCCTTATAAGCACAAGGCCGGACTTGGACAAGTCCAAAAGCGTCTGGTGAACGCCCAGCCAGAAAAGGCCAATAGCGTCTGCTATCTCTTTAGGCCGCGCGCCTTCATGGGTAAGCAGATAAAGAATAATCTCGGACTTACCACCCACACCAAAAAGCGAACGCAGCAGAAAGCGTAAGTTGGCCTTGGCATTTATAGGTGTTTCTTTACCGGCCTTCTGTATTTTAAGGATCGGTCTGTTGAAACCGAATTTAAGAAAAGCCGGGTCAGCCTTCTCTTTTGAGGTTCCAGGATGGGCGCGGCCGGTTTTATCTTTGAACAAAGCTTCTTCAGCCCTTGCGGAATTTTTCGGACTAAGCTTATCGCAAAGGTTCACCAGGTTCTGCCATTTGCGCGAATCCCCGCCGTTATCCAGCAGATGCTGCAGAACGCCGCCCATAAGCCTTGCGGTATTGGTTCCGCGGGCCTCTATAATGTTCCTGAGTCTTGGGGTGTCCAGCAACTGGCCGTTCACTTTAAGCCAGGCCAGAATTTCGTCAAACAGGCGGGGCTCATAGCGGCCGATTTCAAGGGAAAACACCAGCAAAGACTCCGGGTCTATAACCCAGTCCTCTTCGCCGCCAGACTCTCCCAGCAAACCCAAAGCGGACCATTGCCGCCAGAGAAATGTCAGGAGGCGGTTAAGCAGTTGTTCTCTATATTCTTTCAGCGACATCGTTATGCCCCATTCCTGTTAGTATTCTTTTAAGTTCGCCCTTGTAGCCTTCGGAAACATCATGCGTCATGCTCCACTTGGCGGCGGCAAACAGTTCTTCCGCAGTGGGCTTAAGTTCGAGTAAGTCCGCGTAATGCTTGCCGCCCTGATCAACCGCGGCGTACAGTTTGAAGTGAATCTGGTCGTAGCGACTGAAAAAGCGCACGGTAAGAAGCGGCCCGTAATGGGCAACCTCGGCCCTTACGAGCACCCCTTCTGGCAAACCCAAATCCAGCGCGGAAGCTGGGCCGGGGTTGAACCAGTCCTCTTTAAGGCCAAAGTCCCTGGCAACCTTTTCTACGGCCCCGGCGAGGGCAGCAGGAAAAGGGTCAGGCCTGCTCATAACACCAGCCTCTCCCGCGATCCTAGCCACAACGTCAACGTCCATGGTGGTGCGGGTGACCAAGTGCAAAGCGTGAAGAGCTGAGCCGCCGCAGACCAGCAGGTCCAGCCTTTCGCTGCTTGTGGCAGCAAGCTGGTCGCCCAATGCGGACAATATCCGGTCTATTTCATCTTTGTTTTTAAAAGGCATAGTTAGATTTTATAGCCGAGTTCTTTCAGATAGCCTTCAACTTTAGCTTCGGCGGCCTGGCGCTCTTTTTTTAGTTTGGCCAGGTCGTTTATTACGGTCTGAACATCTATCACTTCCTCTTCCTCAGCTATATCGATATAGCGCGGGATGTTCAGGTTATAGTCATTGCGGCGAATCTCATCTAGGCCGACCTGCCGAGAGTATTTTTCAATATTGGAAGTTGAACGATAGGCGTTGATTATCTTGTCGATGTCTTCCTGCCGCAGTCTGTTCTTGTTTTTAAGCTGCGCGAAGTCCCTCGCGCCGTAAATAAAGAACACTTTACCCTTCCTGTCTGCGGGCTTGTTCTTGTTTATTATGAACAGGGCGGCGGGAATGCTTGCACCGTAAAACAGGTTCTGCGGCAGACCGATAACGGCCTCCACAAGGTCCTCTTCCAATATCCCCTGGCGAATACGGCCCTCGGCGCCGCCGCGGAACAGCACGCCATGTGGCAGAACTATACCGGCCCGGCCGGAAGGCTTAAGCGTGGCGATCATGTGCTGAACAAAAGCATAATCGCCGTAACTCTGGGGCGGAACACCGTAGCGAAACCGGCCAAAGCCGTCGTTTTCAGCCGACTCTATCCCCCAGTTCTTCAGCGAAAAGGGCGGATTGGCGATAACAATGTCGTATTCAATAAGTTTGCCCTTATTAAGAAGCTTGGGGTCTCTTATGGTATCACCTTTTTCTATGCGCGCGCCGGAAATGCCATGCAAAAGCATATTCATCTTGCAGATAGCCCAGGTGCCGATGTTACGCTCCTGGCCGTGCAGGACGATATTCCTGGGATTTTGCTTTATGGATTTAAGATGATGCACGGCCTGCACCAGCATGCCGCCGGAACCGCAGGCCGGGTCGCATACATACATACCGGCCTTGGGGTCCAGGATTTCCGTAAGCAGGGTGACGACTTCCTTTGGCGTGTAGAATTCCCCGCCTTTTTTACCGGCATCGTCGGCGAACTGGGCGATAAGGTACTCGTAGGCCCGGCCAAGAATATCCGGCTCGGCCAGATTGTCATTGCGGAGGCTGAGCCCGGAAAAATGGAGAATAAGCCTGGAAAGAGTTTCATCCGACAGGCGCTCTTTATCGTTAAAGTCCGTAGCGGAAAGAACATCCTCAAGCACCCGGTTTTCCTCTTCAAGAATATCGTTGGCCTTGTTTATGGCGTCGCCCAGGTTGTGGGTGAGGGATGCCAGGTGTTTCCAATTAGCCTTGGTGGTAACAAAGAACTCATGCTCGTCCGGATCCTCGTAAGCTATTTTCTTATTGCCGGTTTCCTTTATGATCTTTTCGGCTTCTTCCTCAAAGACATCGGAGATACGCTTAAGGAATAGCAGGCCAAAAATATAATTCTTGTAGTCTGAGGAGTCTATGCTGCCGCGCAGTATATTGGCGGATTCCCATAGATGGGCTGTAAGCTTTTCAAGATCTAGTTTTTCCATAATTATAAAACCCCTTACGTTAAAGCTGTGGAGACACTTATAGCATAGCAGATGTATTTGATTATGTCAATGGTTTATACTTTGATTATAGTTATACTATCTATATTAATATATTTAAACACTTTTATACCTTAGAATAGCCTGTTTACACAAAATGGGATAGAGGCCATATGCTGGAAATTTAATAGATTGCGGTATTAGCCCAGAAGCTGCCACCAAATTCCTGACGGGATTAGGCTTTGCGGCATTTTCAGCAATCTATCCACCCATGTCGCTCCCCAACATCGCCATCACGCTGCCGGGGGTTTGTGTAGCCCTGCGCCGCCATCACGGACTTAACGGTCTTCTCCAGCGCCGCCTTGTTGGCGGTCGCTAGGCGGAAGATCTCGGGCATTATAGACTTCTTTATTGTCGCACCCAAAACGATTATCTCTTTGCTCACGGCGGCTTCGTTTTTGCTTTTCATACGCCTCCTCCTGGCCAGGATGTTGAAATAGTATACACCGCCAACCCGACAGCGTCTTGTCGCTTTGAAATATTTTTTTGGGGCCCAAAAAGGCCATAAGGACGGCGGCTTGGATGCCGGGAGGGGCAAGCTTTTTTAGTGTTCTGCCATGATGCCGTTTTAGGGGTTACACAAAGGTGTCTTGGTGCGTACTTTCAAAACTGTACCGGAACTGACCAGCCCGACCCGGAGCTCATGGCCGGAGTTTGGCACAAAAGCGGATGGACTGGATCCGAGGGGCTGAGGAAATATAGAGGCGTTTGGGCATGTGATGGATGGACAACCAGCTTGGCCTTAAGCAAGCCGCATTGCGTCTAAACCCGGACTCCGGTACCAGGCTTAACCAGAAACTGATGCTTAAAATCCTGATCAGTTTCCCCCCGCCCGGGCCATATGCCCATCGCGACAGAGGAACCTTGCCGGCAAGGTCTTCTGGCGGATCTTAACCGGGAGATTGGACCGGGATGGGATATGGCGGGCCTCATCAAACGAAACCCCGGACCGACTTTCGCGCTTAAGGTGGTCAAGGGCCAGGCCGTCTATTCGCTTCCAGACATACGATATAAATCTTACGGGCCTTAACACCCCGCCCCGGTCCCGGTAGTTCAGATCGTATGTTCGGATTTTCTGATACAAGGTCAGGATGGCGGCCGACAACAGGTCGTCGCCATGGCGTTCCAGGTGCCACCTGAAGACTTTCGTCCGCAGGCACCACATAAGAAAGCCTATATGGCGCAGCACAAGTTCGTCCCTGGCGGTTTTCCTGCCGGCCTGAGCCGTTGCGATCATGCGCCGTTCCTGCGCAAGTGAAAGTTTAGGATAGCGCCGGGCCACTTCAAGGTAACCCTCCCACATCGTTAAATGATAGCTAAAATGAAACCGGCGGACCCTGCCTGCCGGCGGGCCAGGATCAAAAAAGCGGTCGATTCAGGCCCTTTTCGGCAACTGAACTGCTGTTAGTGCCAGTCCAAAGGTGTACCGGCCGGGGTGTTGCTTTGACGGAATGCTGGTTTGCTCTGGAATACGCAGACAAGGTCAACCACGAAAGCTGAATGCAGGCTTTTGTTATAATACCTCTATGAGCGGAGCTGCTGAGTTGACGGCTCCCAATTATGCTATCTATAAATAGTTGCTACTTCCCAGGGGTAATATGTCATCAAAGAAAAACACCGAACATAAAAAAGATTTTAAAAAACTCGCCATCCGAACTGGCAAAAGCTCCACAAAAAGAAGCGATGGGGACAGGCAACATTATAGAGTCGGCAAGATTCTGAACCGTTTGGAAGATGGTCCCATACATCTTAAATCCTTGGCTGGTGAATATCGCGTAACAAAACGCTCTATTGAAAGAGATTTAGATAAGATAGAGTTATACGGCTATGGCATTATAATCCCGAAAACAGGTTGGAGACAATTCGCCCCCGGCGTAAGCCTTAAAAAGGGCAAGTTAGACATACAGCAGCAGGCCGCCCTCGTCATTCTTCACGAAATATCCCGGAACCTGGGCGCTTCAATGCATAAATCATTTGGGACCATATTCAAACACCTGATGGAATGCGACCCTGGGGAATCCAACATAATCCCCATAATGCCCAAGCTCATCAACACTAAAGACATCCCCTATATAGATAGAATAGATGCCGCCATAGAAAACCGCAGGAAACTTAAAATTGAATACGATTCCGAGGCCAAGGGCCAAATAGTCAGCCGCCTTATCTGCCCGGTTAAAATACTGATTTCCGAAGGCTTCGCCTATATTCTGGCCATCTCAGAAAACCGGCATGGCAGCCCCATAAAGTACCGTCTGGACAGGATTAAAGCACTGGAAGACACCCCAGATACATTTACCTACCCTGAGAACCTTTCGGAACTGCTTGAAAAAGCCCGCAGCGTCTGGGGAATCTTGCCTGAAAAAGAACGCAAAACCCTCGTGCGACTGAAAGTAGAACAATGGGCCGTGGACTACTTCAAACACCAGGAACTGATAGGCGGCCAAAAAACCAAGGGTGAACTAGACGGTTCGCTCCTTTTTGAAGCGAAAGTCGGCCAGTTAATGGAAATCATACCCCATATACTGCACTGGATACCCTATGTGACAGTGCTTGCGCCAAAAGAATTAAAAGATGAAATCCGGGCCAACATACATGAATACCTGAAGAAGTAATCTCTCCGACAGACACCAGTTTCACTCTGCAACAATCTCCCTGTGCATCAAGACCGCGACACAATGCTGTCGCGGTCGCTTCTTACACTATACATATACATAAGGGGATATTATGAGCAACAGCGCGCATTTTGACAACCAAATAAAACTTTTCAGGAAAGAGTTCCCACCGGCCGATGGCTGGCAGATATATAAAAATGAGAGTTCCTTTTTGTTTAACATTCCGGACCTGCTGGAAACCGCTCCGGAATCTATAAAGCATTCAGAAATAACGCAGAACGTATCACATGAATCTTCGTATTCTGAAGATAAAGAGACCCCCACCATCACAATAAAAAAACTCCGCTGGCTCGGCACCTACCACCTTGTGTGGAACAACGAGTCTATAACGGTACGATCACTCTATTACGAGGATCGTGGTCAATACCCCTATTTTCTTATAGCTGTAAAGAATTTTAATGCCTTGAGCAATTTTTACGACGCTATTATTAAACTGGATCTTAAAAAAGGGAAACAGCGCACAAAAATAGTTGTTCAGACTGTGACCGGCATGAATATTCCCCTGTCGAATGTTTCCTGGAACAATGTAATACTGCCTCCGGCCATGGCGGAAGACTTAAAAGCCGGTGTTGAAACCTTCTTTCAGGCCAGGGAGATGTACAAGCAATTTGATCTTCCATACAAGCGCGGCTTTATTTTTTCGGGGCCGGCCGGCTGCGGCAAAACGCTTACGGCAAAAACAATTCTAGCAACCATGCGCCTGCCGTCATTTCTGCTTACCCCCTCTCCCAGCCAGGATAGGACCGCAAACTGCATACACTGGGCTTTTGACGCGGCCGCGAGGCATGCGCCGGCCATTCTTCTTATTGAGGAGCTTGAGAAATTCTCCGACCCGGCCTATATCTCAATGGTTTTAAACCTTATGGACGGCCTAAGCACGATGAAGGGCGTGCTGGCGATTGCCACCACTAACCACCCTGAAAAAATAGACCCAGCCTTACTACTGCGTCCCAGCCGGTTCGACCGTGTGTGGAACTTCCCTCTGCCGGATTTAGACTGCCGCCTGCGCCTGCTAAAGAAAAAAGCCAAAGGCTACGTTAATGACCTCGTATTGGAGGAGGTTGCCAGGCAATCGTCAGGGTTTTCCATGGCATATGTGCAGGAGATCTTTGCCTCTGCGATTTCCCTGGCGCTCCGGGACGGGCGGGAAGTTTCGGATAATGACTTGCTTAAAAGCGTTGAATTACTGAAAAAGCAGATAAAATCCGCCCCCGCCACAGCCGCCGAGGTGGGCACAGCCGCTCAATGCCTCGGTTTTGTACAGGAATAAAGGATACTAATTTGTATACTTCAGCAAGGCAGATAAAACGGGAGGGATCCATTATGGGAATCAAAGCTTGTTTATGCGGGTCATGCGGTTTCGGCAATAAAGCCGACGAGTGCGTTAAGTGCGGCCAACCTTTTGCAAAAATCCCGGCGCAACTTTGCGGAAATTGCGGCTTCGGCAACAAAGAAACGGAATGCGTGAAATGCGGCCAGCCTTTTGCCAGCACACAGGCGTTTTTATGTGACAATTGCGGTTTTGGCAATAAGGCAAACGAATGTATCAAATGCGGCAATCCGGTGTAAGATGTATAGGGTGACAAGAGCCTTTTATTGCAGGGAGAACCCATGAAAGAAATTGATGAAAAAATAAAGGAGCTTGAGGAAGCAGCATTGGAAATTACAACCACGAGAAACAGTATTATAAATCAGCTTATTAAACAATGGGAAACAAATCCAGACTCTGTTGATGAACTATTTTACAAGCTTCTTTCAGCCGAGTGGAAGTTGTCAGCTAACGGAACGGCATATGGAACACAACTTGAAAAATATCTTATTGACATTTTTCAAGGGGTTCTAAAAGGGAAACCATATAACATTGAGAAGCATCAAAAGATTAGAGATCACAAAGTGGAAGATATTGTTATTACCGGCAAAAACTCTTCTCCGGTGAAGGTAGTTGTGGAAGTGAAATCATTTATCGAAAACAGCACTAGCTCACACAGCATACGGCTTTTAGAAAAAGCAAAAAAAGACATTGAAGACAAAACTGACATGAAATATAAATATTTTGTTTTTGCCAGTTCACATTCTGGCAACCCATCGTTTGAGTCTTGGAAACCCAACAAAGACTGGATTTTTCTACAATCACACTATTTAAGTAAGACGGAATCCGGACGGATTTGGCTTGAGAAGGGTTTTGAGAGTTATTATCCGCTGAGAAGACTTATCAAAAGTATAGAAGAAGTTTTTGTGATTTGATTGCTACTCTTTTCCATTTCCGGCTTATAAGACCTATTCTTTATCAACAATCCGGCGACATAATACTCATCTCCCTGGAAACCACCGCGACACAATGCTGTCGCGGTGCCCCTGTATACTATTATCATGAAAATGTTCAAAAAACCAGAAATACTTTGCCGTGAGTGGATGGAAAGCACAATGAAAAAGTTTAATGGCTACTCCACACTGGATATCCCGCTGGGGTTCGAGTTTTATCCCGACACCCACTTCGGCTGCGGAGAGGTTTCCCTGATTTCCTCACGGCCAAGCCAGGGCAAAACGGCTTTTATCACATCGGTTCTTAATAATCTGATAACTTCCGGCAAATATAACGCTGCGGTTTTTTTGCCGGACATGCCCACTGCTGAGTTTTTCTCAAGGCTTGTGGCAAGCCGGGCCGGTGTGGATTACGGGAAAGTTAAGCGGGGCTTCATTACCAGGGACGATTGGATGCTGCTTCACAAAACCATGACGCGCCTTTCCAAAGCTAGGCTTTGGATTTCCGCTTCTAAGCGGTCCTCAACCGCTTCTGTGCGGGCGGAGGCCTTAAAATTAGCGCATGAACTGAAGCTACAAAAGAAAAAGCTGGACGTTGTTTTTATAGATTCGATTAATTCTCTGTCAGATTTTCCCGAGCGGCGCGAAGATAAAACCAACATACTGCGCGCCTTAAACCGCCTGGCAGAAGACACCGGCGCCGCTATTGTCTGCGCGTACAGCCTTGAAGATTTTCGGCAGGATGATCCCGCAGTTAGAGTGCGTCCTCAACTGCGCGATTTCCGTACTTGTGGCATATGTGAAGATGAGATCGGCCTTATTATCAACATAGTCCGCCCCGAAGTTCATCAAACAACAAGTCTTAAACACGTAAACGTGGGAGACCTGGATATAGTGTGGAGCAGTTCGCGCGCCTACGGATATTCTGTCCCAGCCAGATTTGACCCGAAAACACTAATATTTTACACTGGAAAACCACGGGTCTGTAAGCAGGGGAAAAGCGTGCAAGCTCCATGATGTCACCTTTGAGGAGTTGGCATCGCGTAACTTTTAAGGCATCCATTCAACGGGATTCGACGCGGCGGATAAGGATTTGAGTGTTTATTTGGTTGTAATTGTCTTAATTAACCTTTCCACATCTCCGGGCTTATCCAATGAAAGAATGGCGACATGATCTCTAAATTGCGGTTCATTTGCCAACTTGCTGAGTGAGTCTTGGCAAAAAAATGTGACGATATAAAACTTTTCATATTCCCCTTTCGCCAGCATTGCTTCAAAAAAAGCTTCTCCGAAACTATTATTAGTAAGATAGGCTTTGAACTCAATAAAAATCGGTTTATCCGTTCCATTAGCGATGACAAAATCAATTCTCTTTTTAATTTCAAACCTCTTCAGATACTCCAGTGCGCATGGTTGCTCAGAATGAACCTTGTTCTTATGTGTGTCTAAGCTCTTTAGTGCGGTGGAAAACGCCCTGGGGATCATGTTTTTATCGCCAGGACTTAAATGTTTCTCTCTACACCTTTTAATGTCGTTATCCAATGCATTGACAAAAGTTTCAAAGAACCTTGTCGCATCTGTGGCATCAGCGCCAGGTTTTGGCCTGAAATATCTTCGGTATGCAGAAATACCGCACTCTGGTTTTTCTAATCGACAATTTTCATTATCAATACACTTCCCATCACGCAAGAGTGTGTCCCAATTTTCTTCCATAGGTCCCCCATTGTTCTGAATTGCCCGACTACTCTATTCTTTAGTTATTTTAGCAAACACTCTATACCGTCATAACCGGGTGTCTTGTGAGGTGGTCGGGAGAGTCTAGACTGGTATTAGGCTCTTCCTAAGGTGGATTG
>JBAXKK010000046.1:0-19943 GCA_037137395.1 Elusimicrobiota bacterium
TCGCAAGATAACAATACACCGCCCGCGCCTTAACCGCTTTTCGTGCCTTACCACCGCCGGTAATCGCCTCTTTCTTTGCTCACTCCGGTTATTTCGCACACCTGCCGCATTATTTCTTCAGACGAGATATGCAATTCCGGCAATTCACCAGCTTCTTTTAATACCGATTCAACAAAATCTCCGCCCCCCAAAATAAAGAAAATCCTCGTAATCCTCCTTTTCCAGGAAGATTGATCTCCGCTCATTTCCACGAGCGATTACATGGTACATATATCCGGCTAAATCTATTCGTGCTTGTCTTGGCATAACAATACTTCACAAAAATTAGAGTTAAATATTCAATATTTCAACAGCGTCCCCTAATTCCCCTAGAATTCCGTGGAAGTGTTCCATCACTAAAGAGATGTATGTATGCCCAGTGCCCGTGTTCACCATCAACTGATATGTACCATCCGCCGCTAAAACCAATCCCTGCGATTGTCCCGTCTTCTACTGGATTGATGCTCTCCCCTGCGGTCGCAAGATAGTCAACACCCTCATGGTAATCCCACGTGCCACTGAGTACTCGTGGGCCAAAATCTGAATTAATGGACCATGACCAAGGTGGAACAATCGTCTGAGCCACCACATCTGTTAAAAAGATTGGCAGAATGCCGATGACACAAAACAAATGTCTAATTTTTAATCGCATCTATTCCTCAAAACGCTGCTTCAAGTCAATTTCCAAATTCTCGCGCCCAAAGGCAAGTTTCATTTGCCCATTGTCGTTTAATTCAAAAACTGCATATGGTTTTTCTGCCTTCCACCGCTTGCCAGTGGTGAGATCAAAAACAACAAGACGCATCCCCTCGCCCAAATATCCCGCTTTAACCGCGAGAAACTTTCCATTGGGAGATATGTTTATATCTCCCTCGGGGTGGACTTTAACATCCTTATCAGAGTCAGGGAAAGTTAACAACGACCTCCCCTCCCTGTCATATGCATATAAAACTTCTTTGCCTGGTCCCTCTCCTTTGCTTGTCATGAAAGCAACGGATCCATTATTCGAAACAACCATATCTGGTCGCGGACCGCCAGCGATACTTCCCTGCTCAATTTTTTTTTGAAACAGCTCTTTCCCAGTATTATTTAAGAGCACAAGTTTTGCTTCTTGTGGCGGTGGCGCATAAGCCCCTTCTCCGTAAGTCTTTACATAATCGCCGCTCTCCTTGGGATCGTTGATGTTGTGCCGCACCCAGACAAGATGGTCGATAATTAAGCAATACTCTTGATTCTCTGAAATTGTGGCGCTTTTGGAATTTACTTGATACCCATTCCATTCTTTGCTGATCGTTGCATCCTTGAATTTTTTTGAAGTGGTTTTTTCACCAAGCTCTATGCGTTTAACGATATTGCCATTCGCAGCAATAAATTTTAATTTTGGTTGTCTAATCTCCTCTACTCTGACTAATTTGTGGTTCTCTTCGTTATACTTCTGCATCAATCCTTTTTCTTTTTTTATTTCATCAATGGAGTTGACCCCCAGTTTTCGCAAGGTTTTTTCTTTTACTTGAGTTAATATCCGTTGTTTTTCCTTTCCATTTCGAGACACATATAATTTCTCTGACTCTTTCCCATAGTCATCAAAAAGAGTTATTTCTTCTTCCTCAAGAACCACTCGCCCTTGAGGGCTTTTTTCTTGACCATGTGCCATTAATGGGGTCAAGGTAAGTGCCAGCATGATGGTTAAAGTTAATTTCATAGTTAAGTCACCCTTCCTTATTCTTGTTGTTCGGCGAAGCCGGGAGCCAGCCGGGCTTTGGCGGCTGGCGCAGAGGAGGTGATGAATATGACCGATACTCCTCACCTCGGGGCGAGCGAGCGGAGTGCTTGCCAGCCGCGTTAGCGGCTGGCAAAGGACGACGCCGCAAGCGTAAGATGCAGTATACCGCTTGTTTTTCGGCCTTCCCACTTTCGGATACGGCGGGCGTGTCGGGGAAAGCCAGAATGGGTTCCCCTTCTATTCTTCCTTTGGGGGAGCCACCGGGATTCAGCCTGTTAGTCTTGGCCATGATAATTTTATTTTTCGCCAGAATTTGACCGCTCTGAATCTGCCGGACGGGCAGCATAAATTTGTTGTTAAAATTAAAGATGTTAATGGGCATGAATCCGCAGAAGCAGATGCCGCAAAAGTTGATTTTATAAGAAATTTCCTTTTTTCTCTCGTCGTAGCTGTTCATAACAGGATTATCCAAAGTCCTTCCATCAACTCCGTAAAATCTATGACCGCTGGAATATCCACCAGGCTGCATGAGGCCGTCCTCCTGGCGAAGCGGTATACCGCATCTTATGCTCGCGGCGTCGCCCTTTGCCCGCCGCTGGCGCGGCTGGCAAGCGCTCCGCCCGCTCGCTCCCGCGCTGTTGTTGCTCGCCCGGCTCGCGGGGACGGGGAAAAGCACCTCCTGTACGCGTCCCGCCAAAGCGCGGGCCGCTCCCGCTTCGCTATCGCTGCGCGTACACCAAGGTATACTGCATCTTACGGGGACCGCACGATAGCCGCCCGCGCTGGCACTATCACGAGAGTAGGGGACGGTGTTGAAATATTGCTTATTCAGGCATCACAATATTTTCACACAAGTCTTTTCCCCGCTCAATAAGTCTTGAAACTGCCCCGCAAGTCAGCCCTAACTCCCTCGTTAGCTCTACTCCTCGCATTTTGGTCTTTTCTCTCGCAAGATAACAATACACCGCCCGCGCCTTAACCGCTTTTCGTGCCTTACCACCACCTGTAATCTCCTCTTTGCTCACTCCGGTTATTTCGCACACCTGCCGCATTATTTCTTCCGGCGAGATATGCAATTGCGGCAATTCACCAGCTTCTTTCAATGCCGACTCAACAAAATAGGGGAGTCATAGGGGACGTTGTTGACTTGTCGACTAACTATTTTTCTTGTGCACATAACAGCCTCCGCTCCTTCTCCACAAGCCGCGATATCCCGCTCCGGGTTAACCCAAGCTGACTATTCTTCCCAGATTACTCTGAACCTGTAAAACAAAATTCTCACAATCCTCTTTCTTAACTTAGTCAATTAATCAACAACGTCCCCTATTGCACCCTACAACCCATCGGCGACCACTTCAGAGCGGGTTTTCGCATAAAGATTCCCGCTTAAAATGGCAAGGCAAATAAATGATAACAAGAATTTAGTGCGCATATGGTTTTGCTATTTTTTTAAAATAATTTTTTTTACGCTTATTCCTTCCCAATAACCTTCAAAATCCCACTTCTCCTGATCTTCACTAGGCTTTGTTGAATACAACCCCAATAAATAGAGATTCGCTTGTGTAGAAATAATCATTGTTTCCATATTTTTAAGGATTTCAAAGAGCATGTTGCCATTCGGACCATACGCCCGAATTACCCTGCCGTTTGAAAACCATTTATGTTTGCTTTGATCCTCAAAAGCAAAGCTAGCATCAAACCCGTCATAGGTTAAGCGTTCACTGACTGTATTATTGCGTTTCTGGCTTTCAGCTTTAAACTTGCTATCGGCTTTGAGTTTTTCCTTTATTTCCGCAATCCTGAAAGAACGGGACATTTTATTCCTGACTTTTGTTTCTTCATCAGCCGCAGCAACCTTTGAAAAACGCCCTTTACTGAATTTATGGAGGGTTTCACTCCTTTTGGTGCCGCTGCGCTCATCTTTTACGGCATAAATTGCACCATCAATATACTTAATTTCGCGGATTGAGGTTGCAGGATACTCAAGTCCGTTATTTCTTTTAATATCCTCATTGCTGGCAAGCTTATAAGAGTCAATAGGAATTACACCAAGGAATTTCCCGTTCTTATCGTAATGCTGGACACGATTATTAAGGTGATCGAGAATATATATCTCCTCATTATCATCCACGACCATACTTCTTGGCCAATCCAAATCACCTTCCCACATTCTATACTTATATTCTCCAGGTTTCTCTCCCCATTTACCAACAATTAAAACCTGCTCTTCATAGGCTTTCCCTTTTTGTGCAGGAGAAGACACTCCTTGTTCTTCCGTCGCATCAAGAGATGAAGCCACACAGGCCATCAACATCACAAGTATAAGCAGTTTAGAGAATTTCATTTTATGCTCCTTACTATCCCATTTTGGAACCATTAAAATATGAGCCTATAAGCCAAGTAATGGGGTACGCTGTTGACCAGTTGACTGACTATTTTTCCTATGGCATAACAGCTTCCGCCCCTTCTCCACACGTCGCAATATGCCACTCCGGGGTAACCCAAGTTGATTATTCTTTCCAGATTACTCTGAACCTGTAAAACAAAATTCTCATAATCCTCTTTCTTAACTTAGTCAATTAATCAACAACGTCCCCTATTGCACTCCACTGTAATCAATAGCCTTGTGAAAGTCATACTTTAGAGAACCATTCTGTAAGATTACACGTGGCCCGAAATCCGATGATATTGAAAATCCTGGGTCGCTAGCTGTGATATGAGCGAATAAAACAGAAGCGTTGCTCAGAAAGACCATAAGCAAGAACAAAAGAAGTTGGAATTTCGTTTTATTATTCATAGATATTAATCTTCTTCTTTCTGAACGCCAGTGCTCTTGAAGTCATTCATGTCAGGCACCCATTCGTATTCTTCCCATATTTGACTGCCGACATACCCTTCCGCACCACCATGAAATTTAACTTTCCGCCCCCCGCCCCCATCTTTAACAAATTTCCTTCCCAATAATTTCCCCTCATCAGTAATCCCTTTTAGCTTAATCCCCTTACCCCATTCAGCATAAAAAACCTTCTTATTTGCGATATCGACTACCGTAAGCAAATTCTTTGAAGAATAGTTTCCACGCTCTTGCAAAGCGAGCCATTTCCCAAGCGGGGAGACCATTGCTATTCTCCATCCGCCTCGCCTTGACATTGTTGAAAATAGTGTTTCCCATTTATCATTCATCACCGCTAAATAGGTCGTTTTTAATCGTCTGTCTTGCTTAAGTGGCTCGGTAGTCGATTGCCCTGCGACATAGTACTTTTCAAACTCCACATCTTCGAAACCTTCGTCAATAAGAATAATGACGTTTCCGTTATCGGATATTTTCTCAACATAAGAACGACCGCCCAATAGTTTTTGGGATATTTCCGTGCCAGCCTCGTCATACCATGTTATAATTGTCCCGCTAGAAAAACGTATTTTATAAGGGTCCACTTCATTTACATCGCGCGTCTCGTCTTGAACCACGGTAAATTTAGTGTCTTTGCTACGCAGAGCTTTCATTTTTTGCCTTATCGTTTTACCGCTTTCGGTGAATTCTCGGTTCTCAAGGCGGATTTCCTTTTTTATTTTGGCTGCTTTATCTTTGAAGACAATTTTATCGGCAGATTTTTCAGCTTTTCCATCTTTGCCTATTTCCTGCGCCGCAAATGCCGCTCCTGTCAGGCAAAATATCGCTGCCGTTATAAAAAAACCCTTCAGTGTTTTCATGGTAGGCATAGGGGACGCTGTTGAAATATGGCATAGGGGACGCTGTTGAAATATTGCTTATTCAAGCACCACAATATCTCCAGACAAGTCTTTTCCACGCTCAATAAGTCTTGAAACTGCCCCGCAAGTCAGCCCTAACTCCCTCGCGAGTTCTACTCCTAGAATTTTGGTCTTTTCTTTCACAAGATAACAATACACCGCTCGCGCCTTAACCACTTTTCGTGCCTTACCACCGCCGATAATCGCCTCTTTGCTCACTCCCGTCATTTCGCACACCTGCCGCATTATTTCTTCAGGCAAGATATGCAATTCCGGCAATTCACCAGCTTCTTTCAATACCGACTCAACAAAATCCCCGCACCCTAAAATACGGTCATCAAATATTTCTCTTCCCCCGCTTCTCCTGCAACTTAAAACATTTCCAAGCCCGCCCATACTCTTAATCAATCCACCACCGGAATATTCTCCGCCTTTATATTTATCCTGTCGCTCTTTTAGGAAGGCTTCATATCCTTGCATGGCTTTTTGCTCTTTCCCACCAAAATGGCCTAAGACATAATCTCTTTCCAAAAATCCGGTTTTACACATTCCGATCAAAGCACCGTGCCCACACCATCTATATTTTCCCAATTCCTTAAAATCATTAACCAGTTTTGCTCTCAACGGGTTCAGATGAATATACGCTACGAGCTCCCTAAAATATTCTTCCTCGTCGCATATTATTCCTTTATACCGATTCTGGAACAAATGTCCGCAACGCTTGTGCCTTATATTAAACCCAATAGCATAGCCGGTCATTAACCGGCTCATAAGTTCAGCCAAAGGTTTTTTGCCGCGCAATATCAACAGGTGGAAATGATTAGGAATAAGACACCAAGCCAGACATTTCCCTCCAGTTTTATCCAGGGCAATTTTAAATCGTGAAAGAAAATCCTCGTAATCCTCCTTTTCCAGAAAGATTGATCTCCGCTCATTTCCACGAGCGATTACATGGTACATATATCCGGCTAAATCTATTCGTGCTTGTCTTGGCATACCAATATTTTATAAAAATTAGCGTTCAATATTCAATATTTCAACAACGTCCCCTATTATCCAGTCCCCTATTATCCTATTATCCAGGCTCGTAATTCTTTATTATTTCCAACGCACTACGATGCTTGAATCCCAAATTTTCCAACTTCTTCAGTAGTTCTTTCCGGCCCAGACTTTCGTCTTTCATGGCCTCATCAAACTGCATTTTTGTTTCGGAGGATAGAGTTGTGTTGCTGCCGTCATAACCAAAAAACAGTGATTTCCCCTCTTCCAGACTTTTCTGCAGCGTTTTGGAATAGAACTCCGAATTCCGTCGCAGATTATTCTCTGCGATCAGCTTTATACCACTGTCGGAGCCCACGCCGGAATATTTCCGGCATGCACCCGCACTGAAACGCACTCCGGGCTCTCTTGCATTTCCTCTCCAGTGAACCAAAAGGACGCCTTTTGGAGGAACCCCGGCTTTATCCCATTTTGCGCTTATCACCGTGCCGGTAGACCTTTCAAACAGCGCCAGTATCTCGCCGGCAGCCACTGTATAATTGCCGGTTTTCCTGCGTTCGCAGAATATCTTGTTGGCTTCTTCCAGCAAATCTCCGGCTCGCGAGGAAATAATGTCTTTTTCCGTTGTACCAGGCCCTACAGGCACGCCGTTTATTGAGGTCTTTCCATTCTCAACCTGAACCTTATACGGAGGCTTTATAATATGCCCGTAAACCACAACAAGCCCGGTAGTTATGCCGGTGGTCTGGACTACAGGCTTTATGTCCGTCTTGCCAGGCTTGCCGCCTTTCCGTACGGCTCTTTTAAAATGCCTGGGGAACTGCTGTCCGGCCAGGCTCGCAGTAGACTTTACAACGCCATATTCGCCGGCCGGACAATTCCCGCACGTGAACAAAACAACGAATGCCGTAATAAATAACTTCATTTTTTTGCTCCAGGGTTTAATGTGAATTTGCAATTGGAAATACGCGCCATTCATTATGGCGCCAGTTCATCCTGACTTTCCCGCCTGGTTTCCCTGCGGTCACATATCAAAACGTGCTGCGCAAAACCGGCGCAACAATAAATTTTTAATTTTGATCCTTACCAGAGGTCCCCCATTAAACTAATACGGAAAAACTTCCCGCCACCTATATAGTGTCCAACCCCTACACTATGTACGCCGGATCGTTATTTTTAAGACCGGCGGCGTTGGCTTCTTCCACATCCAGATGAAGCTCCAGCGCGAATTTATCCGACACGCGGCACAGGACCCGCTCATAAACGGTCTCCCTTTCGGTACCGGCGCCGCAGCGCACCCGCACCTCGGTCCCATCCTTTATTTTCATCAGCTCGGCGTCCTTGGGATGAAAATGGATATGCCTCTTGGAGAGTATCACGCCTTTTTTTATCTCCACGGAACCTTTGGGCCCGATTATTTTGATACCGGGCGTGTTCTCAAGTTTGCCCGAATCCCGTATCGGGGGTTCAATTCCGAGCGCCCTGGCGTCGCCCAGGCTGACCTCGATCTGCGTATAGGTCCGGTAAGGGCCGATCATCCGAACATTCTTAAGCGTCCCTTTAGGGCCTTCCACGCTGACAAGCTCGTTGCAGGCAAAAAAGCCGGGCTGGCGGAGCTGCCTGTATAGGACCGGCTCGGCGTCCGCGCCAAAGACCGCCTTAAAATCCTCTTTCGTAAAATGCACATGCCTGTTTGAAATACCCACGGGCACCGGCGTCTTTGAACGCTCGGCGCGGAGTTTAAGTTCTTCCACTATTTCCCTGGTTAATCCTTCTTCCATGTGATTTGTCCTCGATGTTGTTTATATTTTAAAGCACTTCCTCGAAATGGATGACCCGCAGGAACTTATCGGCTTTGAGGCTTTCCCCTCCGACCAGAGCTCCGTCTATGTCAGGCTTAGCCATGAGCGTGTCGATATTGTCGGCTTTCACCGAGCCGCCGTAAAGGATGCGGACTCCGGCCGCGTAATCCCCGCCGTAGAGCCTCTCCATCTGCTTCCTGACGAAGGTATGAGCGTCCTGAGCCTGCTCGGGCGTCGCGGTCTTGCCGGTGCCGATAGCCCACACCGGCTCATAAGCTATAACCACCCGCGCTATCTCCCCAACCTTAAGGCCGGCGAAAGCTCCGGCGAGCTGCGTTTCCAGCACGCGGTAGGTCTGCTGCGCTTCCCTCTCTTCAAGGGTTTCGCCGATGCACAGGACGGGCATGATATTATGCGCTAAAGCGGCTTTCATTTTTTTATTTACCACTTCGTCGCTCTCGCCGAATATCTTGCGGCGCTCGGAGTGTCCTATAATCGCGTGGGTGCAGCCGGCGTCCAGGATCTGGGCTGGCGACACCGCGCCTGTGAAAGCGCCTTTCTCTTCCCAATGCACATCCTGCGATGAAAGTATAATCTTTGAACCGGACAGGGCTTCGCGCACCGCCGCCAGGTTTGTGTAGGACGGGGCTATCAGCACCTCGTGGCGCAGATCGGGATTAAGACCTTTTTTGAGGGCCAAGGCCAGCTCACCCGCTTCTTTGGCGTTAAGGTGCATCTTCCAATTACCTGCTATCATGGGTATCCTGTTTTTGTTCATATGGTATATTTTCCTATTTTTATATCATCTCCCTCAAGAGTTCTTTTCTAGGTTGGGGAATTACGACTTTTTCCACCAACAGGCCTTTTTTGGCCGCGACGGCGGCTCCGGCCGCGACAGCTGTTTCAGCCGCGGCCACGCTGCCGGTCATCGTCACGAAGGCCTTGCCGCCCAGCGCCATTGCCAGACGTATCTCTACAAGCTTGACCGAGCCGGCTTTTACGGCGGCGTCGGCGGCCTCTATCAGGGCCGAAACCGAGAACGATTCTATCACGCCCAGCGCTTCCAGCTCTTCCACCACGACTGTCCCCTCTATCGCTGGGAAAACTTCCGGGTGTATATTAGCAATAACAAAACTATCAACCAGCGCGTGGGCGGCCTTATTGGCGCCCGCTTCCACGGCGGAGTTCACGGCCCCCACTTCGCCCGATATCAATATTATGTACTTGCCGGGACAGACTGATCTGGAAAGCAGCAGCTTCACGTCCGAGTTTTTAAGCATAGCGTCAGCGGCCTCAAAGCCCCTGGCTATGCTGGAAAGCTCCACTCCGCCGATAGCGTTGTTCATAAGTTTAACCTGCGATTATCTCAATATACTTTTCGTTCACCTTTAAAACTTGGCCGTCGATACTGGCATGCACCGGCGCGCCCATTTTATCCGCCGGCACCGAGCCTACCACACAGCCTTTCTTCACGCGGTCGCCAACGCTCACCGCGGGAGAGCAGGGGACGCCGATGTGCTGGCTGAGCGCTATCCTGACGCGCTCGGGTTTATAATTGTGTTCAAGATAGGGGGCGTCGGTATTATAATCCGCCAAACCGAGGCGTTTAATAAGTTTGGAAACCGGCACCTTGCGTTCCTCACGCACCGGATGGGGCACGGAGGACCGACCATTATTAAGGGGTGAATTTTTAAATCCGACTTTAATCTCCCGCAAATCCGCCTTGGACGCCGCGCACACCTCGCGCGGGTTAAGACCCTCGGGACAGGCGTAAAGGCTGCAGAGCGAACACTCGCAGCAGAGGAGAGCGTATTCGCTGTGCAATTTCCGCCCTCCGCCGGCGAACATGAGCGAACGCATGGCGCGATGCGGCTGAATGGTATGCCCCAGAAGATAACGCGGACAGAGCTCGGTGCAAAAAGAGCACTGGTCGCAAACGGACCGGCCTATCCTGGAAAAACCTGGTCTGGATTGGGCTTTTTTGACTATCAGGGAATGGTCCCTGGGCAGAACGATTATCCCCCCTGAAGACTTGTTGATCAGCGTGCCAAAATCGGTTATAACGCGTCCCATCATGGGGCCGCCGTCTATGCCCGCGGCATACCGTATCTTAAGGCCGCCGGCTATTTCCACGGCTTCGGCGTAAGTGATGCCGACCGGCACCTTGATAGTGCAGGGCCTCTTCACGGCGCCGGCGACGGTAATATACTTATCGGTGACAGGAGTTTTGTCGGAGAGGGCGGAGTTATAAAGCGTTTCGACATTGCATACCACGCAGCCGATATCTATGGGGAGGCCGCCCATGGGGACCACGCGGCCGGTGATATCATAGACCAGGCACTGCTCGTCTCCGGCGGGGTAATAATCTCCCAGCGGTGCAACGGAGATATTCTTCCGGGTTTCGGCGATACCATTAAGTCGTTTTATCAGATGCTCGTGTTTTTTCTTTATCCCTATAATGCCGGCGGACGCGCCGACAGAGCGCATCATAAGTTCCAGACCGTCAAAGATTTTTTCCGGAAAAAGCTCAAAAAGCTTCTGATCTTTTTTAAGCAGAGGCTCGCATTCCGCGGCGTTCACCAAAACATATTCCGCCCGGCTTTGGGCCTTGATATAAGTCGGGAAGCCGGCACCGCCGGCGCCGACTACGCCTGCATCTTTTAGCCTGGCTGAAAATTCTGGGGTAAAATCGTTCATGTTCTGTAAAGCAGCGGACTAAATGACCGAAGGAACGGCAATCTCAAAAATATTCCTCTTTATTTCGCAACCAGTCTTTTCTTTACGGCGACAGCCAGACGCTTTATGCCTTCCGCGATCTCGTCCGGGGTCGCGTAAGAAAAGTTCAGGCGCATCGTGTTTTTACCGGAACCGTCGCAGTGAAAAGCCGAGCCGATAACATAAGCCACGTTCTCTTTAATGGCGTCCTCAAACATATCGTCGGCGCTCATGCTCTCAGGGAGCTTTACCCAGAGAAAAAGCCCCCCTTCGGGTTTGGTCCAGGTGACGCCCTCCGGCATGTGCTCCGCAAGGGCGTTGAGCATGGTGTCTTTCTTCGTCTTATAGACCTTATTAACCCGGGCTATATGCTTTTCGAAATATCCTGACCGCAGGAACTCCGCGGCGATGAGCTGGTTCAGGCTGGAGGAGCAGAGATCCAGCGACTGCTTAAGTATCTCCATCTTCTTGATTATCTGCTCATGCGCCACTATAACTCCGATCCTGAGCCCGGGCGCGAAGGTTTTGGAGAATGTAAACAGCGATATAATGTTGTCCGTATTCCTGGTCTCTTTGTCCAGACGGTAGATCATTTTGGGAGCGACACCTTCAAACCGAACCTGGCGGTAAGGGGAGTCTTCTATAACTGCGATATTGTATTTTTCAGAAAGTTCTATAACCTTTCTTCTTCTTTCTTCGGAGAGGGTCACGCCGCTCGGATTCTGAAAATCCGGAACCAGGTACAGAAATTTATAATGCTCGTCCTGGGTCCGCAGCCAGTTAAGCCGCTCTTCCAGATTGTCCGTCATTATGCCGTCTTCATCCATTTTCACGCCCACAAAATCAGCGCCGTAGGACTTAAACACCTGCAGGCCGCCCATATAACTGGGCATTTCAACCAGCACGGGGTCTGACGCGTCAATAAACAGGCGGCCCACAATATCAAGCGCCTGCTGTGACGCGGTAGTGACGATAATATTTGCGGGCTTAACGGTCAGGCCTTCATGCTTCTGAAGAAACTTAATAAATTCCTCTTTAAACTCGGGCAGGCCGTCGGTGGGGCCGTACTGAAGGGCGACCCTGCCTTGTTTTGCCATGATATTTTTTACCGCGTCGGCTACAAAATCATAGGGGAACAGTTCGGGGTCCGGAAGACCGCCGGCGAAAGAGATTATACCGGGCTTGTTGGTTATTTTCAGGAGTTCCCTGATCACGGAAGCTTTGGTGCGTCTGGGAGCGGCAGCGATGTTCTTTGCTATATCAATCATGACGACCTCCGGCAGATTACTTGACGGCTTATGGATAATCTACTCTATTAAGATATCTATTTCAAGAAGAAAATTATTAAGCGGCACGGGTCCGCCGGTCATTAACAGGCGTATGGAAAATAAACGCTGTTTTTTTCGTCATAAAGCGGATAAGCGCATCTCTTCCGCCCCCCTTGACTTTCACGCTATCGCCCCTTATACTCTTAGTATAGGAGGGCGTATGCGGACAACTATCCTTGTGTTTATACTGGCGGGAGTTTTTCACAACCCGGCTAACGCGCAGATAAACTTTGATTCCTGGTCAGATTTCAAGCTGACCGATAGTATTGCCGCGCAGGATCTGGATATCCCCACCCCTGAACCTGAAATAGCGCCCAAAGATTCTTCCGCTTCCTGCGAAGGCTACCCGCTCACAATGGAACTGCGCGATCGCTCCGTAACGCTTCCGGCCACGGGCGTATGGACTCTTGAGTCCCATCTGGCCACTGACGAAGACTCTTTCGCAAATGGCCGCGCCTTCCCCCGCACTATACGCGAGAACATTTCCGAGCACATCAGCAACGCCTGCACCATGCTTGCCAAGGTTGCCTCCGGCGCCAACTGTGGCGAAGTTTATGACACAGAGTATGCCAAAGAGTGGACGCCTCCCGAAAATGGAAAAGCCGGACAAGGCTCCGTGGGGAATGTGAGGCCTTCAAAAGCGGAGGAGATGTGGATATTTAATATGATGTGGGCGGGCAATTCCATACCTAAAGCTGGCACCAAATTCCTCGCCACCTACAACGACATAAGCGTGGTGGTGGTAGGCGGCTACGAACGCGGGCCCTCATCGGAGCACTTCCTGGGCGGCTTCCAGAGAGAAGTTTTGTGGGCCCTTGGCGCCGAGGAGGACTCAAGCGAAATAACCCTCTCCGCGCTTATAGATCAGACGCTCCCCCCCGGCCCCGTCAACTGCCCGAAGTAAAACCGCAGGATTGACAACTTCGCGACAATGTATCAGAATTGATGTATCGGGATTTTGCAATGCTAATTTAGATACAGGAGGCATCATGTCAGAAAACAGAAGCGGAGAGATAGTATCGGCTTTCGTGATAGGCGGCCTTATCGGCGCCGCCCTGGGCATCCTTTTCGCCCCGGCAAAGGGCAAAGATACCCGCGAGAAGATCAATGAATGGATTGACGACAATACTGAAAAAGCCAAGGAAAAACTGGAAAAGCTGGAAGAAGAGATAATAAAGAGAAAAGACCAGCTCCTTAAACACAGCTAAAACAGCAGTGGCTAGTGAACAGTGACTAGTGTAGTGTCTCGCAAATCTGGACTTTGAACCCCTGTGGCTTTATAGCCGCGGGGGTTTTTTTAGTGCGGCGCTGTCGTACTGTCTTGCTGTCGTACTGTCGCGCTATCCCCCAACAGCCAGCCCAGGGAGAAGGTCAGCACTGTGCCGATCACGATCATCCAGCTCCAGCCCACCGCTAGACGGCCGGTTTCCGAAAGGTAAAGCATAAGACCGGCTACCCCCGCGCTAAAGAACATAGCTATAACATTTCCGACATTGGATTTGCGCGAGGTCAAGAGGCCCAGCAGGAATACGCCGAGCAGGCTGCCCGCCGTCACGCCGTTGACCTTGTAGGCCAGCCAAAGCATTCCCTGGGCGCTGCGACAACTATAGGCGATGAACGCCAGCACGATGCCGAACGCCGCCACGCTCAGGCGAGAGACCAGAAGATAATGCTTCTCCGTCCCGTCCCTCTTGAGCAGCGGCCGGTAAATATCCGTGATGAAAGAAGAGGAGAGCGAGCTGAGCGGGGAATCTATGCTCGCCATGATTATAGCCATCAGAATTATGCCTTTCATTCCCACAGGCAGAACATGCACGGTGAAGTGTGAAAGGATCTTGTCGGCGTTATCCGGCACCGGCAGCGACGGATTCTGGGCGTAGAACACGAACAGCAGCGTGCCTATGGCGAGGTACAGAACCAATAAAGGTACTGTCGCGAAAATGGTGGCTATTATAGTCCTTTGGCTGGCCTCTCTCGTCTTGAGCGTCAGGAGACGCTGCATGAGTTCCTGATCGGTGCCGAAAGCGGCCATGGAGCCGAAGATGCCGTTAAGTATGGCTATCCACAAGACATTGGGATCTTTCATGCCCCACCCTAAATTAAACAGCGAAAGTTTCCCGGCTTTGCCCGCTATTTCCGTTATCGCTCCCATACCTCCGTCGATATGAAAGTAAAGATATCCAAGAATGGCGAACCCGGCCAGAAAAAAAGTGAGAGCTTCAAAAGCTCCGGTCCAAACCACTGCCTTTATGCCACCGAAGCCGATGAAAACAATGCTTATACATGTAAAAAATGCCAATGTGCCCGCCAGCGGCCAGCCCATGATAACCGACACGGCCAGCGAAGCGGCGTAAAGTCTCAGGCCAGAGGCGAAAAGCCGCGTGGCGAAAAAAAAGAACGAGCCCGCGTACTGGGTTTTGGCGCCGAAGCGATGTTTTAGGAATTCATAGATCGTAGTGCAGTTGTATTTATAGAAAGCCGGTATGAAGAGGTAAGCGATGATAATCCTGGCCGAAGCTGAACCGATAAAAAACTGCAGGTACTGCCAGTTCTCTTTAAAACCGGTCGCTGGCACCCCCACAATGGTCATGGCGCTGATCTCGGTGGCGACAAAGGAAAGCGTGGCCGCCCAGACCGGGATCTTGCGGCGGGCGACGAAGTAATCCTGCGTATCAGCTTCGTTTCTGCCCTTGAAATACGAGATGACAAGAAGCACCGTCACAGCCAAGGCGACCCAGGTGTAATCGGCAAAACCAAGGGTGCTTATGCGTTCAAGAGCTGTAGTCTCATTCATTATAAATCCGCTCGCAGAGTAAAATTGTCATTTGCCATCAGCCGTTTGCCATTCGCAGATTAAAACGCTATTTAGCCTGAAAGTTGCAGTTGCAACTTTCCGCCCGCACTGCGGGCGCCCACATTCGGGAGGCATACACCTTCTCGGATACATCGCGCATAGCGCTTGATCCTCGACCCGCTGCTGCGTGGAAACCTGCAGAATAATTCTGGTCTCTGATTTTACCAATGAGATACACCTTGAACTGCAGGATTCAGGTTACTATTTCAGTTTCAAATCCACTGGCATAGTGCCGCCGGCGGCCGCGGCTCCGGTCAGGATTGCGGCCGCGCTCCGCTGAAGATCTCCGAGACCTCCGAAGGCGCAAAGACCCGCGGACAGACGCCGGTGAAACCCGTCAAAAACAAACGGACTGCCGAAAGCAACCATCAGTATCTCGCCGCCTCCCGACACTACCATTTCTATTTCAGCCGCCGCGGCACCGCTCAAATTAATAGCTCCGCTGAAAGCCCTGGGTCTGGAGAAAGAGCCGATTATCGTTTTCCCTTTGACGCCGTCTTTAAAAGGCTCGACCCGGACGCCCAGCCTCAGAAGCTCTTCAACGAAAGCCCCCCCATGCCATTCTTTCTGCGGCGTGAGCGGTTCCATGTAGAAGACGGTTTCCCCCGCCTTGACGGTAAAAGGTTTGTTTTGAAAAGCCCAGGCCAGGCACTTAGCTGAAATTTCGCGCACGAAAGCCCTGTGCCCCGCGCAGCCGACAAGAGAAAGACCCTCCGGCTTCAAAGGGACCAATGAAAGCATTTTGGCCAGCCGGTCCTGGCGGGACAAGGCGCAGTCCACCATCTGCCCGGTTATTACGCCTTCGCCTGCGGCCCGGATCAGAATCTCGTAAAGCTGCATTGCGTCCTCAGGCGCCAGCAGGATGTCCGCGCCCGCCAGCAAGGCCTTCAGCCCCGCGGCACCGCCGTCGGAAACGGCTTTCATATTGAGGGCGTCTGTGATAACGCAGCCGTCGTATCGCAGAGAACCGCGCAGCAGACCGGTAATAATATTGCCGGAAAGCGAAGCCGGTAAATCCGGGTCCAGCGCCGGGATTTTCAAATGCCCCACCATCACCGAATCGGATTGAGCGAGGAGCGCGCGGTAAGGCCTAAGCTCGGATCCTTCCAGGTCTTCCAGCGTCCGCTCCAGCACCGGCAGGACCAGGTGGGAGTCCACGGAGGTTTCGCCATGGCCGGGGAAATGCTTTAAGGTCGAAATTGTATTACGGGAGTGAAGCCCGGAAATGTAAGCGGATGCGAGCGCGGATGCGAGCGCGGGGTCGGCCCCATAGGAGCGCAAGTTGACTATGGGGTTGGCGGGATTGACAGCCAGGTCTGTCACCGGGGCGAAGATCCAGTCCACTCCAAGAGCTTTTGCCTCGACCGCGGTAATCTCACCCTTGCGGCGTGCGATGTCAGGCGAGCCGGACGCGCCGACTGCCATATTGGACGGCAACTCCGTGGCGCCGGAGAGCATCTGACCCGCGCCGTTCTCGTAATCGGAAGAAATGAGGAGCGGCGTACGCGAAGCGGCCCTGAGAATCCCTACGGTCTCAAAGACCTCATCCACTGAACCGCCATAAATGCAAAATCCGCCAACACCAAGATTCACCAGCTTGAGCGCCTGCTCCAGTTTGGTTGAACCGAACCGGAATTCGGGATGTATCAGCCGCGCAATTTTTTTAACATCAATCATAAATTCTTCATCTTTTTATGGCTTTTTTCCAGTTTTTTTATCCGCTTCCACTCAACCAGAACCTGCGCGGGGGTCTTTAGTTTATGCCCGCCGAAAACATGCGGATGGCGCCTGACCAATTTAGCGTTTATCGTCTCTATCACGTCGTCAATGGAAAACCGCCCAGCCTTCCTGGCAAGCGCGCTGTGAAAAACAACCTGAAGAAGAACATCGCCGAGTTCTTCTTTAAGGTTTTCCCAGTCTTTTTTTCTTACGGCTAATGCCACTTCTCCAGCCTCTTCCCTCAGATATTTCAAAAGCGTATTATGAGTCTGTTTGCGGTCCCAGGGACAGCCGTTCCCACCCAAAAGAAGTTCCATAATCTTCACAAGATCGGCAAACCGGCGGCTTTTTTTAAGCCTGGAAGTTTCACGGAGTTTATCTGGCATCACTCATCCTTGCAGAGTTGTATTTGTAATGATAGACTTCAAAGAGTTTAAAGTATATAATTTTAAAGTACCTCAACCAAATTTTTTATATTCGAGTGGAGGAGTCATGGCCGTTGCGGCGGAAAAACAGACCGGGGATGTATATAATGTTCTGGACAAGGGCTTCGTCAGGCTCGTGGATTTTATGGGCGGCGACCAGCGGGCGGTGGAATCCGCCAGGGTCACCTTCGGCTCCGAGTCAAAGGGCGAGGAAAAAGATAAAAAACTTGTTGAATATCTGCTGGCCCACGCCCACCATTCCCCCTTCGAACACAGCGTTTTCCAGTTTCATATCAAGCTCCCTATTTTCGTGGCCAGGCAGTGGATGAGGCACCGCATGGCCTCTTATAACGAGGTAAGCGCCCGCTATACCGAGGTCCGGGAAGAATTTTATATACCTGCCGAATTCCGCGTTCAGGACAAGATAAACCGACAGGGCTCGGTGAAGTCCGGAGCATTAGACAACCGGCAGTTGCTGGAGATCTATAAAAAATCCCTTGACGCATCCTACGCGGCTTATCGCAGCCTCTTGGAGAACGGCGTGGCGCGCGAGATGGCACGCATGGCGCTCCCCGTGGCCCAATACACCCAATTTCACTGGACCGTTAATGCGCGCAGCCTGATGAATTTTCTCTCTCTGAGGATGGACGCGCACGCGCAAATGGAAATACAGGAGTACGCAAACGCCATAGCTAAAATATTCAAAGCCAGGATGCCATGGACCTGGGAAGCCTTTATAAAAACCAATGCTAAACAAACATCATAAAACTGTGACGCTTATCGCCGCGCTATTCATGGCGGTTCCGCTCTCCCGGGCGGCCGAACCCGCCCCGCCCGTGACGGTGGGCCAAACAGAACAGGTTATTAAAAAGGACGACTTGGAAGTTTACACCAAGGTGACGGGGCTGTCCACCGCCCAGGACACCTATGATATCTACTCGCCTTTCGACGGCCGCGTAGAAGAGGTCATGGTGGAACTACTGAGCCTGGTAAGCGTGGACACCGTGCTTGCCCGCGTGGTCTCCACAGAGATGGCGGCCCTTCTGGATTCCTCCGGAGAGGACTCCAAGGAACAGACAAAAAAACGCTGGCAGGGAATCTACGATTATCACCCTATAAAGCCTGAATTCCAGGGCATAGTGACCAATATTTATGTGGAGCCTAAGACCAAAATAAATAGAGGCGATAGATTGTTCACCGTGGCTAAAAAAGTGGCCATCGTAGGCAAAAATACGGAAAAACTTTATTCAAAACTAGCCCCCGGTATGACCGCCGAACTGGTATATGGAAAGGATAGCGATATAAAACTTAAAGCGACGCTGGTAAACTTTATGCGCCTGAAGGAAAGCCCCTACTTCAACCGTCTCTGGCTGGAGGTAACCGCTCTCCGAAGCGGCATCAGAATCGGAGAGCAGTTCGACGGATACCTGTTAGTCGGGAAAAGCGAAAACACGCTTTTGGTGCCAAGGACGGCGCTGATGGAAAAATCCGGCAGAAAGTACCTCATCATGGAAGTGGAGACGGGTCTCTCCACAGAGTCCCAGATCGAAGTTCTAAAGCCCGGCATGCGTTTTATAAGTTTTCAACATCCCAAAGCCGAAAAAGCCGCGGAGAAAAAAACAGATGGACCGATCAAAAAAAGTAAATAATATTTTTTCCAGCTTCCTATTCCTGCGGCTGGACCCGGAGTTTAGGCGTCTCATTTCCAATGAAAAGATCGCGGCCAAGCAGGAATTTGAGAACATGGTGGGCGCCTGCCAGGAAAAAGTTTTCCTTCGGACCTACATGACCACCGGCCTCCGGGCGGACGCCGACATCCTCTTCTGGCGTATTTCCGACAACCTGGAATATCTGCAGGATATCTGCGCCAAGACTTTCTCGGTGGGCGTAGGCCGGTATTTCCACGCCACCCACTCCTACCTGGGCGTCTATCACCCTGACGAGGCAGCCGCGCTGAAAAGGGAACTTGAGTTCGGCTTCCTGCCCAAGGACACTTTTGGCCGCCACAAATTCATGCTCCTCCACCCGGTGGTAAAATCGCACCTGTGGTACGAACTATCCGAGGATGAGCGGCAGAAACTGCTGGCCGGACGGTCGGCGGTCATAACCAAGTACAAAGAAATACAGGAAAATTTCTTCCAGTCCTACGGGCTTGATGAGCAGGAAATGATAGTCACCCGGGAAGCCCGACATCTGGACGAGTTGGTTTCGGCCACCCGGGAGCTCCGGGAACAGCGTATCAAAAATTACACGGCGGTGGATAAACCCGTGTTCCTGTGCATAGGCCGGGACCTCAGGGAAATCCTGGACGCGCTTAGTTGAGCGTAAAGCTGAAGCGGAGCCTGAGTAGAGCAATTTTGTTTTTTCAGCCCGCGTCTTTACGCTTTCTGTTTTACGTTTTACGATAAATGGAGAACTTATGAAAACAATCGGACTTATCATGGCCGGCGGCAAAGGAGAGCGGCTGTATCCGCTTACCAAGGAAAGATCCAAGCCCGCCGTACCCTTCGGCGGCAAATACCGCATCATCGACTTCGTTCTCTCAAACTTCATCAATTCCGGCATCTACTCCAACTACGTGCTGGTGCA
>JBAXKK010000047.1:0-19878 GCA_037137395.1 Elusimicrobiota bacterium
CGGCGCGCCGTTAGGAAGATTGTTGGTGCCGGTGCCTGTTACTGTTCCAGGGCCGGTAACTGTGGCTTCCGAGCCGTTGCCGTAGTTGTTGCTGCCCCCGCTTACTCCATTCACATTATGCACATAGCTGCCGGTGGGCACTTTTACCATGGCGATGGCGAATACTTTCACTATGGCGCTTTTGCCGTCAACGCCGTCCGCGCCGAAATCCCAGGTGACGGTGGTTCCCGCAGTCCAGTAAGAAGATACTATCGTGTGGTTCAGGTAAACACCCTTTTTATCGCTTGGGGTAGTAAGTGTCGCCCCCGCGCCCACAATACCGCCGGTCAGCGTCGCATGATTCCAGGTTCCGTCCGCCCCCGACATAGTGGAAAACTTTATAAATACCCAGTCGGCCGTATTATACGCACCGAGGCCTGCTGAGGTGCCGGTTGTTACATTGTTCTCGGCTATGGTAAAGCCAATATTGGCCAGTCCAGTATTGCTCGCGCCAAAAATGCTTACGCCGCTTATAGCCAGGTGATTTACCGGACTGGTGGAGGCAAACTTCCCGGTGGTGAAACTGTTAATACTTGACCAGGTTCCGGAGTAGGGAATTACTGTTTGCGCGCGCCAGTAATACACAGTGTTAGCGCTTAACTTAGGGGTTGAGGAAGAATAATAAACAAAGGTGCCCGTGCTTACTGATGAGTAAGCGTCGTTTGTTACCGAAATAGTTGCATTGGCCCCGGTGAATGCGCCTGTCGCGAATGTCCGCGCCACGCTCTGGTCGAATGTCGCCCCCCCGGACATATCTGCGTTAGGGGCCACCTGAATCAAATACTGTGTGGGAACTCCAGTGGTAAAATCTGCCACTACCAGCGTCGGACTCTGTGAAACGCCCGTTGCGCCGTTAGCCGGTGAAATTAAGCTTGGGGCGGCAAACGACAATGCCGGCGCCATAAAAGCGAGCGCCGTCAGGATATTAATTATTATCAGTCGTTTAATGCTATTCATTTTGTCAGTATTAAGGATGAGCTGTCAGTAGTAAGGATTAAGTTGTAAGTTATAAGATATTACCGATTAAAACTTACCACTTACCACTTACTACTTATCACTTAATCCTTATTCCTACCCTATATTATTCTACCCCATCCCTTATTCATAAATAAGGCCAAACCATTAATTTTTTGTTTCCTAAAGCCAGACTGCCAAACACTATTATATATAAATAATTTCGCGTTATCTATGATAAGTCGCGCCTTTATGTTTATCGCAAGAGTTTTGCTTGCAGACACTATAGTTTAGCAGGCTTGTATTTACGAATCCCGAAGGAATTATGAACTTCCCAGTTTCAGCCTGCCTCAACAAGCGGCCAATGTAACCAAAGTGACACAATTAAAGTGACCACAATTAAAGTGACACACAACTTAATTCAATTAAAGTGACACACAACTTAATTCAATGAGTATTTATCATAATCGGGGCCGGGTCTTGATTTTTAGCAGATGGGAATGAAGTGGCTACTGGCGCGTGTAATGGGCCGTATATGTGTCACTTCCGGGTTTTACATACCCCGGAACTGCCTAGGGAATTTAATGAGGGCCAAAAGGTGTCAGGCGTATTTTAAACAAAATAATTGCCGCCATAGGCTGAGGAAACATGAAAATCTGCTTCCAGGTTGGCGACAGGACGCTGTCGGGGTCCTGATGTAGACTATTCTAGCAGTGACTATGCATTACAGGGAGGGAATATGTCTAAAAACTTATTGAATAACTACGGGATTTTACTGACTGAAATTAAAGCGCGGGTTCGCTCCGCCCAATACTCCGTGCTAAAGGCTGTAAATAAGGAACTTATTGGCCTGTATTGGGACATCGGGCGAATTATTGAAGAGCGGCAGAGGGGTGGCACCTGGGGCAAGTCGGTTGTGGAGCAACTGGCTAAAGATTTACAGGCGGAGTTCCCGGGCGTAAATGGCTTCTCGAGAGATAATATTTGGCGCATGAGAAAATTTTACCTGCATTACTCCCGAAACACGAAACTTGCACCATTGGTGCAAGAAATAAGCTGGGCTAAAAATATTGTAATACTTGAGTCATGCAAGGAAGACCTTGAACGGGAATTTTATATCCGCATGGTCAGGAAATACGGGTGGACTAAAAATATTCTTGCCATAAACATTAAGGCGCAAACTTATAATAAATATCTGCTGAACCAGACGAACTTCGAAAAGACCGTGCCGGAAAAAGTCCGCAATCAAGCCAGGTTGGCCGTAAAAGACGAATACACCTTTGATTTTCTCGGTCTCGGAGAGGAGCATAGCGAAAGAGAGCTTGAAAGCGCACTTATCACCAAGGTTAATCGCTTTCTTGTTGAGATGGGAGGGGTCTTCACTTTTGCCGGCAGCCAGTACCGGCTTGAGGTGGGTGGTGAAGAGTATTTTATAGACATACTGCTGTATCATCGGCATTTGAAATGCTTGGTTGCGGTTGAACTGAAGACTGGGAAATTTTTGCCGGAATATGTGGGCAAAATGCAGTTTTATCTGGCTGTGTTGGACGATAAAGTTAAGACCAAGGAAGAGAATCCATCTATAGGTATAATTTTGTGCAGAGATAAAAACAGGACTATTGTTGAATACGCGTTGCGCGAATCTAAAAAGCCGATAGGTATAGCCGCTTATAAAGTTGTGAGCAGTGTGCCTCGCGAATTAAAAGGACAACTGCCTACGCCTGTTCAGGCGGCTCTGTTGTTGGAGGGGCTTGAGCGTTGACTTGTTTCCGCGCCGGCTTATGACCTGTTAAAGTAATCTATTAAAGTGACAAATCTATTAAAGTGACACACAACTTAATTAATTAAAGTGACAATTAATTAAAGTGACACACTTAATTCAATGAGTATTTATCATAATCGGGGCCAGGTCTTGATTTTTAGCATTTACGCATAAGATAAACCAGCCAGCTTCCTTAGGTTAAAATCCGCCAATACCACCTCTAAATACTTACCCGTGATCCCATTGTATCCGGATTGCGGGTAGGTCTTTTGTCGCTTAATTGATAGGACTAATGACTCTATCGGGGAATCCCGCTTAACCGCTATTATATAGATACGACACCATACTACGGAGGCAAGACAGTGAAAAAGGCTCTTCAGTTATCGGCTTTGATGTTTTTTTCGTTCTCCTCTCTTTTCGCGGCTGACATCCCCTTATTAGAGACCGTCCGGTACCAGGACCTGAAAGCGGCGCAGGATATTGCGTTTCAGCTGCCAGTTCCCGACAAGCCGGTCTACACACCCGCGCCGGTATTCGGGCGGTACGATTCCACAGGGATACCACTTTATATTTTCACCGAGACCACCCGCGTAAGCCCGGTGCTGGTGAAAGCCATAGACAGCGTCAGGTCCACACTGGACGTAGCTCTTTACAATCTTCAGCTTACCGATGCCGCGCAGGCGCTGGTAAGGGCGCGGAGCCGCGGCGTTAAAGTGCGCGTGATGATAGACTACGACCATGTCTTCCCCACCGTGGGCAGAGAGATAAAATATCTTATAGACAGCGGTATGGATCTTAAGGTGATGAAGGGCCGCGGCGGTTCCGGTTCTATGCACAATAAATATGCCGTTTTCGACGGGACAGCCCTGCAGATGGGATCGGCCAACTGGACATCCTCCGCCGAAAGTTCCAGCTACGAGAACATGATGTTCGTATACGAGGCGCCGATAATACGCGGTTATCAGGATAATTTTGAGTGGATGTGGAACCAGGGGCGCTCCCCTTTGGTCGCCGCTTCACCTGTCCCCAAGGCCGGCCCGCTGCCGACGGACCCCAACCCTTCTGTAAATTTCAACGGGGTTCTGTTCCCTAAGTATATATTCTCCCCCCGCGGCGGCACTGAGGCGACAATCGCTAAAGCCATAGACGCGGCCCGTTCTTCAGTGGATGTCGCGATGTTCACGCTGACTTCTCGGCCGATCATGGACGCCGTGCTTCGTGCCGGCGCGCGCGGCCTTAAGGTGCGGATGACGCTTCATGCCGGTTCCAAATTTCCTTTTTATAAGGAAACGATAGCCAGGCGGATAGCACTGAAATTTTTGGAAGGCCGCGTGGAGAAGGGATTGATGCACAATAAGTTTGCGGTGCTGGATGGAGTACTTCTGATCAACGGCGCTTTCAACTGGTCCGATACAGCCGAACAGATCAACGCCGAGAACACTATTTTTACGGTTGTACCTGAGTATGTGACGCCGTATCTTCAGGAATACGATAAACTCTTCGGTATGGCCAGACCCGCAGGATCACCCCGGCCCTAGAATTAGAATTAAAGTGGAATTAAAGTGACACACAACTTAATTCAGTGTTTCCTGGCTTAGGGCCTGGACGCTGTTTAGTCAACTTTCGCCCCAAGCTGCCTTCCAAAGCAGCAATAAACTCTTTCCCACCCAGCGGCCGCCCTGTTGAAGAATGCTTTTTTATCCTGTCAATTTCCTCTTGTTCCAGATCCCAATCCGCAAGAGGACCACGCAAGGCAAGAATTTCGTTCAGTCGCGCCGGGCGTGCTAAGAGATCAGACTGCCCTGAAAGGCGGCTATGGACGCTACTCCATGGATACTCACAAGGATGCGCAACAAGCCCTGCGCGTACCGGGTTGTATTCAATATACCGGACCGCGGTGCAAAGATAGGCATCATCCATGATATAGGACGCGAACCGCCCCTGCCACAAACAGCCTTTCCAGCCCTCTCGCGCGTTTATCAGGCGGGTATAGTGCCAGTGAGCCATCCCTATTGCGCGCCCCAGGCTGGCCTCATCCCGCGGCACGGCAACCAGGTGGACATGGTTCTGCATAAGGCAATAGCTCCAGATTTCAACCCCGCATTTTCCGCACCACTCTTTCATTAACCGGAGATAAAGCTTAAAATCCCCGTCATTGAAGAAAGTCTTCTGCCGCCTGTTCCCGCGCTGTGTGATATGATGAGGATATCCCGGCGCTACCACCCTGGCCATGCGTGACATAAGCCCTCCTTTCTCTACTGGCATCAATAGCGTAGCAGGCCACCCCGACAGCGTAGTGTCGGGGTGCCGTAGCTTTCTTTTTTGAATTTTAAAAGGAATTGTTCCGCGTGGTGCGAATTAAGTTGTGTGTCACTTTAATTTTGTCACTTTAATTAAAAACTTAGGGATATGCCGGCGTAGCCGTGGAAGCCGGAGTGCGTCGGTAGGCCCAGCATGTAGCCGTCGGTCTTGTACGCGGCTTTGGCGGTTAAGCCTAATGTTTTGTAAAGCGGAGTGTCCAATTTTAACTGGGCGTTATAACCGCTGCGGGAAAATCTAAATCCGGCGCTCTTTGCCGCCGGCAGGGTCCACTGGTCATAGCCCGGCGTCAGCGCTAATCCGGCTATTTTTATCGGTCCGAATTCCGCGCCATAACCTTTCACCGCGCCCTCCGGAGAAGTGCCGGTCCGATAGTAGAGTGACGCCAGGTTGCCTTCGCGGGCGATGAAAATATAATAATAATTTTCCGGACCCAGCGGCGTGAGGTTTACTTTGGGAGAGAAGCCGAACTTGAGGCCGGCCAGCGGCAGCATTGGCGCGTAAAAAGAATCGTCTCCGGTCCACAGGTAGCGCAGCCAGGTAACCGCCAGCCAGGGGATGACCGGGTTTATGGCGGCCGCGTTTATGGCATTTCTGGATCTGTCAGCGAATTTAGCGGTAAGGGCTTGGTCGTTGTTATGCTGTCCTTTAAAATTGGCGAGCCATGAGGACCCGTCGTTGCTCTCAAAGAGGGCGTCGGCGTTAAGACCGTCTTTCAGATAAGACATGTCCGACATGGCCGCCTGCATCGGCAGGAACATTAAAAGCGTTCCGCGGCCTTTCCTATACATATCCTTTTCGGCTTCAAGCAGGTAAAGCTGGGATGCGGCCACCCCTCCGCCCAGCCAGAGCTGCTGCTCCTCGTATGTGCCCTCAAGCTGGACGCGCTGCGAATCCGCCATGCCGTCCGCGGAGAACATATCAAACCAACCCCACTTGTAACTTGCATCATTGAAACCGAATTCGCGCAAAGCCGAGCCGTGGCCGTAATATTCATGCAGGAACTGCTTGGGGTTTGGAATAGCGAGACTGATCATCGGCAGAAAGAACGGCCTGGAATACCAGTGGTCGTGCAAACCAGCCTCGGCGGCCAGATAATTGGAACCACGGTAAAGAAGCAGGCTTGAGTTCCAGGCCAGGCTTACGCCGGATTCCATGCTGCCCTGACCTTTAAGGTCGTAAACAAAGCGGTAAGTATCCGGCTGTTGATAAGCCGGTATTCTATCAGAGGCGGCCATAACCCCCGACGGCGAGATGAGCAACAATAAAAAAATGACAATGGATATCATTTGGTTTTTAAAAGCAACCCAACTTGTGATTTCCTGGCCTCTTCAATAATGTGATCTTTGGAGTGGGTGACGGGGGAGCTGGGTTAGCGAAACCCTCCGGACGCCGAGACTTGCATAGCGGCGAGGCGGAGGACGGGAAGTGCGGCCACGGTGTGGCCGACACTGTTTTCGCGTTCCAGTCCCCTGGCACCCGCGAACCTTTGGAGCGCTGTCCTTAAGCCTGCCCTAGTACTTTTTGTTCGGAATCTTTCTGCGGCCCATGCGGAAGCTGGTCAGCAGATTCTTCCCGCCCTTGCCTTTAAGGGCTTCCTGATTCTTCTCAAAAAGTTCCGCCCCGGCGCTGAATTGCTCCGGCACAATATCGGGATGCGTGGCCACCGGAATAGTTATGCGGGCGAGCGCTTCTATGGCGCGCACATCGCCGCCCTGCCCGGGAGTGACCAGCGAGATGGCGCGGCCAGCGTGCCCGGCCCGGCCGGTGCGGCCGATGCGGTGCACATAATTGTCGTATTCGTCGGGCAGATCATAATTGATGACCAGCTCTATACCGGCCACATCTATGCCGCGCGCGGCTATGTCAGTTGCCACCAGAATGCGGTATTTACCGGTCTTAAAACCTTCAAGCGCCTCTTTGCGCTGATTAAGGGAGCGGTCCGAATGTATCTCCGCCACGCTGTGGTGCATGTGATGCAGCATGTCCGCCACGCGCGCCGCGTCGTGGCGCGTGCGCACGAACAGAAGCACCGAGCCCCAGTATTTGTCCAGTATCTTGCCCAGCATGGCCGGCTTAACCGACCTGCTGACGATGTAAAGTTCATGTTCCACATTGGAGGCGGCCGTGCCCGCGCGTGCCACTTCCACGCGTACCGGCATTCTCATGTTTTTGCCGGCCAGCCGCATTATCTCGTCGGGCATGGTGGCCGAGAAGAGCATAGTCTGGCGGTCCTTGGGCAGAGCCGCGATTATGCGGTTGATCTGCGGGGCGAAGCCCATGTCGAACATCCGATCGGCTTCATCCAAAATAAGAATGGAAACATCGTTAACCTTTACCGTGCCCTGGCCCATGTGGTCCAGCAGGCGGCCCGGCGTGGCTATCAGTATGCGGGGATTGCGGCGGAGGTCGCGTATCTGGCGGTCTATGTTTTCCCCGCCGATAAGCACCACGCTGCCCATTCCCATCTTGGGCGCGAACTGCTGCATCACTTCGTTAACCTGTATGGCGAGTTCCCGCGTGGGCAGAAGTACCAGGCCTTTGCCGTGCCTGGCTGAAAGCTGCTGCACCATAGGGATGGCGAAAGCTATCGTCTTGCCGGTTCCTGTCTGGGCTATGCCCACAACATCTTTGCCTTCGGTCGCCGGAGGTATTGCCTGGGCCTGTATCGGTGTCGGCACTGTGAAGTGAAGTTTATCCAGGACATCAAGCAATTTCGGCGCTATTCCGAGGCCGTAGAATCCGGGCTCCTGGATCTTCTCGGCGTCCTTTACCGGCGACTTACTGAAGATGTTGCGTGTCAGTTCTTTCAGGAATTTCTTCATATGTTGTTTTTTTTGTTTTTCAGGAATTTTGAGAACCAGCCGGTCTGTCCGGGGGTTTTTTTTATTTCCTCGCGCGGCTGGCCGTGGTCTCTCTGGGGCGCTCTGGTTCCGCCGCGCCGGGAATCATGCCGGTTGTGGCTGGGAGCCTCGCCTTCAAAATAGGCGGACTGGCTCACGCGGCCTCTTGAGTCGCCGGAAGCCGGGCGGTGCGGAGCTTTGTTTCCCGGTCCGGAGGCGTTCCTGCCGGGCCCGGGCCTGCGGCCGGGGGCCGCGTTCCCGCTGCTTCTGCCTCGCTCCGGAAAAGATTTAAAGGCGGATTTAGGCGCCGATGAGGGGCGCTGATAACCGACTCCAGGCCGGGCCGGGCGCGGCGCTGGCGTCCGCCGGCTTCCGCCGCCGGAGGGTCTGCCCTGTCCCGGCTTTATCTGGGCGCGCGCGGGGCCGTGAAAGCTGGCCGGCGGCATATCGGGGTGGGTTATTATCGGCAGCGGCATGCGTATCAGTTTTTCTATGCTGCGGACTTCGTTGGCCTGGTCGGGGGCCGCGAATGAAACGGCTCTTCCCGATTTTCCGGCCCGCCCGGTGCGGCCGATGCGGTGGATGTAATTGTTTTCGTCGTCGGGCAGATCGTAGTTGATAACCAGTTCTATGCCGGTAACATCTATGCCTCGGGCGGCGATGTCGGTTGCCACCAGGATGCGGTACTTGCCTGACTTAAATCCGTCCAGGGCTTCGCGGCGTTGGCTAAGCGAGCGGTTGGAATGTATCTCGGCGGCGTTGTGCCCCATCTCGCGGATGAGGACGGCTATCTTGCGGGCGTTATGCTTGGTCCGTACGAAGAGCAGTACGCTTCCGCCGTAGGTCTGAAGAAGCTTATTAAGCAGGTCGGGCTTAGCCGCGCGGTTGACCACATAAAGTTGCTGTTCCACTTTTTCGGCTACGGTGCCCTGCGTCGCCACTTCCACGCGCGTGGGCAAGCGCATATGATGGCCGGCCAGCTTCATTATTTCGTCGGGCATGGTGGCCGAGAAAAGCATGGTCTGGCGGTCCTTCGGGACGGAACGCAATATGCGCTCTATCTGCGGGGCGAAGCCCATATCAAACATCCGGTCGGCTTCATCCAGCACGATAACTTTAACATCACTTAGCTTGACCGTGCCTTGGTTCAGGTGGTCCTGCAGGCGGCCGGGAGTGGCGATGATAATGCGCGGATTGCGGTGCAGTTCCCGTATCTGGGAACTTATGCTTTCTCCGCCGATGATCACGCAGCCGCTTATTCCCATCATTGGGGCGAACTGCCGGAAAACCTCGCTGACCTGCAGCGCAAGTTCGCGTGTGGGAGTCAGAACAAGGCCTTTGCCCGGGATCGCGGCGAGCCGCTGTATCATGGGGATGGCGAAGGCTATGGTTTTGCCTGTTCCGGTCTGGGCTATGCCGACCAGATCTTTGCCTTCTACTGCGTGGGGTATTGCCTGACGCTGTATGGGCGTAGGGGTCTCGAATTTTAGTGCGTCTAAAGCTGAGAGGAGTTTGGGAGCGATACCGAGGCCATAAAAGCCAGCGGTCGCCGGCTGTTCTTTATTTGTCATTATGACTATTATCCCATATTTGAGAGGGAAAAGACAGGGCGACAACGGGAAGCGTAAAGCGTGAGCCGGAAAGCGGGAAGCGTAAAGCGGAAAGAGTAAAACATGAAATATCGAGGAGCAAGGATTTACTGCTTACTGTTTACGCTTCCCGTTTCCCGGTCTTCCGTTTCACGGCTTTACGCTTTCCGCTTTACGCTTCCCGTTTTCCGGCCTTACGTTTCCCGTTTTCCGATTTATTCCAGATCGAAACTCTGGCCGAAATCTGGGAGGACGGTATTGTTTATCCCCTCCGCTTTAAGGGTTTGGGCGAAAGCGGCGCGGTCGGCTATGTCGCCGTGCACCAGAAAGATATTTTTCGGAGGGCGGCTAAGACCTTTTACGAAGGCGACAAGATCGTTCTTGTCGGCGTGCGAAGAAAAGAAATGCATGGTCTCCACTCTGGCGGCTACGTCGTGTTCAAGTCCGAAGATCTTTACCTTATTCGCGCCGTCCTGAAGACGGCGGCCCAGTGTGCCGGCGGCCTGATAGCCTACGATTAAGATGGTGGTGTTTTCTTTGTCTATATTGTTGCGCAGATGGTGGAGCACCCGGCCGCCTTCGCACATGCCTGAAGCTGAAATAATTATCATGGGTCCGTCGGTCTCGTTTAGCGCCTGCGATTCCTCTTTTGTGCGGACATAATTAATGTAGTCAAAGCCGAACGGGTCCTTATCCATTTTCGCGTACTCTTTAAATCGCTCGTCGAAGGAGAATGAATCTTTATACTTATTAAAAAGTTCCGTGATGCTCAGCGTCATGGGGCTGTCAACGTAAACCGGGATATCCAGCGCGGCGCCGGAGCGGCGCATTTTATCCAGGATCAGAATTATTTCCTGAGCCCTTTCCAGCGCGAAGCTGGGGATGATTATCTTGCCCTTTTCGGCGACGGCGCGCTTTATGATGGCCTCCAATTTCACTTCGGCGTCATCCACGGGATCGTGGTTGCGGTCGCCGTAGGTGGTTTCCATTATCAGGTAATCCACGTCGCGCGGTATCTCAGGGCTGCGCATCAGAATTGAAGCCCGGCGGCCCAGGTCTCCGGTATAAAGCAGGCGGCGCCTTTCGCCTCCGACCGGAACGGAGATCTGAACCATGGCTGAACCCAGGACGTGTCCCGCGTTCAGAAACTTGGCGGAAACCGCTCCCCCCGCGAGATGAGCCTCGGCGCCGAAATCGCAGGCCTTGAATTTTGTAAGCGTCAATCTGGCGTCGTCCTCGTTGTAGAGGGGCTCTATGCGCATTCCGGAGGACAGATGGACCTTGTTGAAGAATTTCGCGTCGGCCACCTGCAGACGCGCTGAGTCCATCAGCATTATGGAGGCCAGCTCTTTGGTCGCGCCGGTGCAATAAATACTCGCCTTCAGGCCTTTTTTGACAAGCAACGGCAGCCCACCCGAGTGGTCAATGTGCGCGTGCGAAAGCAGGACGGCGTCCAGCTCGGCGGGACGCATCGGTAAAGATCTGTTTTTTTCCACGGATTCCTGACGGTGGCCCTGGAACATGCCGCAGTCCAGCAGGATCTTTTTGCCGTTAGCCTCAAGGAGATGTCTTGAGCCAGTGACCTCTCCCGCCGCTCCGAAAAAGCTTATTGTTGTTTTGCCGCTAGTTTCCGCCATAGTGTTCCTCCGTAAGAATAAGGGGACAGGGTTTAGGGTACAGGGTATAGGGTTAGGGTTTATAACCTGTTGTTGGGCCGATAGTTTTGCGCAACAGGAGTTCGTCGTGGCCTTTTACGATAAAATCCTTCAGCGTTCCTGTTTTGCTGTAGCCCAGCCGCTTATAAAGGCGACGCGCGCCCTTATTAAATGACGACACGCACATAAAAACATTCGGGCTTTCCCTGAAGATACGCTTCTCCGCGAAGCGCACCATCTTTGTGCCGACGCCCAGCCCGCGCGCCTCAGGGGCCACGCAGACCGTCTTGATGTAGCCTTTAAGGGTGCCTGTCATTTCAAGGATTATAAATCCCAGAATATTGTCGGCCGCCCTGGCGGCGTACACTTCGCGCATAGGCGACCTTACGGCCTTGAGGCAGGTTTTATAATCGCGCCCCAGAGTTATCCAGGGCTCGGTGCAGCACATTAATTGGGCGCAGGAGTGGAAATCCGCCGGATCCTTTGTCAGTTTTATGGTCAGCGTCACATTAATCCGTTTATCATTTCTTCGGCGTCAGCGAAGACGCGCTTGAGGTGGTCCGCGCTTTTGAAACTTTCGGCGTAAAGCTTATAGACATCCTCCGTGCCCGACGGCCTGGCTGCGAACCAGCCGCCGCGCGACATCACTTTTACCCCCCCGATGGGAGCGTTGTTGGAGGGCGCGGCGGTCATAATAGTTTCTATTTTCTCTCCGGCCAGTTCCTTGAAAGGCACTTGTTCCGGGGTAAGCCGCTTGAGGAGGCCTTTAAGAGCCGGCGTGGCCGGGGCGTCGTGGCGTTCGTAATAATAAGTCCCGAACTCGCGCTCGAACTCCTTGTAAACTTCGGAAGGATCTTTGCCCAGGCGGGCGGTAATCTCGGCGGAAAGCAGCGATAATATGATCGCGTCTTTGTCAGTGCTCCAGGGCCCGCCGTCAAAGCGCAGGAAAGAGGCTCCGGCGCTTTCCTCTCCACCGAAGCCGAAGCTTCCGTCCAGCAGGCCGTCCACGAACCACTTGAAGCCGACTGGCACTTCGCGCAGCTGGCGGCCCAGTTTTGCTGTTACCCGGTCTATCATGGAGCTTGAAACCACGGTCTTGCCCACGGCCGCGCCGGGAAGCCACTTGGGGCGGTTCTGGAACAGGTAGAAAATGGCCGCGCAAAGATAATGGTTCGGCGGCAGAAGTCCGGCGCCGCGCGTCACGATGCCGTGGCGGTCGTAATCGGTGTCGCAACCGAACGCGACATCAAAGCGGTCTTTGAGGCCTATCAGACGCTTCATGGCGTAGGGCGAGGACGGGTCCATGCGTATCTTGCCGTCCCAATCGGCCGTCATAAATTTAAAGGTCGGGTCAACCTCCTCGCTGACGATAGTCAGGTCCAGACCATAGCGCTCGGCTATCGGCGCCCAGTACTTTACGCCGGCTCCGCCAAGGGGGTCCACGCCAAGCTTTAGGCCCGCGCCGCGTATGGCGTCCATATCTATGACATCCGCGAGGCCGCGTATGTAGGTGCCCTGATAATCGTAGCGGTGAGTGGTGGCCGCTCGCAGGGCTTTCACCAGGGACAGCCGCCGGACGCCGGTAAGATTTTTCTCAAGGAGGTCGTTGGCGAGGGCCTGGATGCGGGCGGTGACTTCGGGTTCCGCGGGGCCGCCGTGAGTGGGGTTATATTTAAAGCCCCCGTCGGAGGGAGGGTTATGCGAAGGCGTTATCAGTATCCCGTCGGCAAGGCCGGTCCTGCGGCCGCGGTTGTGGGATAGTATGGCGTGAGAGACCGCGGGCGTCGGGGTGTATTCCCCCTTTTCCGGGACCATCGTCTCAACTCCGTTGGCCGCCAGCACTTCCAGGGCGCTCTCGAAGGCCGGCCCGGAAAGGGCGTGCGTGTCCATGCCGATAAACAGCGGCCCGTCAATTTTTTCCTCAAGCCGGTAAAGGCAGATGGCCTGGGTGACGGCCAGGATATGGCGCTCGTTAAAGGAGCGGCTCAGCGAAGTGCCGCGATGCCCGGATGTGCCGAAAGATATCCTCTGGGACGGGACCGACGGGTCCGGAACTTCGGTGTAGTAGGCCGAGAGAAGCTTTGGAATATCCGTCAGCATTTCGGCCGGCAGGGTTTTTCCCGCAAAAGAGCTTATGGTCATATTATATTCCCAACAGTTTACGCCACCAGGCTTTTTCTTCTTCTGGTTTAGCGACGGGCTGTTCCGAAGTCTGGTGTCCAGTCTGACTACGGTACACGGGCAGGTACACCCGGAAGACGGCTCCCTGGCCCGGTTCGCTTTCAACCACGATCCGGCCTCCCTGCATTACCACCATGGCTTTTGTGATGGCGAGCCCCAGGCCGGTGCCGCCGGCTTTTTCGCCGCTGGCCACCTGTATGAATTTTTCAAATATTTTTTCCTGATCCTCTTTCTTTATGCCGCAGCCGGTGTCCTTTACCGAGAATAAAATAAAGTTGGCGTTCGCTTCCCCGCCCGATTCCGCGCTTAACTCTATGGCGCCGCCCAGCGGAGTGAATTTTATGGAATTTGAGATAAGGTTTATCATTATCTGCACGGTGCGGTGCTTGTCCGCGTAAATGCCGGTCAGATTCGGCGCCACAACGACAGTGAAACGCAGCTTCCGCGAGACGGCCCAGGCTCTCATGGCGTCCGCCGCCTCATTGATTACTTCTTCGGCGAAGACGCGTTCGGGGTGGAACACCAGCCTGCCGGCCTGCAGCTTGGAGAAATCCAGCAATTCGGTAATCATGTAGCTCAGGCGCTCCGAGTTGCGGATGGCGGAGTTGATCATGCCCTTTGTTTCGTTCCCAAGACCGTCGTCCGTGACGACCAGGTTGAGGGCCATGTTTATGGCGGTAAGAGGTGAACGGAGCTCATGGGTGACATTGGCCATAAAATCCAGATGCAGCTGTTCCACTTGCTTTAACTTTATCGCGTCCGTGGGCACCGAAACCGATCCTACGATCTTGCCATCCTCGTTTTGTATGATGGCCGTGGCGCTCTTTATTGTTTCGCTAAGCTCCTTCCCGCCCTTTTGCTCAAGGTCTTTTGAGATATCCCTGCTGCTTTCGCTGCCTAGCTCTTTAGCAATTGATATAACGTGGTTCTCAAGCGGGGTAATGTCAAAAATCTTCTTGCCTGACATCTCGGAGAGCGCTTTTCCCGAAATAGTCTCAGCCTGCGGGTTCATCATTAAAACCCTGCCCTCCCTGTCAACAACTACGACGCCCTCGGCGATGCCTGAAATTACTGACTCGGTGCGGGTTATGTCGTTTTCAACTTTCTTCTTCTGCAGCCGTACTCCCTCAACGGCTTTGGAAACAATGGCTGTCATTTCGTCTTTAATTTTTTCAGCCAGCAGGCCGGTCACTTCCCGCTGCTCCCCGGCGTCTGAGGTTGCCCTGGCCGCCAGTTCTGATAGCGCCGCGTCAAGGTTCTTTCCGGAGAGCGTTTTTACCAGCGGTTCCAGCGGCGGGCTATCTGCCGCGCCGACTGGCGGGTTCCCCGCGGCTTCTCCGCCCTGCGCGGGCGCCTTACCCACCTTTGCGTATACCGTAAGGCTGACGGAAACTTTGTCAACCCCGTGCTCTTTGAGATAGGCGTCGGCCTCGCCCTTATGGGTCTGCATCTGGCAAAGAGCGAGCAGATCTTCCCGCGAGGCGCCGCTTAAGAACGAGAGCGTCTGGATGTGAAATTTAGAAAAAAAGTTTTTAAGCGCGTTGGGCAGTTTGTCGGCGGCTAAAAGCGGAGAGCCGTTGACAAGAAGCTTGTGGTCGGCGAGGGTGAGAAAAAATTCTCCGTTGGGTGAAGCGGCGGATATCGCGGTAAGCAGTTCCCGGCCTTCTTCCAGGGCCTCAAGAACCTGCGGATGCTCCGGAGTGTACAGATTTATCTGCACCAAAGCCCTTGTGAATGTTTTGATGAAATCCAGCCAAAGCTGTTTTTCGTCGGTAGTTTCCGCCATATATTGAAGATCCCCCGCTTTTTTTTCAGCCTGAAAATCCGCTGATGCCTATTGCATTTTAACTTTTCCAGCCGCGCCGCGCAATCCCGCGCCCTAAATTTGTAGCGATTTTTTAAGATGTTATGGGTAAAACCCTGCTGGTTCGCAGGGCCTGCCGGGGGCCTGGAACGCGAAAACAGAGTGGACTTTGCCGCAGTTTGCTTGGCTATCGGACACTGCATGCGTCGACCACACCGTGGCCGCACTTCCGGATCGGGCCCAGTGTCGCAAGGCTCCACCCACTCGGCGCGCTTATGCAAGCGCCGAGCGAAAGCAGTGTCCGTAGCAAACCTCTGGTAGCCCAGTCCACTCCGGTACGGTTTCGCTAACCCAGATCCCCCGTCACCCGCGCCATGCGATTTTTGTTTTAGTTTTAACTTATACTTAGCGGAGTATTGGAATGCCTAGCGCGGTTATTTTGTTTCCGCGCTTTCACCCAACTCCTTTAGCGCCGCTTTCAGGGCGTCCTGGTGATGGCGGCTCTCTAGCGGCGACATCAGGCTGTAGGCGCATGGGACCACCAGAAGAGTGAGGAAGGTGGAAAACATCACGCCGCCGATGACCACCAGCGCCATCGGGATGCGCGTCTCCGCTCCCGGGCCTATGCCCAGAGCCGGTGGTATTGCCGCCGCTATAGTGGCAAATGAAGTCATGAGAATAGGCCTGAGCCTTATCGGGCAGGCTTCAAGCAAAGCTTCAGTGACGCCCATCCCCCCTTCCCGCCGCCGATGGTTCGTGAAGTCCACCAGTAGTATGGAGTTTTTCTTAACGATACCCATCAAAAGTATCATGCCGATCATGCTGTAAATGTTAAGCGTCTGCCCGCCCATATAAAGCGCGATGAACGCTCCCGTTACGCTGAACGGCAGCGCCAGCAGCACGATAACCGGGTGAAGGAAACTGTTGAACTGCGAGGCCAGCACCATATAAGCCACAAAAATGCCGAACACGAGCGCGGTCAGCAGACTGCCGAAAGACTCCTGGAAGGTTTGCGAGCTGCCGGAAAGCACTATCCGGTAGCCGTCAGGCAGCAGCTCTTTGGCCGTTTTTTGAACCTCGTCCAGCGCCTGCGCCTGCGAGAAGCCCGGCGCCGGATTAGCGAAAAGTCCTATGGCCCGCTCGCGGTTACGCCGCGATATTGACATCAGGGAGGGCTTCTCGGTGACGTTCACTATTTCCGAGAGGCGGATAAGTTCGCCCCGGTTGTTGCGCACCCAGATCTTGCCGATGTCGGAAGCGCTGCGGCGATCCTTATCCACGAGCCGCACGCTTACATCGTAGCGCTTGCTGCCTCTGGTAAACTTGCCCACGCGCAGGCCGCCTATCATGGCGTTTATGGAATCTCCTATAACCGCCATGTTTACGCCGCGCGCCGCGGCCTTGTCGCGGTCCGGCACCACCTGTATCTCAGGCATGCCGGTCTGGTAATCCGTGTCCACATCAACCATCTTGCCGGAAGCTATCATGCGGGCCATCAGCGCGCGGCTGAGTTCTCCCAGCTTGTCCCAGTCGGATCCGCGCACGCTGATCTCCACCGGATAGCCGCGCTTGGCCGTGAAGCCTGCCTGCGACGGATCTTGTATTGAGATGCGCTCAAGGCCCGCAAACCCCTTCAGAGCCTTGCGGGTATACTGCATAAATTCCTGCTGGGTGGGCTTGCGCCCGCCGGGTTTAAGCGGCACGCGCTCTCCCTTCGGCTTTAAATTTATAAACATCATCGCGCTATTAATGTCGCCGCCGCCCACCATGCCGAAATAGGAAACTACATTAGGCTGCTCCCCCGCCCATTTTTCAGCCTGTGCCACCGCCCCCGAAGTGAACCCGAAGGAGGAGCCGATAGGGGCCTGCAGGCGCACCATAAACTGGCTCTGATCCTGGGAAGGCGTGAATTCGCGCTGGAGCTTAAAGGCTATCAGCAGGGACGCCGCGAATACCAGCGCCGAGGCGGCCAGCGTTTTCCAGCGGTGTCTGAGCAGGCGCTCCAGAACTCCGCGGTAATACGCCGCCGTCTTTCTAAAGAGGCCGTCCATCCATTTGCCGAAGGCGCCGCCGCGCTCGGCGTCAACGAACTGCGAGCAGCGCATCGGAGACAGCGTCAGCGCTTCCAGGAGCGATAACAGCACCGCGGCCGACATTGTAACCCCGAACTGGAAGAAGAACTTTCCGATTATGCCCTTCATAAAGATGACGGGCACGAAGATGGCGAGGATGGCCAGCGACGCGGCCATGGCGGGAAAGGTTATCTCTCTCGCGCCGATTATGGCGGACTTGACCCGGCCATAGCCCAGCTCGTTATAACGCACGATATTTTCCAGCACCATGATAGCGTCATCCACCACTATACCGATGGCGAGCGACAATCCCAGCAGTGTGAAAGTGTTAAGGGTGAATCCCATGAAATAAAGTATGAGGAAGGCGCCGATGATGGATGTGGGTATGGCCAGCAGAACATTTATAGTGGAGGACCAGGAACCCAGGAAAGCCCAACAGACTATGCCGGTGAAAATAGCGGAGAGTATCAGGGTGAAATTCAGTTCGCGGGTGGATTCTTCTATAAAGCGGGTGGAGTCGTTGACCACTTGCAGCGCCATGCCCTTCGGCAAAGTTTTCTGCAGCTCGGCGACCCTGGCACGCACGGCGCGCGCCGTAGCGACGGCGTTGGAGCCGCGCTGCTTGATGATGCCGATACCCACTGAAAGCTTGCCGTTGGTGTGTGAGACGCGGCGGATATCCGCCAGGCCGTCCTCAACTTCCGCCACATCTTTTATGCGGAATGTTTTCCAGATGGAGGAGCCGCCGCGGCCGGTGATTATCAGTCGTGAAAATTCCTCCGGCGTGGAGGCCTCTCCGAGTACGCGCACATTGAACTCTTTCTTGCCGGTATCGATGTACCCGGCCGGCGTTTCGGCGTGCTGGTTCTGCACCGTGGAGATCACATCGCTCACGGTCAGCTGCTTTGCGTTAAGCTCATCAATATTCAGCCAGATGCGAAGGTTGGGATCTATGTAGCCGCCCATATCCACGTCTCCGACTCCGGAAATGGTGGTGAATTTATCTTTAAGGTAATCATTGGTGAAGGCCATCAGATCTTTAAGCGGCCTGTTATCACCGGTGAGCGCCACGCGTATGATGGGCTGATCCTCCGGGTTGGTCTTGCTGATGGACGGCGGATCTATGTCGCGCGGCATGTCGTGCTGCGCCTGGGAGATCTTGGACTGCACTTCCTGCATGGCCACGTCTATGTCGCGGCCCAGCTCAAATTCTATAGTGATGTTCGCGCTTCCCCGTTTTGAGCTGGAGGAAACTTCCTTAATACCCTGTATACCCATCACCGCGCCCTCTATCAGATCGGTGACCTGGGTTTCCATGATCTCGGGGGCCGCCCCGGGCAGGCTTATGCGCACGTTCACCACTGGGTAATCCACGTCGGGCATCTGGCTGATGCCCATATTTGAGAAGCCTATCCAGCCGAAGACTATAAGGCCCAGCATCAGCATCCAGGCGAAAACCGGATTTTTAATTGAGAGGTCGGAAAGAGTCATTATTCAAGCTCCAGCCCGGCGGCGTTTTTAAGTTTTACCAGCGTCCAGATCTGCTGCACGCGGGCCTGGGAAAGCGCGAGCCGCGTCTGCTGCACCATGTTAAGCGCGCTGAGCACGTCGAGATTATTCACCAGACCGAGTTTGTAATCATCCTGCTGGCAGCGGGCGTTTTCCGAGGCCAGCGTCAGAGCCTCGTCAAGGCTGACGGTTTGAAGCGCTGAATATTTAAATTCATCGTAAGCCGTCCGGACTTCGGTAAGCGCCTGCCTCTGCGCCATCTGCAAAGCCAGCTCGGCCGCGCGCTTTGCCGAATAGGCGTCCTGTTTCCGCGCCCGAGCGGCGCCGCCGGTGTAGAGGGGCATCTTCAGCGCCAGGGTTCCATCCCAGCGGTTTACGGGATCAGGCGTGGGGTGGTTCACCGCGTAATAATCCGCTGAAACCGTAACCGCAGGCCAGAGATTATGGTCCTGCGCGTCCAGAAGATATCCTGAGGCATCAAGCGATTTGCGCAGAGCCGCCAGGTCCGGGCGCAGGAGCGCGGTCTTTAAAAAGGTTTCAAGAGCGGTCCCTCCGCGAAGCGATACTCCGGTCGGAGCCAGATCGGTATCAATACCCGTCAGGAACATCAGAGCCTGCTGCGCGCCGCGCTCGGCGGCGGCGGCGTTAAGATAGCTGGCTTTATCCTGCGCCAGCTGGGTTTTTACCGCCACAGCTTCGCTTTTGCGGGATTTGCCGAGGTCAACACGGGCCTCAAGCTCGGATATGCGTTTCCCCGTGACATTAAGCTGCTCCAGACGTATTATCGCTTCTCTTTGGGCGGCAAGCAGGTTGAGATACGCCTGGGCTACGCCGAGGTAAAGTTGCTGCCGGGCGCGGATAAGATCAAGTTCAGCGGCGCTGGTTTTAGCGGCGGCCGCTTTTAGAGAAATATAATCGCGCATGCCGGAGAAAATAGCGTAGGTGCCGGAGATGTAACCCTTTGTTACCGCGGCTGAACCCTGCTGTTTTGATTGCGATGCGTTTATATCGAACGACGGACGAAAGGAGGCACCGATCAGGCGTTCGGCGGCTTCCAGCTGCTTTATCCCCTCCGCCTGCTGCGCCAGCTGCTCGCTTTTCGCGAGTGACAGCGCGCAGGCCTCGTTGAATGTTATTGACCGCATCGTGGC
>JBAXKK010000048.1:0-19591 GCA_037137395.1 Elusimicrobiota bacterium
ATGTCTTCCGGTCTTAAGTTTAGCCATATTGGTATAGTTTATTATTTTATGCGGAAAAAATCAAGATGCCATGACTGAGCCTCTTCAAAAGCCTATAGCCAGCTTCCATAACGAGGCTCGCCACGAGCCCCCCTCCCGCGGGGACATCCCCACGGAAAGGGCACGGCCAGCCTCGTTCCTAAAAAAGCTGCGGGCGCTCAGCTGCGCGACGCTTACCACCAAGGTGCTGGGCTACGCGCGCGACGCTATGCTCGTGGCCGTATTCGGGGGCGGGGCTCTTACAGACGCCTATTACGCCGCCTTCCGCATCCTGAACCTCTTCAGGCGCACCGTGGGAGAGGGCGCGGTTAACGCCGGATTCATTCCCGCGCTGGAAAAAGAAAAAGCGGTGTCCAGGGAACATGGGGTAAAATTTTTCAGCGCGGCCTGGACGCTGGTCTTTTTTTTATCGCTGGCGCTGGCGGCGCTGGGCGTTGTTTTTAGGGAGGAGTTGGTAAAGCTCACTTCCTACGGCTTCACGGTACGGCCTGAGCAATTCATTTTAACTGCGGCCGTGACCGCGATCCTGATGCCGCATCTTATTTTCGTCAATGTCTCGGCGCTGTCGCAGGCGGCGCTGAACGCCGCCGGCAGATTTTTCTTGCCAGCTCTGGCCCCCGCCGCTTTTTCTGTTTCAATAATCTGCTATCTCCTGTTCATAAACCGTCCAGCAGCCGCGGGCCTGCCGGAGAGCCTTAAGATCATGGGGCTGGCCGGGGCAGCGACACTGTCAGGATTGATACAGGTGATTATCCTCCTGCCAATGCTGAAACGGGAGGGGTTCACCCTCTCTTTTTCAAATCCCTTCAAAAACCCCGCCACCGCCCGCGCCCTGCTCATGGCAGCGCCCGCGGCCGCGGCCATGGCGCAGGACCAGCTCTCGCTTTTCGTGAACACAATTTACGCCAGTTTTCTTGAGCCGGGATCCATAACGGCCATCTACAACGCCGCCCGCATAATCCAGTTCCCCGTTTCACTCTTCGCGGCCTCGGCGGCCGCGGTGACGCTGCCTGAACTCTCAAGGCATTCAGCCCTGAATAAAACGGAAGAATTCGGCGCCGTTCTGGACGGGGCATTTAAGACAAGCGCTCTTATCATAATCCCCGCGGCGCTGGGCCTTATGGCGCTCAGTCTGCCCGTCTGCCGGACGCTGTTTGAGCACGGCCGTTTCACGCCGGAACAGAGTTTCTTAACCTCGGGAGTGCTTTTTTATTTATCCCTGGGCCTGGTCGGATTCGGCGTCAATAAGATTGCCGCTTCAGCCTGCTACGGCGCCGGAGACGTAAAAACGCCGGTGAAGATAGTTATATTCCAGACCGCCCTGAACGCAATACTGTGCTTTTTTCTAATGCGCCCTATGGGCGCGCGGGGACTGGCGCTGGCCACGGCTCTCAGCTCACTTGCGGCGGCCGCGCTCTTCATGCGGGCTCTAAAGGCAAAGACCGCCTTACCTGCCGGAGATTCAGTTTTTTACCTGAAAATTTTCGGAGCCTCGGCGCTGATGTGCGCCTTCTGCCTCGTGACGGCGCGGGCGCTGGCCGGCCTGCATCCGGCTTTCACGGTTGGACTGGCGGTGCCGGGCGCCATAGCTATATATTTTGGAGCGCTTAAAATCCTCAAACTCAAGGAACGCGCGCTTATAACCGGGGGATCATTCTGAATCTGCGCCACCTGCCGTCACGACCGGGAGTCTATCTGATGCGCGACTCCGCCGCCAATATCATATATATCGGCAAGGCTAAAGACCTGCGCAAGCGCGTGGGGCAGTATTTCATGAAGGGCGCCGGCAGACGGGACTCAAAGATACCCAACATGGCGGGGCTTATCCGCCAGATCGACTATATCGCTTCGGCCAGCGAGCGCGAGGCCCTGGTGCTGGAGCGGGAACTTATCTCGCGGCATAAGCCTTTCTTCAATGTTCTCTGGAAGGACTCCAAGAGTTATCCCTATGTAAAGATAACGAGCGAAGAATATCCCAGAATTTTCTTCACACGTAAAAAAATTAATGACGGCGGACTTTACTTCGGGCCTTATCCCAAAGTGGAGACCATTATGAACCTGCTGCGCTATCTGTGGCGCATCAACTTCATAAACCTGCGGAGATGCCGCTGGGATTTTTCCGAAGCCAAGCCGCTGAGCGCGAAAAAGATCACAAGCTGCCTTTATTTTCATACGGCACAATGCGCGGCACCTTGCACCGGAAAGATATCCCCCGCCGAATATCGGACGCTGGTCACAAGGATAACGGATTTTTTCAGAGGAGACTTCGCCAAGCTCTTAAAAGGATTCCGGGCCGGCATGGCCGCCAGCTCGAAGGCAATGGATTATGAGAAGGCCGGCAATTTCAGAGATTTTATCGCGGCCATAGAACACATGGCCGAAAGGGTGCAGATAAGGGAGTTCAAAAAAGACCTGGTGGAGATAGAGACTTTAAAGACCGGCGCCGTCACTATGCTGATGAAAGACCTCGGCCTTCCCAAACCGCCCGCGCACATAGAAGCTTTCGATACTTCCAGCGCGCACGGAACACACGCCGTGGCCGCCTCGGTATGCTTTATAAATTCGCAAAAGAATGCCGCGCATTATCGTCATTATAAAATACACTTTAAAAACGCTCCGGGCGGCTCCGACGACTTCGCGATGATAAAAGAAGCCGTAAAACGCCGCCTCTCGCACTTCATCAAAAGCGGAGAACCCCTGCCGGACCTGCTTCTTATAGACGGCGGGAAAGGGCAGCTCGCCAGCGCCCTGAGCGCCATGCGGGAGCTGCGCCTAAAAGTCCCGGTCATAGCTCTCGCCAAAAGGCTGGAAGAAATATATATACCCTTTCAGGTCCATCCGGTGCGGCTTGATCACGCCCATCCCGGACTGCTGCTCCTTGAAGCCATAAGGAACGAGGTCCACCGCTTCGCCGTAACCTATCACAAAAAGCTCCGCGACAAAGACGCCCTAAACTACGAAGAATAAAGGAATTAGAGCAGATACTTATGGAAGTAGCGCACGATAGAGCGGGGTCCTGCCGACGGGTAGCCTTTTCGCGTTCCCTCGGCGACCTGCGGGTTCGAAGAGGCTACCCATCGTCACCCCTTCCCAGTTAATTTGTTCTGAAATCCTAAAATATATAATTACCCCCGCCCTTAGTGCCGGGGCTAACGCCGGAAAAGCTTCAAGTGCGTAAGTTTAATGGAGGGATGACGGGCGGTCGGCAGGCCCCCGACTAGGATCCCGCGACTCGTTACCCAAAGCCGACCAACTGGCGTTACATTATTTATGAATAATAAGATGAAAAAATAAAAGAAGCGATGAAGGCTTATACGGATTTTCAACGGGCGGTGTGGATGGCTTGTATGACTATACCAAGGGGGCAGACTCGCAGTTATAAGTGGATAGCGGGACAGATAGGACGCCCTAAAGCGGTCAGGGCGGTGGGCTCAGCACTCGGCAAAAATCCTTTCGCCCCCCTCGTGCCCTGCCACAGGGTCATTAAGTCGGACGGGACCCTCGGCAGATACTCCGGACCCGGAGGCATCAAAGCCAAGAGAAGGCTACTGAATCTGGAGGCAAAGCAATTTAGATGCAAAGCCGCTTAGTTATAAGAAAAACAGGAATGAAAGGCAGGACTATCCCTCTGAACTACTTTACATCTGAACTGCCGCGCCGTCGGCGCGGCGTTTAGGCGTCTTTACCGGCCAGTTCGCCCATGCTGAACATCGGCATGAACATGGATATGACTATGGCGCCTATGACAAACCCCATAATAACCATAATCAGCGGCTCTATCATCGAGGTCAAACCTTTGACCGCCGTATCCACTTCCTGGTCGTAAAAATCGGCTATCTTATTAAGCATGTTGTCGAGACCACCGGTCTCCTCACCCACGCTTATCATCTGTATGACCATGGGTGGAAAAATGTTGGCGTTTTTAAGCGGGTCGGCTATCCGGCCTCCTTCCTTAATGGAGTCGCGGCTTTTATAAATAGCCCGCTCAATTATCTTATTGCCGGCGGTCTTGGCGACCGTTTCCAGGCCCTGCAGGATGGGCACGCCTGACTTTATCAGCGTGCCAAGAGTGCGCGTGAACTTGGCTATGGCGACCTTTTTAAGAAGGATGCCGACAACCGGAAGATTGAGAGATATCTCGTCAATCTTTTCCTGCCCTTTTTCCGTGTTGATATATTTCTTAACGCCCCAACCGGCGCCACCCAGGACGGCCAAAATATAGAGTATATTGTGTCGAAGGGCATCGGAGATGCCTATCATAATCCTGGTAGGGAGCGGAAGCTCGGCGCCGAAGCCTGAAAAGATATCTTTAAAAACAGGAATTACGAAAAGTATCAGGAAAATGGTTATCAGAAAAGCCACGCCGCCGACCACTGCAGGATACATCATAGCGGATTTAACTTTAGCCTTCAGGGCCTCAGACGACTCCAGATACGCGGAAAGCCTTTCCAGAATGATGTCCAGGATGCCGCCGACTTCTCCGGCCTTGATCATGGAAACATAGAGTTCAGTGAAAGCCTGGGGGTGTTTGCGCATCGCGTCGGCAATGGAAAGGCCTGATTCTATATCCGCGCGCAAACCGGTTACTACGGTTTTAAAAGCCGGATTCTCGGCCTGGGCCTCAAGGATATTAAGGCCCTGTACTATGGGAACGCCAGCGGAGACCAGCGTGGAGAGCTGCCGGGAAAAAATAACCACGTCGCTGTTATTTACTTTAGCCTTAAAAAATTTCTTTTTCGCGTCTTTTTGAACCAATTCGACCACCGTCAGACGCTGACTGGCCAGACGCGAGAGGGCCGCTTTCTGATCCGCCCCCTCCACTGTGCCCTTCACCACTCTGCCGCTCGGTTCTTTTGCTTTATAAATGAATTGCATAAAAAAATTAAGCACTGAAAGTTCAGGATTAAGCATTAAGAATTCAGGATTTAAGGCCTACTTACTTCTTACCACTTAATCCTTACTACTTAACACCTGTCAACTGGTAATGGAAAGCGTCTTTTGCAGCAGTTTCTTGAGGTCTTCAGGATCGGCTGAACGCGTGATGGCTTCCTGATATGTTATTTTCTGTCTCCGATAAAGTTCCACAAGAGCCTGATTCATGGTCACCATGCCGTATTTGCCGCCGGTCTGTATGACAGTGTTTATCTGTTCAACTTTCTGCTCTCTGATAAGATTTTTGATGGCTGATGTCGCCAACATAACTTCGCAGGCTAGTACACGGCCTGAGCCGGAGGCGGCGCTTAGAAGCTGCTGGGCAAAAACGGCCTGCAGCACAAAAGAAAGCTGCACGCGAATCTGCTCCTGCTGGTGAGGCGGAAAAACGTCTATAATACGGTTAATTGTCTGAGCCGCGTCCGAAGTATGAAGGGTCGCGAAAACTAAATGGCCTGTTTCCGCTATATTAAGCGCTGCGCTGATAGTCTCAAGATCGCGCATTTCGCCCACAAGTATGACATTGGGGTCCTGCCGGAGCACATGCCGAAGGGCCGCGCCGAAAGTTTCGGTATCGGAACCCACCTCGCGCTGGTTGACGATGCTCTTCTTGTGCGTGTGCACATACTCTATCGGGTCCTCGATGGTGATGATGTGATAGTTCCTGTTTTCGTTAAGGTAGTCTATCATGGAGGCCAAAGTCGTGGATTTGCCGGAACCCGTGGGCCCGGTGATAAGAAGCAGGCCCTTGGTCAACTTCATTAATTCATAAACGACCGGCGGGAGATTAAGCTCCTCAAAAGTTTTATATTTGCTGGGTATGGAACGGATGGCCGCGCCCACCACTCCGCGCTGGCGGTATGCGTTCATCCTGAGGCGTCCCATGCCCTTGATGCCGAACGCGAAGTCAAGCTCGTTGGTGGCTTCAAAACGCTGGCGCTGGGCATCCGTCATAAGCGAAAAAACCAGAGTTTGGCACATCTCCGGAGTGAGCTTTTCAAAAGGTGTGGGCACCAGATCGCCGTCTATGCGGAACATTGGCGAGGCGCCGGCGGTGAGGTGGATGTCCGAGGCTGTTTTCTCGTGCATCAGTATAAAAAGCTCGCTCATTGTAACCATAATTTTTTATCTCTGAAAAATAATTCTGCGTTCAGCCCGCTTTTGAAGGAACCTTAACGCCCTCTAAAAAATTCTGCCGCACGACACGGCCGCTTGACAGAATTATTCTATCATTTTTAATGTTGTTATCAAGGAGAATTTTAAACTTTCCCGGCTCAATATCGGCTCAGATTTACATCGCAGGCCTCTTTATTATTTTTTTACAACTCCGGTATAGCAATGATACCATCAGAAACAAAAATTGCCCGGCCGGTCATATTTCGGGCCGCGGCAATATATTGCTGGTTTCCGGATCGCCACCCCCCAGTGTCACTAGATTATATCAGGGACCCGGGGAAGGATTACCGTCATATCCGGAATAAAAACAAGCCCTCTCACTAAAAAAGCTCTTCGTCCGACTCCTGCGCCATTATATATTTCACTTTCTCATTCCCCGCGGGAGCAATGGCCTCAAAACCTGTGGGGTCCTCTTCCTGAACGAGTTTTGCCGGCTCGTCAGGCAGAGGCAGAATCGGAATTCCCCGCGATTTACCGGCCTTCGGGGCCGCCTTGCGGGCCTTGGGCTTTGGCGCGAACTCGGCCCTGGCCGTAGCTTTGGAAGAGAAATCCAGCAGCTCTATGGCGTTATTATTTATGCCGCGAACTATTATATTTTTGGCCACATCAACCTCAAACTGATAAATAAGCGGATCCTGTTTAGGCCTCAGCAGGCGATACTGGACCACGAAGATATCTCCGTGAAGTATAGTGGCAGACCATTCTTCATTTGAACCGCTGGAGGAATTGGACAGAAAGGAATTAGCGAACCAGCTTGCCACGGTTCCGCGTCCGCCGGAGAGTTTGTAGCCCTTTACTGTTTCAAGCGCCTTGCGAGTGTTTTCATTAGAGGCGGCCTCAAAAGCTGGTTTATCGGGGGTGGAGGACCCGGCTGTAGACGCGGATTGCGCCTCTCCCTGCTCTCTTTGGTCCGCCGGGAATGCCTGAACATCTCCGGCCGCAGCAGTTTTGTCATCAGCCTTGTCGGCCTTTGGCTCTACCTGCGTAGAGAAAGAAGCCTTTTTGGACTTGCCGCCGCCGGCGAAGTTCAGCAGGGAAAATTCCGAAAAGCTTGAGCCTTCACCAAGGAAGAAATACCCCAGTCCGCCGGCTGCCACGGCACCGAATATTATAAGGATGGATATGAACGCTATTTTGCCACGCCCTTTCCCCGTCGGCTGCACATTCTTTATGGGGTCATCTTTTTGTTTCTGTGGTAAAACTCCGGCCTTGTCCGCAGCATCAGTCTCTTTACTGGCCGGGATTCCGCTGCCGGGCACTGTTTCCGGAACCGGCTTGAACGCCGGGATGTCAAGGGGCGAGGAGGATAACGCCGCGGGCTGCCAGGAGTACTGGGGCTGGACAGGCGACGGCTGCGGCTGCCAAGAGTTCTGGGGATGGGCCTGAGGAGCGGACTGTTTTACGACAGGCTGCTGGGCAGGCTGTATTGGTTGAGGCGCGGTTTCACTTTTAGCCTGAATTTTTTCATTTTCAGCGCTCTGCCCGGTCATCGCCGTAAAATCATACACGACATCTGCGGCCTGCCGCGGCAGAGTCGGCATGACGTCTTTGGGCGCGGTGTTTGCCGTGGCGGGGAAATATCCGCTATCGGTCGCGCTCCCCTTATGCTCTTCGTTGCTGATTGGCGTGACGGGCGCCGGAGTGCGGCCCAGGCTTCTGAGCTTGCGGCTTGTAAGGGCGCTGTCGTCCTTTACCTCTTTCCCATCGGCAACAATCCGGTCGGGTGATATCCCCTTACTTGTCGGAATGCTTTTAAGTATGCCGCTCTCGCCACCGGGCCGGGCCGCCGGTGAAGGCGACGCGCGAAAGCCGTCCGTAAAATCTTCTTTTTTCAGCTCTTCTATCTTTTTAAGGGTCCCGGCCCCGGCGCTCAGTTCAGTCAGGTGCTGGATCTGGGAAAGTTCCTTTTCATTGATGTCTGTCTTATCAATCGCACCTTTCAGCCTCCCCTCCAACTCGGCTATGCGCTCCCTGTTCTTGAGCTCTTCAGATTCCTTGGCGCGGATCTTCTCCAGAAGCAGATTCTTCTCCCAGCGGGCCGCCTCTAATTCCTCCTGGATCTTGGAAAGCCTGATATCGAACCGGTCCATCAGCTCATAATCGTTGGCGGGTTTGCCGGACACGGAGGTCTCGGATTCCTTGGCGCCTAAAATGCTGTCAATAGTATTTAAAAGATTCTCATAACCATAAGGCTGGTCATTTTTTGTTTCATAATAAGCGGCTCCGACGCTCGAAGACCTGCCGGTCTCAAGCTCATACATCCCGGAAATACCACCCGCCCGCGAGGATATAACGCCTCCGACACCCACGCTCATGGCCTCGGCTATTTCAGCGACTCCTTCGGCCGCCTTCCAGTCGCCGGGGGTGTCGCCCGTGGAGGTCTCGGAACACACAAGACTTCCCTGGCTGAACGCCGGAAGAGACAAAAGATCAACCGGGGCGTAGGGGCCCAGAATATTTCCTTCCGAGTAGAACCAGTATTTCATATGAATATTCTACAAACACGGTATAGAGGATTTTATACAAAGATGTGGCTAAATTGTTACAGCGGGAAAGGCTGAAGGCTGCGGACTGACTGCCGCAGATAAAAAATAAATCCTTAGAATCAGATATAAGCCGTCAGCCTACAGCAAGGTCGCAGCATGGGTCAGCCGCTTTATGACCTCTTCCCTGCCCAGATATTCTATCATCCTGAACAGGGTCGGACCGTCGGTGCGGCCGGAAACGGCAACTCTCACAGGATGGAACACCTGTCCGGCCTTGAAAGCGTTGGCCTTGGCAAAAGCTCGCGTTGAAGCTTCTATCTCAATTTCCTTGAATTGGGACAGAGAGGCGTAAGCTTCCCTTATTCCATCAAGTATCTTTTTTACCTCTGGATTTTTAAACGTCTTCTCAACTGCCACGGGATCGTATTTCACGTCTATGAAGAAAAATTCTATCAGGGTGGGTATTTCGCTGAGCAGCTTGTATTTTTCCTGTTCCAGAGCCACGATATCAACCAGAGGGACCGGACTTTTATCCACCGGCAACCCGGCCGCCTGGATATAGGGCATGGCAATTTCCAGCAGCTTTTCCTTGGAATGCTGGCGAATATATTCGCCGTTCATCCAGTTCAGTTTTACCGGATCGAAAATGGCCGGGCTTTTCTGACAGCCCTTGAGGTCGAATTTTTCTTCCAGTTCTCCCTCTTTAAAAATCTGTTGACTGTCCACGGTAGACCACCCGAGCAGCGCCAGGTAATTCCTCATGGTCTGGGGCAGATATCCCTGGTTGCGGTACTCTCCCACGCTGGTAGCCCCGTGCCGCTTGGACAAGCGGGTGCCGTCCGGGCCCAGGATCATGGAAAGATGCGCCAATTCCGGAACCTTCCAGCCGAGAGCCTGGTAGATGTTTATCTGCAGCGGCGTGTTGGATATATGGTCATCGCCCCGGATCACATGAGTTATCTCCATCAGGTGGTCGTCGATGACGCAGGCAAAATTATAGGTGGGATAGCCGGACGCCTTTACCATAATAAAATCGTAAAGGAGCTTGTTCTCAAACTTGACGTCGTTATGGATTAGGTCGTTCCAGCCGGTAACGCCGTCATCGGGCATCCTGAAGCGGATGACAGGCTTGCGGCCCTCGGCCTCAAGCTCTTTTCTCCTGGCCTCGCTTAGATTCCGGCAGAGGCCTTCATACTTCGGCGGCCGTTTTTCAAGCTGGGCTTTCTTGCGCATTTCGTCAAGCTCGGCGGGGGTACAATAGCAATGATAAGCCTTCCCGCTTTCAAGCAGCTCCTCAGCGTATTTCTTATAGATTCCCGCGGCTTCGCGCGCGCTCTGAACATAAGGGCCGAATGAGCCTTTCTCGGAACCGTCGGGCATAGCGCCCTCGTCCCAGTTCAGACCGAGCCACTGCATACTCTCGTAAATTGACTTCACTGATTCGCCGGTGGAGCGCAGTTCGTCGGTATCCTCAATACGGAGGATGAAAGTGCCGGAGTATTTCTTGGCGAAGAGGTAATTAAAAAGAGCGGTCCGGGCGCCGCCGATGTGAAGGTGTCCGGTGGGTGAGGGAGCGAATCGTACTCTGTTCATGTAATATATCCTTAGATACCCGGGTTACAGTCTGCCGACCTGTCAGGCTTATTGATAATAGCAAATTTAAAAACTTCGCTGTTTTCGCGACTCTTTGATCAATTCTCTGGCGTGCTTCAGGCCGAGATCGGAAGATTTGGCTTTACCGCCCAGCATCCTGGCAATCTCAAGGGCGCTGGCTTCCTGATCCAGTTTTGTGACTTTTATCGCCGATACGCCGTTTTTTATGTTTTTCTCCACATAATAATGGCTGCCCGCGAAAGCCGCTATCTGCGGCATATGTGTAATGCAAAAGAGCTGCTTTGAGCCCGCCAAAGCGGCAATTTTCTCACCCAACAGCCGGGCCACCGTGCTTCCCACTCCGGTGTCAACCTCGTCGAAAACCTGCACCGGTATATTGTCGTTGCCAGCCAGCGCGGTCTTCAAGCCCAGCATAATTCGGGACATCTCTCCGCCGGAGGCGGTAAGCTTCAGCGGCTTAAGCGGATAACCCGGATTAGCCGAGAACATGAATTCCACCGCGTCCATGCCGGAGGCGGCAAAGCGCCCATCTTCGGTTTCAACCGCCACAAAAAACCTTACTTCTTTAAAGCCCAGTCCGGAGATTTCGGAGAGCACCGCGGCCGATAATTTTTTGGCGGCGGCGGCGCGCCTAGAATGCAGCGCGGAGCCAAGCGCCGCAAGCCGGCCTTCCACATTTTCCAGTTCGGCCGCCAGCTCTTTCCTGTCAAAAGAAGAGTTCTCAAGCCCGTTTATTTTTTCCTTCAACTCGTCCGCTTTTTTAAGGACGTCGGAAACTTCAGGGCCGTGTTTTTTCTTCAGGACCGATATCTTATCCAGCCGGGAAAGAACGGCGTCCAAGCCGGCGGGATCCGTGTCCAGGCCGCCCGAATACCGCGAGAGGCTGTCCTCGATGTCTTTCAAAGCGATAACAGCCTGGGCGAGATTTTCCTTCATTGGCGCGGCGGTGCCGTCCAGCTCAGAAAGCGCCTCCAGATCCCTGAGAGCCTTCTCAAGCCCGGCCAGCGCTGGAGCCTCTCCGTCAGAGAGCCGTTCATAAGCCTGCTTGGAAAGGGTAAAAAGTTTTTGAGCGTTCTTAAGTCGGGGATACAGGATTTGCAACTCGCCCTCCTCCCCCTCCTTAAGCCCGGCCGCCTCTATTTCCTTCAGCTGGAACCTGTAAAGTTCTAAAAAGCGGGCGCGTTCGTCTTCAGAGAGTGAAACGGCGTTAACCCGCTCCAGCAGTCTGCGGCGCTTTTCAAAAGAATCAGCGTAGGCCGCGGCTTCTTTTTCAAGCCGGCCATAGCGGTCAAGAAGCTCCAGCTGCACTTCAGGCTTCATCAGGCTCTGATGCTCGTTTTGGCCATGAAAATCAACGAGGGCGTCGCCGAGCTCCGACAGGAAAGCCGCCGTAACGGGCCTGCCTTCAAAAAATCCACGGGTCTTTCCTCCGGAGTCCAGCTGCCTGCGCACTGAAAATTCCGACCCCATGATCCCGCGCGATGACAACAATTTTTCCGGCAGGCCGGAAGAACTGAAAACGCCGGAGACTTCCGCCTGAGAGGCGCCGGTCCTGACCAGCTCGGAGCTGGCGCGCTCGCCAAGCAGGAAACCGATGGCTTCCACTATTATGGATTTACCGGCGCCGGTCTCGCCGGTAAAAACATTAAGGCCGGGCCCGAACGCAAGGCTGAGCCGGTCTATGATGGCAAAATCCTTTATCTCAAGTCGTTTCAGCATAGTTCAATTTAAAATTCCGGATTCAAGATTAAAGATTGACGAGTGAAGATCCCAAATCTTGAATCTTAAATCTGGAATCTTCAATCTTTCACCTTTCCCCCCACCTCAGCTTCCTGCGCAGGATGTCAAAGTGTGAGAAATCATGCGGTACCAGCATCTCAAAATTCCTGGGGTATTTGCGGATGATTATTTTATCGGCGGCTGGCAGGACTGAATTCTCCTGGCCGTCAAGAGAAAGAGAGACGCTCTTCCCGTGCCCCTGACTGCCGCCCACGACTATCGTTATATCAGAGAGAGAGGACAGCACTATAGGTCGGTGGGTTAAAGAATGCGGACACACCGGGGAAAGCAAAAAGACTTCCAGTTCAGGCAGGACGATAGGGCCCAGAGCAGCCAGATTGTAGGCCGTGGAACCGGTAGGGGTGGATACTATGAGCCCGTCGCCGAAGTATTCGCTGAGGAACTGACGGCCGAAGTACGCGCGCAGGGTGAAAGCGCGGGCTTCCGTGCTGCGGATAACACAATCGTTCAGCGCGGGATAAGGCCCCAATATCCTTTTCCCGCGCCGAAAAACTTCTACCGACAAAAGCTGGCGTTTTATCCTTTGAAAGCCGTTACTCAGGAAAACGTCCAGACATTTTTCAAAATCAGACCGTTCTATGCCGCTCAAAAATCCGAGCCCGCCGGCGTTAATGCCAAGCACGGGAATGCCGTACTTTATTACGTGCCGGGCGGCATAGAGCACCGTGCCGTCGCCGCCCACTGTGATGCCGGCGTCGGCATTTTCAAAGTTACAGGGTCCATCGTTGACGCACACCTTGGAGATACGGACCCCGCGGCTTTTAAGGCGCCGTTCCAGGGATTTTACGAAAATCAGGGCTTTCTTCCTCTTGGAATTATAGAACAACACCACGCTTTTAATACGTTTCATAAGGAATATAATACCAAAAAGACAGCGGCAAGCGGTCAGTGGTTAGTGGTCAGTGGTTAGTGGTCAGTGGTTAGTGGTTAGTGGGGGATATACACTATTCACTATCCACTATTCACTAGTCACTGTTCACTGAATTTCCAGCTCCATCGCTTCTCCGGCTCTGTTTTTTAAAATGCGCTCCTCGCCGGCGCCGCTCCTTATAGCAACCCTGAAACCGTCAGCCAGCACCCTGACCGCAAATTTCGGAACTTCCAGGCGCCAGTCCAGCCCCTCCTCCGGATCACGCCCCGTATATCCCGCCGTCTTCGAGGCGGCGTCCTGACCGGAGCCCCAGTCGGGCCGTATCTCCAGCTCTCCGAAAAATATCCGGTCCTGCGGCCATACCCGCTCTATCCGCGTTCCGGCTCCGGCAAGCGCGCTCAGTATCTCACTCAGTTCTTCCGGCAGAACGCCATACGGCAGCGCGACCTTTTTTATTTTCATCTGCCCCGCCAGCTCCCCTAAACCGCCCCAATCCCGCCGCGCCAGCGTTGAGATGAACACGCCTTCCACTGAGCGAAAACCATAATGCAAAACGCAATTTGACAGTTTGCGCCCGTTGATGCCGGGATTAAAGAGAAAAAGTCCGGCGCTGCCGTGCCTGACCGCCACCGAGCGCGTGTCAGAATCCGAGAACACGGACACTAAGCTTTTCGCCGGCAAAAACCCGGCCGCTAAAATTGTCAGGAGCGGAACCGCGGCAAGTATGTACAGGCGGCGTTTCCCGAAGCCGATTAACGGAGCGTGCAGAAGAATAAACACAAAAACAAAAAAAGCCGCAAGCGTGACAGCGGAGGGCGGGCTTACCAAAACAGAAGAATACCTGAAAGCGGCGAACGCTTTTACCAGCCAGATGAACGCCCCCGCTCCGAAGCCGGTCAGAGCGCTCACGAAAGCGGCCAGGACTCCGGACCAGGAAGAGAGCAGCGTCACAAACCCCAGCCCCATAATTATTCCTGAAGCCGGTACCAGCAGAACATTGGACACGATCGAGATAAGAGAGATCTTGTGAAAGTATAGCGCCATTAAAGGGTAAAGGCCTACCTGAGCGAAAAAGCTAACCATCAGTACGCGGGAAAGCGAACGCGCCGGCCCTTTCAGCCTTATCAGACCGTCCCATAGCGTCATCCCAGCCGTAATGCCGTAAGAAGCTATAAAAGACATCCGGAAACCGGCGTCAAAAAGGGCGGAGGGGTCAATCAGCAGTATAGCCAGGCACGCGATGATCAAGCCCTGGAAGATTCCGGAATCCCTGTCGAGCAGGTAGCCGCCAAGCGCGGCCAGGAACATTATGTATCCCCTGACCAGCGGCGCTTCAAGCCCCGCCGCCAGCACGTAAAAACCGGCGCATAAGAGCGCCAGCAGTCCTGAATATTTTTTCCTTATCTTAAGATGCGAACACAGGAAATAGACCACAAAGGTGACAAAGCCCACATTGGAGCCGGAGGCCACCAGCAGGTGCATGGCACCGGAATCTTGGAACGCCGTCTTAAGCTCATCGGAAACGCTTTTTTTCTCTCCCAACACTATGCCGGCCAGGACCGAGGCGCGGTCGGCCGCAAAATTTTCATCAAATATTTTAAGGGCGTTCGCGCGGAACGCCGCCGCGCGCCTGATAATAAACGGGGCTTTTTTAATTATCTCAAGCCGGTCCGCTCTGGCCTCTGCGGTTATGCCCCGCTCGGCGAGGTAACCGCGCCAATCAAGGTTCCCGGGGATAGCGTAATTGAACGGCGCGGCCAGCCCTGCGGTAAATACCACCTTATCACCATATGAGGCCCCCCCCATATCGCGCGCGTACACCATAAAACTAATGTCCGCGTCTTCCCCCTCCACGGAGGAAGCTTCCAGGATAAAGCGCCAGGAACCCCGGTTATGGACAGGATACTGCGCTACGCGTCCTTCCACGCGCACTCCGTAGGCAGGCAAGGGGCCCGGATCGTGCGACGCGTCCGCCGCACCGTAAATCCTGAATGCCAGTATACACGCTACCCAGCACATCAATAGCAGGAAAAGAGGCCGTGTATAATAGGAAAAGCGCATAATCGTTAGTGGTCAGTGAACAGTGTTTAGTGGACAGTAATAGATGCGCTGCCCACTTTGCCACCAACCACTAACCACTGTTGTTATACTTTCGTGCGGCCTTTCATGGCGTAGCCAAGGGTAACTTCATCCATATAATCGATATCCCCGCCCAGCGGCACGCCGCAGGCGATGCGTGTTATACCCGGCACATAATCCTTTAATAGCCGGGTTAGATAAATAGCGGTGGTCTCCCCCTCCGTATCCGGATTGGTGGCGATAATGAGTTCGGTCACGGCGCCTGGCGCTTTGCGCACCCGCTCAACCAGCTCATTCAGCCTGAGCCCCTCCTGGCTGATACCGTCCATCGGAGATATCACTCCGTGCAGAACATGATAGGCGCCGTTAAAGGTTTTGCTCTTTTCTATTGCCGCCACATCCTGAGGGTGAGACACCACGCAAATTACCGAGCGGTTCCGTGAGGGGTCGGCGCAGATAGGGCACAATTCCTCTTCGGTGTAATTGGAGCACTCGCGGCAGTAACCGACCGAACTTTTAACGGTTCTCAGCGCCTCAACCAGCTCTTCTATCTGGACATCCGGCGTCTTTATCACGTAAAGGGCGAAGCGTTCCGCCTGTTTGGGGCCCACTCCGGGAAACCGCCTGAAAAGGGTTGTTATTTTATCTAAGGCTTTCATACAGCGGGAATTTTTATTTAATCTTCTGTATCCGGGTTATACGGCCGTGAAACACTTTGTTAAGGTGTTTAAGTTCGGGTTCGTCCTCAGCGGAGCTCGCGTCGGCCGCCTCATCCCGCCTCATATTTACAGCCTGGCCCTGAACCGGAGGCGCGCCATTTTTGTCCGGCAGGTTTGACTCCAGCGCGGCTAAAAGAGCGGCGCTGGGCACATCATCCGCGTCGCCGGCATCAAGCACTTCCGGCGCTTCAAAAATCTGTTCAGCGTCCTCTTCGCGGACAGCCGCTGTGGTCGTCGCCGCGCTATGCGCCACCGTCAGGAGTATTTTGCGGCCAGCCACGCGCTCAAGATTCGCCTCAAGTTCCGCGCGGGCCTTTTCTATGATACCAGCTTCAAATTCATTTGAGGAAGAAAGCTTCCAGGATCCCTCATTATCAAAGACCACCCTGACGGAAAGCAGGGTATTGTAAAGCAATGGTCTATGGACGGAGATGGCGCCAAGGAGCCTTTTCCATAGTGCGGAAGAAGAAAGTCCGGCGGGCAGCTGTTGCGTTTCCTGCGGGGAGGGCGGTGAGACAACAACGCGCGGGGAGGCCGGAGCGACAGCCGGCAGTTTAGGAGGTAGCGGCGTCAGAGCTGATTTTTCATTTTTTTTTTGATCGCTGGATAAACTCTGCGCCGGCCTGCAGGAATCCGGGACCGGGGCGCCGGAAGCTAACCGGCCCTCAAGGCTCTCAAGCCTTTTGACAAGCGCGTCAAGGTCCTGCGGAGTTTCTACCAGCGTAAATAGCGCTATCTCCGAGGCCAGGGCCGGAGAATCTGAAAATTTAACTTCGTCAATAACGGCGTTCAACTTTCTGGACAGCCGGGCCAGCGTCATAGGGGAACAGTCTTTATCCAGCGCCGCGGACAGCGGTGTGGGGATCTTGGAGAAGCCCTGAAGATTAAGAAAGGTCTCGGACAGCGTGTTTCGCAAATCGCGCAATATGGTTATGGGGTCATAACCTTCCCGTGAGATTTTTTCAAAGCCCGCGTAAAGCGCCGTCGCGTCCCTCTTGATCAGGGCGAGCGCCACATCTTTTATCAGATCCGGACTCGCGTGCCCCAAAAGCTCGTTTAAAACTTCAAGCTCAACCATGCCTTTGCCGAACGAAGCGGCCCGGTCAAGCAGCGTGAGCGCGTCGCGCATGGCGCCGCCAGCCGCTCCGGCGATAACAGCCAGCGCCTCATCGGAAACCTTGAGTTTCTCGCCAGTGACCACCTCACGCAGTCTCGCAACGATAAGGTCCTCGGGAATGGGGCGGAAACGAAAGCACTGCGAGCGGGAAAGTATCGTGACCGGCACCTTGGTCTGTTCGGTCGTGGCCATGATAAACACAACATGCGACGGCGGCTCCTCTATGGTTTTCAGGAGCGCGTTAAAAGACTGTTTGGACAACATGTGCACTTCGTCAAGGATATAGATCTTATATTTGTCCCGGGACGGAGCAAGGCCGACATTCTCGATGATGACGCTGCGCACATTATCAACGTCTGTGTGGCTGGCGGCGTCGATCTCAATGACATCCAGAGATTTACTCTCGGCTATCTCAAGGCAGGAGGCGCACTTATCGCAGGGCTTACCGTCTTTGGCGTCCCGGCAGTTCAGGGTCTTGGCAAGTATACGGGCTATCGTGGTCTTGCCGCAGCCGCGCGGCCCGTAAAAAACATAGGCGTGCGCCAGACGGCCCAGCTTTACAGAATTAGCCAGCGTGGTTTTAATAGTTTCCTGCCCCATCACCATATCAAGGTTTTTGGGCCGGTACTTGGTGGCAAGATTTTCGTAAGGCATAAAAGATAGGGTTGAGGGTATAGGGTAGAGGGTTCAGGGTAGCGGGTGAAGAACTCCACACCCTATACCCTAAACCCTGTCCCCTAGACCCTTGCTTGTTAAAACTTTATCCCGGCGCCCAGAGTGATGAAGTTGTCTTTAGTGGAGCCGCTGTCGAAGATCTGATAACCGACATTCGCCGTCACCATGCTTAGATCAATATAAGCGCCTAACAGGTAGGCGGAGCTGTCATCTACGCCGCCCTTATATTTGGTGGCGGTGTAGGAAACGAAAGGAGTTAACAAGGGATACCCGGGCAGATCCAGCTTCACATTGACGCTGGATTTCGGGTAGGCCACCAGGACGAAGTTATGACCGGGCACAAAACCCTGCGTCAATATCGCGTCTTCATCACCGTACTTATAGCCGGTATAAGAGGCGGAAAGATTTACCATAAGTATTTTCGCCCCGGCAAATAAAGAGCCTTCGGTCTGATCGGTGTCTTTATCCGTAGTCCCGATCGTCTGCGTGTGCATGGTGTGCTTAAGACCCGCGCCGACATCAATGCGGGTTACGCCGGTGCCGCCGCGCGCGCTCCCGCGGGAACCGGGACCTGCCAGACGGGAATGGCCGCCTTCCCCGGGAGTAAGCGAGAAGGTTATATCGCCGCCCACGAACTTATTGGAATACTTGTTAACCTCGGGGGTGGTTCCGGCAAAGCCGGCCACGGTATATTTTTCCGCTTCCCAAGCGCCGCGCAAAGCGTAGGTGCGGTAAGTTTTGTCCAGCGCGTCGGAGGTATAGCTGACCAACGAAGGCTCTATGGCCAGGTTGCCTGAACCTATTACCAGATTCAGCTTAGTGCCGCTATAGCCGTGCGGGCCGCTGGTTCCGGTTACTCCACCGTCAAAATAAGCCGCCGCGTTAATTGAAAAACAGGCCAATGCGATCGCGCTGATAAGTAATCTTTTCATTATTATCTCTCCTTTTAAATGTACGCCTGCAACTCTACGCTGCTTTTACAAGTTCCTTGTTCAGGAAATCCGAGTAGCATTTCGCTTTGCGGCTCTTCCAGGCGCCCTTGTGGTAACCGTAGCCGGCGATAAGCGGCATGGCCAGGGTGGCTTCTGAGAAAACCATCTGTTCGTGGGTGGTTTCAACCTTGCCCCAGGAGCTGGCTTCCTTCAGCGTTGAGCTGGATAAGGCGCCGTCGCGCACATCAGCCACGGTCACCTGCACCGCGTATTTATGCATGGGGCATTCTTCGCCAAGGATGTCAGCGGCTACAACGGTATCCTGGGTAAAGTTCTTGGGCACGCCGCCGCCGATCATGAAGATACCGGTATCCTTAGCCTCCATCTTCACCTTGGTCAGTTCCAGAAAATCTTTAACGGAGTCCATGGACATGTGCTTTTCAGGGTTGTTCCACTGGTGTTCCATCATGCCAAAACCGGCGGAGCAATCGGAGAAGGCGGGCACGAAGATGGGCACGCGTTTCTCGTAGGCGGCGAGCACCACGGAATCCTTATTCTTGCCGTGCTTCGCCAGATATTTGCCCATTTCTTCAATAAATTCTCTGGAGGAATAGGGGCGGGGGTCGAGAGAATCAGCTATCTTCCTGGTCGTATCGTCGCAGATGCGCAGTTCGTCCTCGTCAATAAAGGTGTCATAGATGCGGTCTATGTGCAGATCCCGCAGATTGTTGTCGTCTATGCCGTAGGGCGTGCCCTTGTAGTGCTTAAAGCCGAGGCCCTCAAAGAAATCCTGATCCACTATGATAGCGCCCGTGGAAACGATGGCGTCCACCATGTTGTTCCGGATCATATCAACCACCACTTTCTTAAGTCCGGCCGAGAAAAGAGAGCCGGCCATAGTGAGGATGACGGAGCAATTTTTATCGGAAAGCATCATGTTGTAGATCCGGGCGGCGCGGGCCAGATCCCTGGCTGAAAACGCCATATCATCCATAGCGTCCACCATGGGGACCACATTATGTTTGGTGATCTCAAAATGCTTCACCGTGTCTTTAAGATAATCGGATTTTTTTAATTTCGGCATTTTCTCTCCTGAATTATTATTATTCGGCATTGACCAGGGATTGCGCTTCGCTTCACTCACCCCAATG
>JBAXKK010000049.1:0-19407 GCA_037137395.1 Elusimicrobiota bacterium
CAAAAGATTTTTTTATAGATGTGGCGGGCAAAGTGGAGCTGGAGTTGTAAAGTCAGGGAGGAGTTTCGGGGACAGCCGTAAGCGAACTACGCCATAGGCGATAACGACTGCGATAAGCTGAAAATATGCCATAAGCTATAAGCTATAAGCCGTAGGCAGAATAGGATTGTCTTACTATTTGCGCTTCCCGTTTTACGATTCACGATTGACGATATGAAAAGAATTTTTGATGTTGGTTTAGCTGTTTGTGCCCTGCTGATACTTGGGACGCCGATGCTTATTGTCGCTCTGGCGGTTAAGTTGACTTCGCGGGGGCCGGTATTGTATTGGTCGGACAGGGTCGGGTTGGATAATGCTCTTTTTAGAATGCCCAAGTTCCGCACTATGCGCACGGATACTCCGGCCGTGGCTACGCATCTCCTGGCTGATCCTGACAGCTTTATTACGCCGGCGGGGAAATTTCTGCGGAAATCCAGCCTGGATGAACTGCCTCAGTTGTTCAGCATTCTTAAGGGGGATATGAGTTTTGTTGGACCCCGGCCGGCCCTGTTTAACCAGGAGGATCTTATACGGATGAGGACCGCTAAAGGTGTGCAGCGTATAACACCGGGGCTTACTGGTTGGGCGCAGGTGAACGGCCGTGATGAGCTGCCAATACCTGTTAAAGTTGATTTTGATGAATACTATCTAAAGAATCGTTCTATAGGCTTCGATATGAAGATATTGTTTAGTACCGCTTTTCAGGCGCTGGCAGGGAAGGGCGTGAAGCATTAGAATGGATATGATGAATTTATGCCATAGGCTATAAGCTTTAGGCCATAAGCGAACTATAAGCTATAGGCAGAATAGAGATTATTACTATTTACGCTTTCCGCTTTACGATTGACGCCGTTTGCTATTTGCAGAATTGATTACTATTTGCGATTCACGCTTTACGATTGCCGATTCCCGATTGACGAATTACACTGGGATTGATTTGTTTGAAGAAACCTGGTATACTATTTCTGTAAGTAATCAAAAAAGATTAATTATGGAAACATATGAAATTTCAGGAGTTTAGCGCAAAATTTAGGGATTTGCCTTTATTGCCGACAAAATTGGCGCTGGCAGGTTCAGGCACGGCTGGACTTAATCAGCTTGAGCGCTGGCGTAAGCTGGGGCTTGTTGTCCGCCTTCGGCGCGGGCTTTATATTTTTGGGGAGGGGGAGCGGAAAATTGAGCCAAGCCGCGGTTATTTGGCCGGGCAGATTTATCAGCCCTCGTATGTAAGCCTTGAGTACGCGCTTAGCCGCTACGGGCTTATCCCGGAAAGGGTTGCGGATATCACTTCCGTCACAACAAAAAAAACGGCAAGTTTTGTGAATGAATTCGGGACATTCGTGTACCAAAGTGTTAAGCCCGCGGCTTTTCGCGGTTTTACGGCGCTTAAAGACGAAGCCGGCCTGTCGTATTTTATGGCTGAGCCGGAAAAAGCCGTCGCGGATTTTGTCTACCTTAATTTGGATAAAATTAAATCCGGGGCAGCTGCGCGGACGCTGCTGGACTCTTTCCGGTTTCAAAATCTACGCACATTAAGAAAGGTCAGGCTGGCCGCTTATTTTGCCCTTTTCGGCGTTAAAAAAATGCGGGAAGCCGCGCTGGCTCTGGCGGCGCTCGCGGAGGAGAGATGATCGAGGCCTTAAAGCAGGAAACAGCTGCCGGAGTTTCCCCGGAGGAGAAGGGCAACAGGGCAAGAGAGTTTTTGCAGATTCTCGCGCTTAAATCCTTGTCCGACCAGGGGGCGTTTTCAAATGTGGCTTTTATCGGCGGGACCGCCCTGCGCGTTTTATATGGCGTCAGGCGTTTTTCCGAGGATTTGGATTTTTCTATTACCAATCTTAAGGGTTATGATTTTAAGGGGCTCTGCGGCGGACTTGAACGGACTTTCCGTCTGAACGGGCTTACCGTGAAGCTGGATAAGGAAAATAAGAAAACTGTTAATTCGGTTTTTTTAAGTTTTCCGGGGTTGCCTAAAGCTTTGGGATTGTCCGGTCACAAAGAAGAAAAACTCTCAATTAAAATTGAGGTTGACACAAATCCTCCGGCCGGCTGGCAAACTCAGCGCGCGATCGTTAATAAAACATATCTTTTTGATATTCTTCATTATGATCTGTCCTCAATGTTTGCCGGCAAACTGCACGCCTGCTTTTACCGAAAATTCACCAAAGGCCGCGATATTTACGACCTTTTCTGGTATCTTGGGCGAAAGTCCCGGCCTAATCTTGTTATGCTTAATAACGCTATTGCCCAGAGCCAGGGAAAAAGCCCCGGAATTACGGAGAGAAATTTAACGGAGTTTATGCTCAATGGGATCGCGCGCGTTGACCTGTCCGCGGCTAAGAAAGACGTGGAGAAATTTTTGGAAGATAAGTCCGAACTTAAGCTGTTTAACGCTGAGCTTCTGGCCGCGGCTATTAAGTCTTTGTAATGTTTTTCGGGTTTTAAAATTATGGAGTATGGCGCTTCCAGCGATCCGGAAGCTTCTGAGGGGGACGCGGGGGAAGCGGATTTGGTATAATTAGGGGGATGAAGAAGACCTTTAACAGGCATCAGCATTGGCTTGTTTTCGCCGCGGACGCCGCTGCTGTTACTGTTTCTTACTGGGTCGCTTTCCAGTTGAGATTTGACCTTAACCTTCCTGAGATACAGGCTTCCAATCTACTCAATACATTGGCGATTGTCGTAGTTATCCGGTTGGCGTCTTTCTACTCTTTCAACCTTTACCGCGGTATCTGGCGCTATGCCAGCATAGACGACCTTGCCTCCGTCTTTAAGGCTGTTCTGGCCAGCCAGGCGGTTATCGCGGCGGTCATACTCTTCATTAACTATTCCAATTTCCCGCGCGCCGTGATAATAATAGACCCGATACTGACCATCGTTCTGGTCGGAGGGATAAGGTTCGCGATCAGGGTTACCCGTGAGATGCGCCATAGCGGCAACACACGGGAACTGACGAAAGTGCTTATTTTCGGCGCGGGCGATCTTGGGGAAAGCCTTTTGCGGGAGATAAGGCGGGATAAAACACATCGCTACAAAGTGGCCGGCTTTATAGACGATAACCCGGATATGTGGAACCATCAGATACACGGGGCTAAAATATTCGGCGGCCGCGGCGTACTGCCCAGGATAATAAGCAAATACGCTATCGATTCTGTAGTCGTCGCCGTGTCGCATTCCCGCGGCAAGCTGATAGGCGAATTGATGGACCTTTGCCATAACAGCCAGGTGCTGAAAAAGGTTCATTTTAAAACAGTGCCCACGCTTTCCGAATCTCTGGCTAAAACTCCCGGCGCGAAGGCGGCCAAGGGCCTCAGAAATGTGGAGTTAAGCGACCTGCTGAACCGCAGGCCGGTGCAGACGGATATGAACGAGGTTTCCCGCCTTGTGGCCGGGAAAACCGTTCTGGTGACTGGCGCCGGCGGGACAATAGGGTCGGAACTCTGCCGCCAGATAGCGGCTTTCGGGGCCAAGCGTCTGCTGCTGCTTGAAAACCATAATACCGCGCTTTTTTACATAGACAAGGAACTTTGTGAAGCGGGTTACGGCGCTGAGATAATTCCGATTTCCGGAGATGTGAAGGACAGAGGGCTGCTGAATAATCTGTTTCGCGCCTACAAGCCGGAGCTGGTGTTTCACGCGGCAGCCCACAAGCATGTGCCGCTTATGGAGGCCAATCCCCAGGAGGCCGTGAAAAACAACGCCTTGGCCACATTTGTGCTGGCCGAGACTGCGGCCGCCCACGGGGTTGAGCGGTTCCTGTATATCTCCACCGATAAGGCGGTGAGGCCGTCCAGCGTGATGGGCGCGACCAAGCGCCTTGGCGAGATGGCGCTTACGAGCCTCGCGGCTTCTTCGGCCACAAAATATATTGCGGTGCGGTTCGGGAATGTGCTGGGCAGTTCAGGCAGCGCTTTTAATATCTTTCGCGAACAGATAGCCGCCGGCGGCCCGGTTACCGTAACCCACCCTGAGATCACCCGCTATTTTATGACCACGCAGGAGGCTATCCAACTTATACTGCAGGCCTGCTCCATGGGGCGCGGCGGTGAGATATTTGTGCTGAACATGGGTGAACCTGTAAAGGTCCTGCAGATGGTGCGCAATCTGATAATGCTGGGGGGCCTTGAGCCCGAAAAGGATATAGCCATCAAATTTACGGGCCTGAGACCCGGAGAAAAGATGTACGAGGAACTCTTCAGGGCGGAAGATGTGCGCAAGGATACCGGCCACCCGGATATTTTTATGGCCATTCCCGAGGGCGCGAACGCTGCTATTTCAAAAGAGCAGGTGATGGAGCTTGGTGCCCTTTGCGATCTGCCGGATAAGACGCCGCTTTTGATAAAGATCCGGGACCTTGTTCCGGCATTTAAGAGAGCGCCGGCGGATAAGAAGGCGGCGGCCGCTAACGGCGACAACGCATGAACCCGAAACACAGGATACTTATACTCGGAGGCGGCGGGACGCTGGGTCATAAACTCTGGCAGGTCCTGGCCAAAAAATTCCCGGACACTTTTGTTTCTATACGCAAGAGTAAAGATTTTTACGCCAAATGCACCTTGTTTTCCGGCCCCAATGTCTTTGACTCGCTTGATTTGAGTGATTTTGCCGTGCTTAACAGGGTGCTGGACGAAATAAAGCCTTCGGTGATAGTGAATTGCGCCGGAGTTACCCCGCGCGGCAAGGACGCCGCGGACAGGAATTCCAACATTTCCATTAACGCGCTTTTGCCGCACAGGCTGGCCGAGTGGTGCGCGCGCGGCGGAGCCCGGCTGATACATTTCAGCACCGTTTGCGTGTTTGCCGGGAGCAAGGGCGGCTACAGTGAAGAAGCCCGGCCGGACGCTCATGACCTGTACGGGATAACCAAGTCCCTTGGCGACGTTACAGCGCCTTGCGCGCTGACGCTCAGGTCTTCATTTATAGGCCGCGAGATATTCGGCGGGACCGAATTGCTGGAATGGTTTTTGGGGCGGCAAGGCCAAACTGTGCAAGGTTTCCGCAAGGCGCTTTTTACCGGCCTTACCACCAACCGCCTGGCGGAACTTGTAGCCGATCTGATAGAGAACCACCCTGCCCTTAACGGACTTTATCATGTTTCAAGCGAGACGCTTTCAAAATACGAGCTGTTAAAACTAATGAACGAAGCGTATAAACTGGACGCGCGTATTGAGCCTGAAGATACTTTTGAATGCAAGCGGGATATGGACGGAAGAAGATTTGAAAAAATGACCGGTTTTATATGTCCGCCCTGGCGGCGGATGATGTTTGAGATGGCCGCGGACACTACACCCTACGCTGAATGGAGGAAATGAAATGATCTTTGATAAAAAAACGGTTTTGGTGACCGGCGGCACGGGGTCGTTCGGCAAGGTTTTTGTAAAGCGGGTGCTCAGCGGCGAGCAGGGCACGCCTAAAAAGCTGATAATTCTGTCGCGCGACGAGGCCAAACAGAACGACATGCGTATTTCCTACATGAAGAAAACCGTGGCCACCGACGAGGTTATTTATAATAACTTTAAGAATGTGCTGGAGTTCCGCATAGGGGATGTGCGCAGCTACGCCGATGTCTGTTCCGCCGTGAAGGGCGCAGACATTGTTATTAACGCGGCCGCCTTAAAGCAGGTGCCGGCCTGCGAATACTTTCCCGGACAGGCCGTGCTGACCAATTGCCTCGGGCCGGAAAATATACTGCGCGCTATAAGAGAGAACGATTATCCGGTTGAGACCGTTATCGGCATAAGCACCGACAAGGCGTGCAAGCCGGTAAATGTGATGGGGATGACCAAGGCGCTGCAGGAGCGCATATTTACATCGGCCAATGTTCTTATCCCTAAGACCAGATTCGTCTGCGTGCGCTACGGCAATGTGCTGGCCTCGCGCGGCTCGGTTATACCGCTTTTTCATGAGCAGATAAAGCATGGCGGCCCAGTTACCATAACGGTCCCCGAGATGACGCGGTTCCTGCTCAGCCTTAACCAGGCCGTGGATACGGTGTTTGCTGCTATCAAGCACGGCAAGCGGGGCGAAACCTATGTGCCGATAGCCCCGGCCTCAAAGGTCATAGATATCGCTAAGGCCCTCATCGGCGACAGGGATATAGAGATCAAGATAACCGGTATCAGGCCGGGCGAGAAGCTGGCCGAGATAATGGTATCGGAAGAAGAGATACACCATTGTCTTAAGCGCGGGGATTACTATGTTATCGCTCCCATGCTGCCGGAGCTACAGGAGAAGGGCGTAAAGATAGACAAGGTCCTTAACAAAGAGTACAGTTCGGACGATGATCTGATGGATTTTGAACAAACTTTGTCCCTGCTAAAAAAGCAAAAACTGCTTATCGGGGAAGATAATTACAGCGGCACCGGGGAGTTGTTGAGATAAAGGATGGGGGACATGTTAGTTATTGCAGTATACTGCACTATATCGTATACTTAACTCATTATGTCTGACAAGGTTAAAATCAGGGAAGTGCTGCTTGATCAGTTGGGCGATATCCCCGGCATTTTGGATAAGTGCCGCGTTGAGCGCCTTGTCGAGCCTGAACTTCGCGCCGCCCTCGCGGATAATCTTGTTAAAGTTATAAGCGGCGTGCGCCGGTGCGGGAAGTCTGTTTTGGCCCATCGCGTATTAAAAGATCTGCCGTATGGTTACGTGAATTTTGATGACGAACGATTGGCTGATATTACAACCGCTGATTTAAACCTTGTGCTGGAAGTTCTTCTGGAACTCCGGCCGGGCCTTAAATATATCCTGCTTGACGAAATACAGAATATTGAGAAATGGGAACTATTTGTCGCCCGGCTGCAGCGCGGCGGCTACAGAGTCATAATCACCGGCAGCAACGCCCATCTGTTAAGCCGGGATTTGTCTACCCATTTAACGGGGCGACATAAAGTTTTTGAAATTTATCCCTTTTCATTTCCGGAATATCTGCGTTCCCGCGGCATAGAGGCGCCGCGCGGCAAAGCTTTGAGCACCCGTTCCCGGGCCGAAATGAGCGCAGCCTTCTCGGACTATTTTGCCGTCGGCGGGTTTCCTGAACTTCCAGCTATTGTGGATAAAAAATCATATTTACACGACCTTTACGATAAAATTCTCACGCAGGATATAGCCCTGCGGCACGGCGTAAGGCATATCAAAACCCTTAAGGATATAGCGCTTTACACCGCGAATAATTACGCCTCCAGGCTTTCTTACCAGAATATTAAAAACGCTTACGCCCTTGGGAGCATACATACTGTTAAAAATTATCTGGCCTATATGCAGGAGGCTTACCTCTTTTTTGCCGTGGAGGCGTTCTCACATAAAACGCGGGAGCGCGTGCGCCTGCCCAGGAAGATGTACGGCATTGACACCGCTTTGCTGCGGTCAATTTCCGTTTCAGGTCAGAAAAATGAGGGGCGTCTGCTTGAAAATATGGTCTATCTGGAACTGTTGCGCAGGAAAAAACAAGTTTCGTATTACAGCGACACTCAGCGTAAATATGAGGTGGATTTCGTATGCGTTCAAAACGCCGGGGAGCCGGTGGAACTTATACAGGTCTGCCTGGATACCAGTATGGCGGAAGTTAAGGAGCGTGAGTTAAGGGGCCTGCAAAGCGCTTTAAACGCTTTCAAGAACATTTCAGCCGGCGGGCTGACGCTTATTACGCTTGACCGCGGCGGCACTGAGCGCGTAGCCGGCCGCCAGGTAAAATGCGTGCCGGTATGGGAGTGGCTGCTGGCAGGCGGCCGGTAGCCGGAGAAAAACAGGAGAACAATTATGCCTTTAAAGGTTATGACTATCGTGGGGACCAGGCCGGAGATAATTAAGCTAAGCCGGGTGATGCACGAGATAGAAAAGCATCTGAAACATGTGATAGTTCACACCGGCCAGAACTATGATTATGAGCTTAATGAAATATTTTTTAAGGAACTGGGCATCCGAAAGCCCGACTATTTTCTGGATTCCGTGGGCGATACTCTGGCCCGGACTATCGGCAATATTATAGCCAAGGCCGACGCGGTCATGGAGAAGGAAAAACCGGACTGCGTTCTGCTTTACGGCGATACCAACAGCTGCCTTTCAGTTATGGCGGCCAAGCGCAGGAAGATCCCGGTGTTCCACATGGAGGCCGGCAACCGCTCCTTTGACCAGCGGGTTCCGGAAGAGCTGAACCGCAAGGTTGTGGACCATTTGAGCGACATAAATATGACGCTTACCGAACACGCCCGCCGCTATCTGATAAGCGAAGGCCTGCGCCCCGAGACCGTGATAAAGACCGGCTCGCCCATGAAAGAAGTTCTGGCGCATTATATGCCGCGGATCATGAAGTCTGACGCTCTCAAGCGCCTGAAGCTCAAGGAGCGGGCTTATTTTGTGGTAAGCGCCCACCGCGAAGAGAACGTGGACAGCGCGGAAAATTTTAAAAATCTGCTGGATTCGCTGAACGCTATAGCCCATAAGTACAAGATGCCGGTGATAGTGTCCACGCACCCGCGCACGCGCAAGCGTCTGGAAGAGCTGGATACCCGGCACCTGGACAAAAAAATAAGCTTTATGAAACCGCTGGGTTTTTTTGACTATATTAAATTGCAGCAGAACGCTTTCTGCGTGGTTTCCGACAGCGGCACTATAACAGAGGAATCCACTATTCTTGACATCCCGGCCGTGACTATTCGCCAGGCGCATGAGCGGCCCGAGGGCATGGATGAGGGGACGCTTATTATGTGCGGGTTGAAGTCCGAGCGGGTGCTGGAATCTGTTGATATCGTGGTGAAGCAGGCCGCCGCCGGAAAGAGGCAGTTCCGCATAGTGCCGGATTACGACACCGATAATGTCTCAAAGAAAGTGCTGCGCATAATAATGAGCTACACGGATTACATAAACCGGACAGTGTGGAGAAAGTCTTCCTGAAAAGGACGACTTGCCATTGGCGATAGGCAGAAAATATGCCATAAGCTATAGGCTTTAGGCCATAGGCAGAAAAAACTGCCATTCGCCATTCGCCGTTTGCCATTTGCAGGATTGCTGACTATTTACGCTTTACGTTTTCCGTTTTATGCTTTCCGCTTTACGATTGTCGCTTTCCGTTTCCCGGCTGTAATGCTAAGTATTGAAAATTAGTTGCAACTAAATTATAATACATATAATGTACAACCAATTACAGTTGCGAGAAATATTCCATATAGAGTTTTTGCGCTGCCTGGCCGCCGATATGCCCACGGGGGTTTGGGCGCTTAAGGGCGGGGTCAACCTGCGGCTTTTTTTTAAAAGCATCAGATATTCCGAGGATATGGATATTGATGTGGCGGAGCTGCCGGTGGAGTCCGTTAAAAAACGGGTAATGCGGATTTTGAAATCACCGTCATTCCGGGAAAATCTTAAAACCTACGGTATAACCGGGATAAGGCCGCCGGACATGGCGGCCGCCAAGCAGACGGCCGTCACGCAGCGCTTTAAGGTGCATATAACAACCTCGGCGGGGGAGGATTATTTCACCAAAGTGGAATTCTCAAGACGGGGCTTTCAGGGCGAACCGGCGGCGGAGCCGGTGTCTCCCGCGGTTTTGCGGCCTTACGCGATGGCTCCTCTTGTGGTGCCGCATTATCCGGCGGAGGCCGCGGCGGCCCAAAAAATTTCAGCAGTATTATCCCGCTCCGTGCCGCAGGCCCGGGATATTTTTGATCTTTACCTGTTAAGCGCCCAGGTGCGCCCTGGAGAGAAGAGGCTGACCCTGCCGGACAAGAGCGAACTGGTCAAGGTCCGTGAGAATATTCTCGCGCCGGGCTTTGAGTTATTCAGGGATGTCGTGGCCGCTTATCTCACGCCGGCAGACCGTAAGGTTTATTGCGCACCCGGGGTCTGGGACGAGATAAAACTTAAAGCTGCGGATTTCGTAAAGGAGCTTGGCGATGCCGCCTAATAATAAGACGCTGGCGGCCTGTTTAGGGCTTCTTGGGCGACAGATCTTTACCGCGCGGGAGCTGGCAGCCGTTTCGGGACGGTCGGCTTCAGTTGTGTCACAGGGGTTGGCTTTTCTTCAGAAACAGGGACTGGCTGTAAAGGTGGCGCACGGCGTATGGGCTTCCGGCAGTTCCATGCCTAGCCCGTACGCGGTAATCCCGTACCTTTTTCCAAGGCAAAGATGTTATGTTTCATTTACAAGCGCCCTTCACCTGCATGGTATCATAGAGCAGATCCCGCAGGTTATCACGCTGGCGTCCGTCGCCCACACGCGGGAAATTAATACCAACGCGGGGAACTATCTGGCGCATCATCTGGCGCCCTCATTCTTTACGGGTTTCAGCTGGCATGAAAAGGGCGGATTTTTAATCGCAGAGCCGGAAAAAGCGCTTGTGGATTGTCTTTATGTGTCGGCGTTCCGCAACCGGCAGTTCTCACATTTTCCGGAGTTGAAGTTTCCGTCCGCCTTCAGCTTTAAAAGAGCTGTCGCCTGGGCGGCCCTGATCAAAAACGGAGCGGCGCTGAAACACGCGCTTAAGCGGCTTGCGGAAATAAAAGTGGCAAGCGTAAATCGGGAAGCGTAAAGCGGGAATAGTAAATCGTAAAGCGTAAAGCGGGAAGCGTAAATCGTAAAGCGTAAAGCGGGAAGCGTAAAACGGAAATCGTAAAGCGGAAAACGTAAAGCGTAAAGAGTAAGAAATCTCTGTTCTGCTTATGGCCTAAATCGTAAAGCGGAAAACGGGAAGCGGAAATAGTAAGAAGTCTTTATTCTGCTTATGGCCTAAAGCTTATGGCTTATGGCGTAGTTCGCTTACAGCCTATGGCATAGTTATTCGCTTATGGCAATGAAAATCTTAATTATTACCGATCGGTTTTATCCTGAAGAATTTATTATTAACGATCTGGCATCCGAATGGGCGGCCAGGGGTTTCATTGTGGACGTGCTTACACAGGCGCCAAGCTACCCGTTTGGCAAGATCTTTCCCGGCTACTCCAACCGCCTTTTTTCAAGGGAAACCTGGAAAGGCGTAAATATCTCCAGATTTTTTACCGTGACCGGTTACAGAAAATCCCTTTTCCTGAAGCTACTGTGCTATTTCAACTTCGCCTTTGTTTCAAGCATTATTGCGCTCTTGATAGGGCGGCGTTACGACATAGTATTTGTTTATCAGACCGGTCCCGTGACGCAGGCGCTCCCGGCTGTGCTTATACGTAAAGTTTACGGCAAGCCTTTTACCATGTGGGTGCAGGATGTCTGGCCGGACATGGCGTACGCCTACGGTTTTAAGAAAACATGGCTGATGAAGTCATTCCTTGATAGGCTGGTGGGTTTTATCTACCGTAATACCGATAATATCGTGGTTTCCTGCGCCGGGTTCGCCAAAAGCATAGAGCCGTATGTTCCCGGCAAACTGATGCCGCATTTCCCCAACTGGCCGACAGTGACTCCCGACCAGACTGGCGGCGCTGGCGTTAAGCTTTCGGATAAGTTTAATTTCACCTTTGCCGGCAACATAGGAAAGTTTCAGAATCTTGAGAATGTTATACGCGGCTTCGGGTTGGCCTTCGCCGAGAATCCTGACATGCAACTGAATATAGTGGGGGATGGTTCATACCAGGAGCGCCTTAAGAAAATAGTGTTCCGGTATGCCATAGGCGGCGTGGTTTTCTGGGGGCGCAAGAAGCAGGAAGAGATGCCCGGGTATTTCAGGGCCAGCGATGTTATGGTAATCTCGCTTTGCGACCAGCCGGGTGTCGGGCTTACAGTGCCGGCAAAGTTTCAGGCTTATCTGGCCTTCGCCAAGCCTGTTTTCTGCGTTATGAACGGCGAAGTAAAGCGCGTAGTGGAAGAGTATAATACAGGCCTCTGCGCTCCGCCGGATAGCCCTGAACACATAAAGGCGGGGTTTCTCAAATTTTATTCGCTAAAAGGTTCCGGCCTTGAAACTTTCTCCGCCAACTCACGCTTATTACTTGAAAAGATTTATAACAGGGAAAAGATAATAGAGGGGATCACAGATTTAGTAACGAAAGCAAAATGCCATTAGCCATTCGCCGTTGGCCGTTTGCCATAGGCAGAATAACGATCGCCATAGGCTATAAGCTTTAGGCCATAGGCAGAACAGAGATTTCTTACTCTTTACGTTTTCCGCTTTACGGTTCCCGATTTACGCTTTACGATTATTGCCTTAGGGTAGAGCCTATTGCGGATTATCAGGATATTATGCATAATATATGCATAATATTATGGCAAATTCCTTTAAAAGAACTCTTTCCTTACCGTCCTTGCTGGGGACGGCGAGTCATTTTCTGTTTGGCCCGCGTTCAATAGGGAAAACTTACCTTATAAAAAAACAACTGCCGGACGCTAAGGTTTACGACCTTTTAGATTCGGATGTTTTTGGGCGGTTAGCCCGCAGGCCTAAAACGCTTGGTGAGGAACTTTCTAAAACAGATAAGCTGGTCGTTATTGACGAAATACAGAAACTCCCTGTGCTGCTGGATGAAGTACACCGCCTTATAGAGACGAAGGGAACACGTTTTCTGCTTACCGGCAGCAGCGCGCGCAAACTGCGGCATGGCGGCAGTAACCTGCTTGGGGGTAGGGCACGCCAGGCGCATCTGTACCCTCTTTGCTTCCCTGAAATACCGCATTTTGATCTGGTTACATATTTGAACCGGGGTGGTATCCCGCGTATTTTGCCGCTTGAAGATTATGAAGCGGAACTGCGCGGCTACGCGGATCTATACCTGCGCGAGGAGATAACAGCGGAGGCTCTGGTACGCAATATAAGCCAATTTGCCCGCTTTCTGGACGTTATGGCGCTTCAGAACGGCGAGGAACTGAATTATGAAGGTATTGCCAGCGACTGCGGGGTTCCGGCCCGTACTCTTCAGAATTACGTCCAGATCCTGGAGGAAACGCTGATTGGCTTCCCTGTGCATTCTTTCCGGGCCACAAAAAAACGCAAAGCTATCACGCGTTCCAAATTCTTTCTGTTTGATGTGGGCGTAACCAACGTTATGGCCCAGCGGGGGGAAATTAAGCCTCGCAGCGAGCTTTTTGGCAAATGTTTTGAGCATTTCCTATTCCTTGAACTGCGCGCGTATCTTGGCTACCGAAGACTGCCGCAGGCGCTTCAGTACTGGCGAAGTACCACAGGGTTTGAGGTGGATTGTGTTTTAGGCGACCGTCTTGCGCTGGAATTTAAAGCTAGTGACGCGGTGACGGAGAGACATTTGCGCGGGCTTAAGGCTTTGCGCGAAGAAGGCCTGGTGCGGAATTTTGCGGTGATTTCACAAGATCCTGAACTGCGGGTGGTAGACGGTATAACCATATACCCGTGGCGGAAATTTCTGGAAGCCTTATGGGCGGATAAAATCTTGAATTAAGGTGACACACAACTTAATTGCCTGTAATTAAGTTGTGTGTCACCTTAATTGGTATTAGAGGGCCGGAGGCGGGGATAGTGAATAAAATTTTATTGTTGAGTCCGCCTTTGAAAAGAGAACCGAATCTGTCCCGGAAAGCCTTGTCTGTTTTTGCCAGAAGCACAAAATCATATCCTGCCAGATTTTTACGCCATGCTTGAGCGGACCAGTCGGCCGTCCAGATGTCTCCCGGATAGTACGGAACGCCCAATGACCAGGGCGCGCTGCGCGTGCTTGTGACGCGCGGCGCAAGTTCATAAGCTAATATCCAGGCTTCGTAACCTTTTGAGTCCTGCCACACTATATAAACCCTCTTATCAAGGCCGATCAGCGGCGTGATGTTCCGTATCTGCTGCTGAATAGCGGCCCTTATATCGTTGTCGGGGGTTCCCCGCAGTTTTATCAGAAACTTTGACGCGGTGGAAAATGAAAGGAATAAAACCCACAGCAGAATAATTCCGGTAAGCGCGGGCGAAGGTTTCTGACCCTCAGGATCTTCCGGTAAAACGCGTGACAGCAGGGCGATAAGCGCCACGCACCAGCCAAGTAAATAGATGTTAAGGTAGCGCCCGAATGAAGCCGCCCTTACGCCCTCATATTCGCCGAAGGAGTATAGATACATAAAAAGCATGCCGGCGAGATAAACCCCGAAGCCAAACATCATAAATCTAAGAGTTATCCCGGCTTGCGCGCGCTCCCGGCGCCGTTTCTCGGCTCTAAAAATTAATACTGAGAGGGCGAGCAGCAGAACTATTTGTATCTTAAAGGACAATAGCGATTTTTTAAACTTTATCAATGTCGCTTTGTCCCTGCCGGTGGCTTCGGTCCGGGAAAAACTTTTGCGGATCGCTGAGAGGGAAGGCTTTATCGTAAATGTCTGTGAGAGCCCCAAGGTCTTTACCCGGCTGCCCCAGCTTTTTGAGGCCGCAAGCGGGGCTAATATCAGCCCGGCGCACAGGATCATAAGAATGATACGCTTCTTGCCGCGGTCACCTGCCGCCGGCTCTTGCGCCTGTGATGTTAAGAGGTCAGTAATGATGATTGCCGCGGCTATCAGCGCCAGCAAAAGCCCGGAGGCTTTTATCAGCGGGAGGATAAACAATACCGGGAGGGCGCGGATCATGGCGGCGGCGTCATATCTGCCGGAAATTAAATAGGCCGCCGGGACCAGGCCGAACAGGAAACCCACCAGAAGATCCACATATAATTTCTGCAATTTGTAGCCGAAAAGAGCGAGGGCTATGCATGAGACGGCTATTATCGCCAATACCCTGATCCAATTATTCCGGCAACGAGTTTCGGTTAAGGCCAGGACGGCCGAGAACAGAAAGAGCGCCTGGGCAAAATATGTCGCGCCTTCCGACCAGCCGGTAAAGCAGGTAATGTAATATTGAAAGAGTGCGGTACCGGGGGGGTAATCTTTCAGGTACAGCGCGCTATCCGGCGCGGGAAAAGAATTCGAAAATAACATTTCCTTGGCGGCGAATCCCCAGTGTGAGAACTCATCCCAGGCGCCATAGCCCGCGCCCGAAAGCGTGAACCAAAGCAGTATGGCGGCGGCAAAAAAAAGAACCGGCCCAGGCTCAGTCAGGCAGGACCAGCCCGCTTTGGGATCTTTTCGCGCCTTATACAAGCCGATGATTCCAAGCGCGACGCCGGTAAAAGCGAGCAGGCGGGCGCCTGGCAGCAGTAAACCCGTCATGCCAGCCGCGTACAGAGCGGTTATGAGGGAAGAGATGGTAAATAAAGGGAGTGCGGCGGTCGGCCACCGGGTAAACTGACGAAGGAAAATAAAATATCCGGCGAATGAGGCTAGGAGTAAAATAAGGCCTGTCATGCTTCCCCGGGGCTTATCGCTTTAGCCTGCTCTCCGGTCTTGTCCGCCCGCGCGACAATTATCCCCTGTGTGAGGATGATCTTCCAGTTTATGGTCCGGTAGAGTATCGTCCCGTAGCGCGCCATTTCCCGCTCCACCGCAGCGGGTTGCAAAGGCCGCTCATCATGGAAAAGCCACAGGCCCAGGCTTTCGGCCAGGTTCCGTGTGGCGCGGTAAAGCCAGGTGGGGGTGGGGAAAGATATGATCACCAGTCCTCCCTGTTTTGCGCAGGCGAAATGAGACTGTATGGCTTTTGCGGTATCCTTGGGTGAGAAATGTTCGATAAGACCGGCGCTGAAAACAACATCCGCTGAGGAGACAGCCTGCGCGTCGGCGAGAATATCATTTTCAAGCAGCGCTACTTTTTTAGGCGAGGGGCATCTGTTTGCCAGCAGGTCAAGGCCTTTGCGATTGGTGTCCAGAACGGTGTAAAAAGCTTCGGGATACCCGGCTGTCAGCGAAGAGAAAAAACAACTGTTGGCGCCGCCCAGTTCGCAGAAGCTGGTTATGGCTGCGGGTTTGAATTTTTCTATCAGGCGCAGGAATAGTCTGCCGGTTATGCGCCTGGTTATGGATGCAAAGGGCGAAGGCGCCCCGTAATATGAATCCCAGTCCGTGCCCTTCGGTCCGGCGGCGGCCCCGGGGGCGCCGTCCTCACGCCTGGCGAAAACCAGCAACCCCTGGGCGGCGAAGCTGGCGAAGAATAGCCCACCTTCAGCCAGCAGCTTTGCCGAGAAAACGCCTAAGCCTGAAAAGATCACAAGGCTTGTTACCAGGCCGTAGGAGACGAACATCAGCAGAGTTACAAGCAGAATATAGCGCGACAGCTCCGGCGCCGTGCGCTCGCGGGACTTGAACACAAGCGCTTTACCCACGGTGAAATTGAAAAAGCCGGCTACGCAGCGCGCTATCACAATGCTGATGAAGATGCGGGAGGATAAAAAATAGGCGGCGGAAAATACCGCGTAATCCAAGGCTGCCGTTATAAGCGAGGCGGCTGAAAATCTGAGGAAAACGAAATAGACGCGCAGGGAATCCAGCAGGGGGTTGAAATGAGATTTTTCATTCTGCCCGATGTAGACGGTTTTTATGGATGTCTCGGTAATTTTCCTGCGCGAACGCACAGCCATCAGCAGCATTTCCAGCTCGAATTCATAGCCGGTGGCCGGGATCTTCAGTAATTCCGGCAGGAATTCTCGTGGTATGCCGCGCAGGCCTGTTTGAGTATCCTTTATTTCCCGGCCAGAAAGAAAATGGAAAACCAGGCGCGTTACGCTGTTGCCGAAAAGGCTCCGCTTGGGGGTTTTTGAATCAAAGCTTCTGATACCCAGAGCCAGGCTGCCGGGATTTTTGACCAGGGCCCGGCCGACGGCCGCTATGTCTTCGGGCAGGTGCTGTCCGTCGGCGTCAGCTGTTACCACGCCCGGACAGTCAGTTTTGAAATTCAGCAGGAAATAGTTGAAAGCTGTTTTAAGAGCCTGACCTTTGCCCATGTTAACCGCGTGGCGCAGCATATGTACGCGGGGCAGAGCGCCCAGCGCCAGTAAAATAGCGGCGTGAGGCTGCGAGGAGCCGTCATCGACTATAATTACATCACGCCCCGGATCCTCAAGGAGTTTTTTTACCAGCGGTTCAAGTTCCGGACCTGGCTGATACGCTGGTATTATAACTGGTGGAAGCATAAAGAAAGGATGCCATTCGCCGTTTGCCATTGGCCATTAGCAGAGTGAAAATTGCCGTTTGCTATTTGCCATTTGCCGTTGGCAGAGTAAGACTGCCATTAGCCATTCGCCGTTGGCCATTTGCAGAATTGCTGACTATTTACGATTCACGATTGCCGATTTACGCTAACGACTGCCATAGGCTATACGCTTTAAGCCATAGGCAGAATAAGAAGCGCTATTTGCCATTAACCATTTGCCATACGCAGAATTGCTTACTATTTGCGCTTTCCGCTTCCCGCTTTACGCTTAGCTGCGCTACCGGGCGCCGCTGCGGTTTAGCACTACGCCCGCGGTTTTAAAGATTATCATTATGTCCAGCCAGAGATCCCAATTTTTTACATACCAGCTGTCCATTGTTATGCGGAAATCGTAGGAGGTGTTGCTGCGTCCGCTTATCTGCCAGAGGCCGGTTATGCCGGGCGGGAGCTTTAATATCGTTTCGCCTTCCGTCACCAGGAATTCTTTTTCCCGGGGCAGATAGGGGCGGGGGCCTATAAGGCTCATTTCACCTTTTAGAATGTTTATGACCTGGGGAAGTTCATCTAGCGAGGTGGATCTGAGCCACTGCCCCGCTTTGGTTATTCTCGGATCGTTTTTTAGCTTCCAGAATTTATCCCACTCCTCTTTGGCTTCCTTGTCGCTCTTTAAGATTGTGCCAAGCCTTTCTTCCGCGTCCAGATACATGGTGCGGAACTTATAGCACATAAAGGATTTGCCATTCTTACCGATGCGGCGCTGGAGGAGGAACGCCGGGCCGGGGGAATCGCGCCGGATAAGATGCGCTATAAGGGCCAATAGCGGCAGCGCGAGGATGAACAGGAACAGGCCGGCCAGGTAATCTACGCTGCGCTTAACGGCGTAGTTAAGCGGGTTGGAGAGATTATTTTTTATTTCTATGATCATAGCCTGTTCCCGGAAAAAATATCTCAATTCGGTCCCTGAGACCGCCAGGCCCTTGAAATCCGGTATATAGAGGGTGTTTTCGGCTTTATGCTGAATGGCGTTTATAAGTTTAACAAGTTCCGCTTTTTCAAGTTCCGGTTTGGCCACTATCACATCGTGGATGCCGGCGCTGTTTATATAACGCTCTATCTGGTCCAGCTGGGGATGGATCTTTAAGCCGCAGAGCTCGCTTTGGGCGGAAGAGTCGTCCACAAAGCCTACTACATCATAACCCAGATTCGGTTCGTTCTTTACGGCGTTGAAGGCGGAGATAGCGGCCTCTCCGGAGCCGACGATAAGCATTTTGCGCTTCATCAGATCAGCGGAATAGATAAGTTTTTTAAGAGCCGCCCGCAGAAAGGGGAGAAGCATGACCGAAAGGCCGCCCATGATCACCATGAGTATGCGGGAGAATTCCGGGCCTTTTTTGCTTATGAAGAGGATTGTGAACACGGCCACGCAGGCGAAGAAGGAGGATTTCCAGAGGAATTTAACTTCGTCCCAGACGGCGAAGCGTTTGGAATAAGCGCCCTCATAGGTCATTATGCCCAGCCAGATGGGGAATATCCAGCCGTATAAAGAAAGGTCATTAAGGAATTGCGGCAGATTATGGAAGAAAACAGGCAGCAGGTTTTTCCGCAAAAAAACCGACAGCTGAAAAAGGATGAAAAGACAGGCTATATCGCCCAAAAATAGCGCGGCGATGCCGAGCCGGTTTTTAACCTTGGTCAGGTGGAACATAAGTATATTATACAAGAAATCAATTAGCGCTGGTTTGGGAAGTTCTGAGTTTTACCGGTCATAAAGCCGGGAATTTATAATGACCGCCCCAGAATCGCGGTATAAACTGCGAATCCTCAACAAATGTTATGTAAAATTATGACAGGTGCAATAATTGGAGCGGGTGACGGGGGATCTGGGTTAGCGAAACCCTCCGGAAGCCGAGACTTGCATAGCGGCGAGGCTGAGGACGGGAAGTGCGGCCACGGTGTGGTCGACACTGGTTCCGCGTTCCAGTCCCTTGGCAGGCCCTGCGAACCCTGTTCCAACATGAAAAGAACCGAAATCAAAGAAAACCTTGTAACACAAACTTTACCGCTAATGCAGACCTATTTTGCATTCGTGGGTCTTGGCGTATTCATCCAGCGAAATCTTCTCGTGTTCCCTGTAGGCCGCTGTCCTCTTGGAGAGCAGGTCAAAATTGGTCTGATGGGCGTCGAACATCGGGCCGTCAACGCAGGCGAATTTGGGTTTGCCGCCTACTTCCACGCGGCAGCCGCCGCACATGCCGGTGCCGTCCAGCATTACGGGATTGAGGCTGGCGAAAGTGGGAGTCGCGTGCGGGCGCGAGGTTTCGGCTACGAATTTCATCATAATGATGGGTCCGATGGTGAATATGGCGTCGATCTTTTCGCCTCTTGCGTAAAGCGTTTTCATCGCGTCCGTGAC
>JBAXKK010000050.1:0-19356 GCA_037137395.1 Elusimicrobiota bacterium
AAGGTGGTAGTTGGCGCCCAGTTTATCCCCCCCGTCGAAACCGGTGATGGTCGCCAGATGTGTATGATCCATCTCGGCTTTCATGAATTTCATCAGTTCGGGAATCCGGTCGGCGGGTATTTCAAACCATACGCGGTTCTTGCGTTGGATGGTCATCTCGGTTATGGCGGCCCCGAACTTCTCTTCCAGTTGCGCCTTAATTTTTTCTTCTTTTTCAAATTCGCTCATAAAATTAACCTCATAAACTAGGGTGCAGGGGTTAGGGTTGAGGGTTGAGAGTTGAGCAAGAGATAAGGAACTCCTTCCCTAAACCCTCTACCCTGAACCCTTTCCCCTTCCTTACTTAGAACTTGCTTCCAGGGCTCCCAGTAACTTAACCGCACCGTCAATGACAGCCTCAGGTCTGACCGGGCAGCCCGGAATGTAGATCGAGACGGGTATGACCTTATCGATGCCGGAAACCACGCTGTAGCAGCCGTCGAAGACGCCGCCGGAGCAGGCGCAGGTTCCTACGGCCATGACGAACTTTGGCTCCGGCATCTGCTCGTAAATCCTTTTGATGCGCTTAACCTGCTGGCGGGTCAGCGGCCCGCTGACTACCATTATGTCGGCGTGCCTTGGCGTCGGCTTTAACACCACGCCGAAGCGCTCCAGATCGTACTTGGGCGTCAAGGCGTCCACAATTTCTATATCGCAACCGTTGCAGGCGCCTGTGTTAAAATGAAGTATCCAGGGGGATTTAAGTCTTGACCAGAGGATGATTTTGTCTTTGATTTTCATATATTAATCAACCCACGAATAAGATAGCCAATATGACCGCCACCGCCATCACATAGCCCGCCACCAGTTCCATTCCCGCGGCCGGCTGGGTAAGGCTCCAGGTAGCCAGCATCAGGCCGGCCACGTGAAGCAAAGTGAAGAAGATTGCGAACGGGAAGAATTCCTGATAGTCCGGAATCACTTTTTCGGCCGGGATATCCTCGCCGCAGGCGTAAGGCTTGTTCTTGCCGGAGCCGGCTTCGGTTTTAGGGGAAGGGGCCCAGCCTGAAAAAAACTCAGACAGGCACAGCGCGAACAGAAGCACTATGATAAAGGTTACCGGCGGAAACATCAGCGCGGAGAAAATGTCCATAAGTTTAGCCTCTCAGCTTGTTTAGCGACCAGATATCTATTGAATTGGTCAGGCGGTAATTCTTAACCAGAAGCGACAGGCCAACAGCCACGACCACGACTTCAATCACTATCATCGTTATGATAAGGGCCTGGGCAAGCGCCAGGTTGCCGGTCAGCGAGCCCACCGAGATGACACCGAGCAGGCAGGACTTGGACATGATCTCAAGGCCTATGAACTGCCGAAGCAGATTGCGTGAGACGAGCATGCAGTACAGGCCCGCGGAAAATATAAGAGTGATGAGAAACCAGTCGAGCGTGAAAGAGTTTATCATTTTTGCTTTTTTCTCCTCGGGAAGATCGAATTGATAACAAATACCCCCGCGGCCAGTATTAAAATCTGGCCCAGGAGGTCGAATCTGCGTATGTCCCAAAGTATCGAACCCAGCGAATTGTCGCGGCCGCCTGGGAGAGCGCAGTTTTTCAGGGAGTCAAAGAAAGGGATGCCGTAGAACCAGGCCGCTACGGCCACTATCGCTATCACCAGCGGCATGGCGTAAAAGCGGGCGCGCAGATCTTTTACTTTGCTTTCCTCGTTGCGGATAAGGCTGACGGCGCTGACGAACAACACAGTGATAAGGCCCGCGCATACAGAGAGCTCAAAGACCGCGGCCCAGGGCGCTTGAAAATCGAAGAGTATAAGCGATGCCCCGACGCTTACAAGGGCCAGCATAATAGCGCTCAGCAGCAGGCTTCGGGCCATAACGGCTGTCATTGCTGCCGCGGCGACCAGGATGAAGAGCAGTGTGTGATAGGTCATAGTATAATCCTCGCTGCGATGGTCTCAACCAGGTAGGCGTAGATATAAGGAAAGAAAACTCCCAGGGCCACGATAAACAGACACATGGCTACTACGGGGGCCAGCATTGCGGGCCTGACTTCGCGCGCGTTTTGCGAAGCCTCCGTGGGTTTGCCGAAGAAGATGTTTTTCTGCATTATCAGAAAATACGCCAGGGTGACTACGCTGAACAGGAGCGCCAAAACCGCGTAGGTCTTAGCCCCCCCGTCCCAGAGAGCGATGATGATTATCAGTTTGCTCCAGAATCCGGACAGCGGCGGTACGCCGGCCGTGGAAAGAAGCGCCACGATGGACGTCCAGGAAGTCCAGGGCATGGAGTGCTCCATGCCGCCGAGCTTGCTCATGTCGCTGGTGCCGGCGCCTTTCTCAAGGCTCGCGCTGTTAAGAAAAAGCACGGTCTTAAAGGTGGCGTGATTCACCAGATGGAAGATGGCGCCAAGGATAGCCAGCGGCGTTCCCATGCCGGCCGCCAGGATGATGTATCCGATCTGGCTTATGCTGGAGAAAGCCAGCATCCTTTTGAATTCCTTCTGGCGCAGGGCGGCCAGCGCGCCGACAGCGATGGACAGCATGCCGAGGAACATCAGGATATCGGCGGTGTGGTAGGCCCTGATCTCGAAAAGCCTGAACATTATGGAGATCTTTATAACGGCGTACACGCCGGAGATCTTGGTTACAATGCCGGCAAGATATGCCGAGACGGGCGCGTAGGCCCCCTCGTACGCGTCCGGCGTCCAGGTGTGGAAAGGAACAACGCCGGATTTAATCAGGAAGCCCAGCAGTATCAGCGAGACGGCAAAAACCACCGGGCCCACCGGCATACCGGAGGCGATGATGATCTTTATGCTCTCAAAAGAGAATGTTCCCGCCGTCAGCATCAGGAAGGCGATGCCGAAAAGGATGAGCAGGGACGCCGGGAAGGTTAGCAGAAAATATTTGATGGCGCCCTCCAGGCCTTTAGCGCTGTCATCAGAAGTTATCATGGCGAAGGATGTTACCGCGAGGACTTCCACAAATATGTACAGCGTGAAGAAATCTCCGGTAGTTACGATGCCGCACATCGCCGCGACCGAGGTCATAATCAGCGAATAATACGGGACGCGGTTGACTGTCGAATCCTCGCCGATAAAATAGGCGGAGAAGAAAGTGACGCACAGCGCGACCAGGTAGATTATAAAGATCATCAGAAGCGCGAAGCCGTCCTCGGGTACGCCGGCGAAAGAGTTGGCGATATTGGCCGGGTTGAACAGGATGGCTCCGATGTTAATCAGGCCGGCCAGCAGCGTGACGTTTGCAAGGATGTCTGCCAGCTTGTGCCTGTTTCTGGCGGCGAAGGGTATGAGGACGGCCGTGAAAAGAGGTATCAGCAGATAAGCCAGGAGGCTCGTGGTCATTTAATTCCTCCGTAATTTGCGGTGAATATTATGTAGACGGCGATGCCTGCTATGGTCAGGGCCATATAGAGCGGGTATGAGCCGGTGTGAAAGCGCTGAGAGGTCCTGGAAAAAGCGTTTGCCGCGAATGACGGCAGATCGTCCGTCAGGTAATCGAAGAACCGGTCAATCTTATAAAGGATATTCGCCAGTGACGGCAGGCGCTTCATCAGCTGTTCGTAAGGGTCAAACACCCGCTGCTCCGCCATAGCGTAGATCTCTTTAAGGACAGGCGCGTAATGGATGTGATCTGAGGACTTGCTGGCGACGCCGGATGCCGCCGCGAGGCCGAACATATGGTTGATCAGCGCTATCAGTATGACAACGATGGACGCCCAGAAGAGGCCGTTGAAATGAAAGCCGGCTATGGCTTCAGTATGCACAAGCCCCAGGTTTTGTAGAGAAGGATCTATCAGGAATTGCGCCGGCAGCCTGGCGCCGAAGCCGAAAGCCACGCAGATGCCGGCGAGGATAAGCATCGGCAGAAGGGCGGAGAACGGGGCTTCGCGCGTGCTGTTGAGCGCTTCGGGGCGTTTGCCGAAAAAGACCGAGTGGCCCAGCTTCAGGAAAGAGGCCAGGGTCAGCACCGAGCCGAGTTCGGCCGCGATAAAGAATATTGTGTAGCCTGTGTTCAGCGTGCCCGCGTAGATCAATTCCTTCGAGAAGAAGCCGTTTAGCGGGGCGATGCCGGATATAGCCGCGGCCGCGATCATAAAGCAGACGGCCGTGACCGGCATGACTCCGAAAAGACCTCCCAGTTTTGAAAGGTCGTTGGACCCGGTCTGGCGCTCAACCGATCCCGCCGTCATGAATAGGCAGGATTTATAGGTGGCGTGGTTTATCATGTGGAAGAGTCCGCCGGCGATGCCGATGGGGTTCAGTGTGCCTATACCGAGTATCATGTAGCCGGTCTGGCTTACGGCGTGGTATGAGAGCAGGCGCTTATAGTCGCTCTGCACAAAGGCCATCATGACCGCGATGAGAATCGTCAGAGCGCCCAGGGTCATCAGGCCCAGCTGCGCAAATCCGTTAAGGGTGAATAAATATACGCTGATGCGCGTCAGAAAGTATATGCCCAGGAGCTTGTCCACGGCCGCCGGCACATAGGCCATGAAAGGCGCGCTGGAGTCCAGGGCCGCGTCAGGGATCCAGGTGTGGAACGGGATGGCTCCGGCTTTTGAGAGCGCGCCGATAAGCATCAGCACGTAGCCGAGCGCCGCCCAGCCGTCCAGCGTGAGCTTGTTGAGGGAGATGTCCGCCATGCTCATGGTGCCGGCGATGTAGCCGGTGATGCAGATACCCGTAAGGAGACAAAGGTCGGTCACGCCATTGATTAGAAAAGCTTTCATAGCCGTTTTCTTGGCGTTCTGGCCGGACTGTGAGAGAGCTATGAAGGAGTATAGGAATATAAGCAGGCCTTCCCAGAAGAAAAGCATTGCTACCAGATTGTCGGCAAGGGCGGCGCCGGCGGAGAAGGAAGCCGTTATCAGCAGGTTGAAATAAAACCACCGGGCATTGCCTTTTTGTTTATAGCTGAACGAGTAGATAGCGATGACGAAGGAGAAGAGCGACAGCCCCAACAGCAGGAATGAGCTGAGCTTATCCGCCTTAAGGGTGAAGGCGATGCCTGAACCGGCCCAGGCCGAGGCGAACTCCATGGAAACCCCGAAAAGAGCCGCGGCGATAATCGAGACGGCGCTGAGGAGACAGATGCCGGTTACCGCTATAGTCAGTAACTCTTTTATATATCTGGTCTTTTCAGATATCAGTAAGATCAGGAGGGCTGAGGCTAAGGGTAAGATGATGGGGATCAGTATTGGGTTCATTAGAAGTTGACCTGCTTATTAGATGATGTCATTTTTTATTGCGCTTGATTATTGAATCGTGTCGCTCAACCCCACGCTTAATTGCGTGGTCAGCATATCAACATATGAGGACGGATAATAAATAAGTGCGCCGAGGGCCAAGCCTATGATGGCAAGGGCCATAACGCTGGCCACCATGACGCGCGATCCTTCCCGCGGGTTCGTTTCTTTATCTTCTCCGAGAAAGATCATATAGAAAAGGCGAACGAGATATAAAAGCGTCATTATCGCGCCGGCCAGGAACATCATCAGCACCAATATGCTGCCGTTCTGTGCCGCGCCTTTGAAGACCAGAAATTTGCTGAAGAATCCGCCGAACGGCGGTATGCCCATTACGGACAATGAGCACAAGGCAAAGGCGATGGCGGTCCATGGCATAGTTTTGATGAGGCCGCCCATTCTGGTTATGTCTTTGGTGTGCGTGTTCTGTTCCACTATGCCTGCGCACAGGAATAATCCGCCCTTGGCGACGCTGTGCATCAGGATATAAAGTAGCGCTCCGGCGAAAGCGGTTTTGTTGCCCGAAGCCAGGCCCAGGAAAATAAAGCCGATCTGACTCACGGTGGAGTAGGCTATGATCCGCTTAATATCCTTCTCTATGAGCGCCGCTCCAGCCGCGACCAGGGCGCTTAAGCCGGCAATGATCAATACTGCTTGCGAAAAAACCGGGTCGACCACGAAGGTGGCGCCGAACAGGCGCGCGTAGGCGTAGACGCCGATCTTGACCAGCACGGCTGCGTGCAGAAGCGAGGTTACGGTGGACGGGGCGACGCCGGCGTCCGGGAGCCAGGTCGAGAACGGCAGGGTGGCTGATTTAGCCAGAATGCCGATAAGTATGAGCACCGCGGCCGTAAGGGCGATAGGCTCGCCGTGTAGAAGCCTCAGGTCCAGCGTGCCCTTGTCAAAATAGATTATCAGAATGCCGATAAGCATGCAGAGCGCTCCAAAAACGGTCACAAGAATCGTCTTGTTGGCTTTGGAGACGTCCCTGTCAGAACGGAAAAAACCCACCAGTCGCCAGCTGGCGAAGCCGGTCATTTCCCAGAACACATACATCCATATAAGGTTGGCGGAGAAGACCAAGCCCATCATGGAGCCGAGGAACAGGACCACCATGGCGTAATACTCGGTCTGGTTGTCGTAATGCGAGATATAATCCACGGAATAGATAAGGATTATGGCGCTGACGAAAGAAGAAATGACGGCCATGAAGACCGAAAGCAGATCCGCGCTGAGCACAAAATCAAAGCCCAGCGGGAAGCTTAAGGAATAGGTCGCGGTCAGGCCGGTTAATATTTGCGGAATCATTAAGGCGGCGGCGGCGAAGGTCACAAGTCCAAGCGCGACGGCGTACGCGTTGCGGGCTTTGACAGATATTTTAGCGGCTACGGGGACTAGAAGCGAGCCTATTATCGGTGCTGCTACTGCGATTTTTAGTGTGGTGACTAGGTCCATAGATTAATTATACAAAAAACAGAAACATCTCCTTGGATAATATATCTAATAACATTCATTAGCAAAACTTATGTCCATGGTACGGCTGATTCGTTTGCCATAAGCTTTAGGCCATAAGCCACAGGCAGATTTGCTGCCATAAATTATAAGGAAACTCCTAAAAAGTCTATGGCTTACGGCCTATGGCGCGGCTGGAACAGCCGCTTATGGCACCAATCATAGCACTGCGCGCTATGATTACAGCGGTATATTCCCCGTGTGCGCGTGAGAGCCGGGCCTGCGCTTGCCCGCCAGCATGCGGAACGCGGTTATAAGGCGCAGGCGCGCGGTGGCCGGTTCAATAATCTCGTCCAGTGATCCAGTGGAAGCCGTTTGATAGGGCGAAGCGAACTTGTCTGAGTACTCTTTGGCCAGCTTCGCTCGCAGCGCTTCCCGGTCCTCTTCTTTGGCTTCCTTTATCTGCCGGGAGTAGAGGATCTCCACGGCGCCCCTCGGGCCCATGACGGCTATTTCTGCTGACGGGAGAGAAAAATTCAGATCGCCTTTCATCAGTTTGGAACTCATGGCGATATAGGCTCCGCCGTAAGCCTTTCTGAGCACGAGCGTCACTTTAGGAACGCTGGCTTCGGAATAGGCGTAAAGGAGTTTTGCGCCGTGACGGATTATTCCGCCGTGTTCCTGGGCCACGCCCGGCCAATAACCTGGCACATCCACTAGTGTTAATATGGGTATATTAAAGTTATTTAAAAACCTGACGAAGCGGGCTGCCTTGTCGCTTGCGTTGATGTCCAGGGCGCCGGCCATATGCGCGGGGTTGTTGGCTATTACTCCCACCACAGCTCCTCCAAGACGCATGAAGCCTGTGACGATATTCTTGGCGAAATCGTGGTGCACTTCAAGGAACCTGTGGTCGTCGGAAAGCCACCAGACGATGTGATGGACGCGGTAAGGCTTGCGGGGATCCACTTCGCAAAGCTTTTCAAGAAGCGGGATCTTGCGGTCGATCGGATCATTGGTTTCATGGGCGGGCGGGGCCTCGTAGCGGCTGGCGGGCAGGAAGCTGAGCAGTTCTTTCAGCTGGCGGAAGCAGTCAGGCTCCGAATTAGCCACAAAATGGCAGACGCCGGATTTTGAGGCGTGGGTCATAGATCCGCCCAGGGTCTCAAAATCCACTGATTCTCCGGTCGCGGCTTTCACGACTTCGGGACCGGTGACGAACATGTGGCTGATGCCCTTGACCATGAAAACGAAGTCAGTAAGCGCTGGCGAATAGACCGCGCCGCCGGCACAGGGGCCGACTATAATCGAGATTTGCGGGATGACGCCTGAAGACTTGGTGTTGCGGTAGAAGATCTCGCCGTAGCCGTCGAGGCTGTCCACGCCCTCCTGGATGCGGGCGCCGCCGGAATCCAGAATGCCGATTACCGGCATACGGGCTTCAAGCGCCATATCCATAATGTTGGCGATCTTGTCGGCGTGCGTGCGGCCCAGAGATCCGCCCAGCTGGGTGAAGTCTTCCGAGAAAAGCGCTATCGGGCGTCCGTTTACCCGTCCGAAGCCGGTTACTACTCCGTCGCCTTTAATGTGTTTATCCTTGATACCGAAATCAGTGCAGCGCGATTCCATCAGCAGGCCTATCTCCTGGAAGGAACCCTCGTCTACCAGATAATTTATGCGCTCCCTGGCGGTGAGCTTTCCCTTCTTTTTCTGGGCTTCTATCTTGTCTGGCGAGCCGCCGGCTGCCGCAAGCGCTGTCAGCTCCCTGAATTTCTTTAGGGATTCCGGGACCACTCTGATTTTCTTCGGGTGGCTTTTTTGGCCGGCCGCTTGCGCGCTCGCGCCGCTTATCGGGTCATCCATTAAATCGGACATAGTTGATCTCCATGATACAGGTTATCGTTTGCCATTTGGGCGTCGCGCCCGCCATAGGCCATAAGCCATAGGCCGTAGCAGATACGGAAGTGACTTTTAAAAGATAGTTTTATTTTAGCAAGTTTGAAGGGGCTTGTCCGCTTTTCCGCCGAAGGTGGATCCGCCGGTCTTATTGGCGGGCGCTGGCTATAGATATGAACCAACCCGGTTCCGGGGCGAAAGTGGCCAGGCTGAACGGCGGACTGCCCAACTCTTCATAGCGCTTCATGGCGGCTTTCGAAAACTTAGGAGCGTCCTCCGCCAGGTTTACATCCAGCAGGTCGGCTTTAAGGCCGAGCCCCAAAGCCTTTAATAATGCTTCCTTTTGAGTCCATAGGCATGTCGCAAGGTGGCAGGTATCAGGTGACAGGTGCCATGGAACCGGAAACTGACCTGCGGCGGGTTGTATCTCGTTGCCTGTTACCTGCGACCTGCTACCGGTTACCTGTTTTGACAACTCTTCTTTATGAAAATAATCCTGATACCAGGCGTTGGCTCGCGGCTCGGCTTTTTCAAGATCTATGCCGAGGAACACCGTGCCGGCCGCGCCGCAGGCGGCGGCGCAGAACGGGCCGCTGTGGGTTATAGAGAGGAGGCGCTGGACTTTTCCGTATACCCACACCGGCCTTCCGGACAAGTCGTAGGCTATCTCTATATCCGAAAGCGGTATTTGCAGGTAAAGGGCTTCTTTAAGCAGGGTTTTGGCGGCATAACGCCCCCCCAGCCAGTCGCGCCGCCGCTTCTCTATCTTAAAGGAAGCGAATTTCTCCAGTTCCGATTTTGAAAGAAAAGTCTCAGGAGTCGGGACATTATCGGACCGCAGAAGATTTATGCGTACCCCGTTCCCCAGGTCCGTTATGCTCCCAATTCGTATCTTGTCAGGCATAGTAGAAATTAAACGCCGGCTGGTCGGCTTTGGGTATTGAGCCGCGAGAAGCCCAGTCGGGGGCCTGCCGGGTAGCCGGAACGCAAAAACAGGGTCGCGCACACCGTACGCGCCCTTCCGAGTCTCGGCCCTCGCGCTTACGCAAGCTTGGGCCTCCGACACGGTTTTGCTAACCCGGCCACCTGGCACCCCTCTACAAAAACTTACGCATCAGATGTTCGCTCGGCAATAATCCCGGCGCTTTTTTAAACTAAAATAATATTTATCCACCCTTAATGTAGGTGTATCCATAATGACCCACCCTATTGTAGACAAATATCCTTACAAATTTTTTAAGTTGAAACGGTTTATAGCCGGTTTCAGGATGTGCTGGTTGACTCAAAAAAAGTGCCTCAATCGTGTCCAAGTAAAACCGGTCCCTACACATCAGCTTTCCCGGGCGGTTTTTAAGCTATAGAAACGATTCAGGAGCCAGATAATCTTTTCCATTATTATCGTCAGGTCCAGCAGTGCCCCTTTGTCTTTGGCCGAGCCGAGGTTGTCGCTGTTCATATAGGCCTTGCGGAGCTGTTCCATGGACGGGCCATTGCCGGAACTCAGGTCCAGAAGTGTCCGAGCCTGTTCCGGCGCATTCGTTTTTTCGGTTTCGGCGGCAAAGTTCAGCAGGAAGTCTAGCGACTCCATGCAGGCGTCTGAAAGTTTTTTTATTGACGGATATTCCCTTGCCTGCGTGATGATTTTCATGCCTGAAGCGGTGCTGTCGGCAAGTTGGTCAAGCAGAGCCTGGCGTGTCTGGAAGTATGCGTGATCTTTTGCCGTCTGAGGGGCCATCGGCATGGCTGCCATCGCCGCAGTAGACGCCGCCACCTCTCGCGCAAGGGATTTGAATGCCTCATGACGCGAGGCGAGGTCGGCACTGCCATGCTTTTCTATTGCCGCAGAGACGAATGCCGCGATTTGCTCCAGCTCGCGCGTCTGTTCCAGGCGGATTAATTCCAGGCCGGTGTCTGGATCCTGCGGCTGTAATTCCGACAGATACTTGGGATGGGCCAGGCCCTCCTCCTCCGACGGTGGGAAAGAACTCGCCAACCATCTGATCAGTGGTCCGTCAATTGTAGTAAAGAAAATTGCCGAAGTCAGATTGAAAAGAAGGAACACCAGGGCGGTCTGATATCCCAGATCCATCTTGAGCGAATTCAGTAGCGCCATCACCAGCGGAACATGCAGATATACCTCGATGTAATAGAGAAGGATGAAAACCGCGGCCCCAAATATATTAAATATATTCACAAACCGTAAGAGTTGCCGCGATGTTCCGCGGAATGCGGTTCCGAGCATCACCTTGAACATGGTCGACCCTATAGCCGCACCATATATGAACAAAAACGCCTGCGGACCCGTCAGGATGTTCTCACGTACCAGTCCGATCGCCACAAGCGCTACAGCCGTAGAGGACTGCGCTATGAATCCCAGCGCCAGACCTGCCATAATAGATAAGAGCGAGTAATCACGGCTAAACGCCATCGCCCCGGTAAACCAAGCCTCCTGTTGCAGCGGTTTGACTCCGGCAGCCATCATCTCGATTCCAAAGAAAATCATTCCCAATCCCAGGCCGATGAACAAATATGTGCGGTATCTTTCGTCTTTTATCAAATACAGCGCTATCCCGCACAACCCTACGATAAACATGACCTCCACGGAAATATTCAGAGAGACTATAAACAGCAAAACACAGTTCCCTACGCTAAATCCATTAAGGATAGAGATTGCCTGCGAAACATTGAGCGTTCCGGAGCTGATCAGGCTTGCCAAAATCATCAGCGCAGCCGATGTGCTTTGCATTACCGCCCCGGACCCCAGGCCGAACGCCACGGCCCGCCCGCGCGAGGAAATGAATCGAGCGGCAAGCACCCGGAACTGCCGGCTACCTAGTTGTTTGAGACTGGCTGAAAGCATCTGGACACCGGTGAACATTAAGCCCAGGCCCAGAATTATTTTACCGATTATTTCAATCATAATCACCCAAAACACTTCAGGATTACAGCTTTATAAAACACGCGCTTTTAAATCTTGATGATCCCCAGTCGCTTTAATCGCTTGAAAGTCCCGCAGGACGCGGGCGGGCTGATTTTGAGGAGCCAATTTGCCGGTGCTCCGGCCGGGCATTTGTGGATATGGTTGAATTATACCGTTTCCGCCCGCGTAGTTATGCCCGTCTATATCTGCGTCGGGATTCCCATGTAATCTTTTAATTCGGCCACGGGGCGCATTTCGCTGTCGAAGGCGTATGCGTCGTAAAGGGTTTTCCCGTCTTCCGTGGTCCCCTTGTAGACGGCGTAAGTGTAGAGCCGGTCGGGGTCCGGATTATTATCGTAAATCACAACCTGCCCCACTCCGTCCGGAAGCATCATCTTCCGGTCAAAGTGAATGTCGCGCCAGCCGCAGGTCTGGAAAAGGGCTTCCAGCACCATGGGGTGAAACAGCAGGGCCGGGGTTTTTACGCGCCACAGCGCGGCTACCGGCTTTTTGAAAACGCCCAGGACCGCGTCCTTTTCTATTGAAAGTATTCCGTCCAATACGCGGAAGCTGGGGCCGTGAAAATAGATATTATAAATCTCCTCGGCCGTGATTTTATATTTGGCGTGTTTGGGCAGGTCCGGCTTGTCCAGACCTTCCCAGCCGCCCTTAGCGGGGCCGGGTTCGTAGCGCGCCGAAAAATGTGTTTTTGTGGCGCCCAGTTTCACGCCTTTGGCGTTTACAAAGTCGGACTCTATCCTGAGGTCGTAGCCGCCGCGCTGAGCGTTGGCCCTCACAAGAGCGTTCACCGGCTTGCCGCGCAGCAGCTTTATGGGCACGGTGAAACGCAGGTCTTTGAGAACCCTGGGTTTTTCTCCGGAAACAGCGGCCGCGGCCTCGGCGAAAGTCTCAATGCCCATTACACCCGGCAGGTAAGGAGTGCCGTTGATTGCATGATCGGCCAGGTAAGGGTCTTTTTCTACCGAGAATTCCTTGGCCGCCTCAAGTTCAAGACCCTTAACGTTTTTAGCCGCGCGCTCCAGGAAATGAAACTCCGAGCCGCTCGCGTCGGGGAAGTTCGGGTCGAAGCGGAGCTGCTTATCCCAATCAAGTTTTCCCAGGCTTCCCGATAGCACGATTTCCGGCACCTTGCCGTAGACCAGTTCGTCGGCCAGCGCGTTCATGCCTTCCTCGGGATAGAGAAAGTCCAGCTCCTGCGATTTTAAAAACGCTTCAACTCCGGGACGTATGCCCATGCCGATATTGGCATAGGCGGTCATATCAACACCGAAGGCCCGAACGCCCTTGTTGGTCAGACTTATGGCCAGTTTGGCGATATAATCGGAAGCGGCGGCGTAGTCGGATTGGCCGAGGTTACCGAATTTGCCGGCGATAGATGAGATCATCACCCAGAATCCTTTTTCTTTTACGATGCCGGATTTGAGCATGTTGACGGCGCTGTTAGCCTTGGTGTTGAAGATCAGAAAGAATTCTTCCAGGGTCTTATCCACTACAAGCTTTGAGCGCTCCAAGCCGGCGAAATGCGCAACGCCGTCCACTTGGCCGAGATCGGTCTTTATATTGTTCATGACCGAGTCTAATACTTCTTTGTTGTTGAGGTCGCAGCGGTAATAGCTGACTTTAACCCCCAGCGCTTTAAGTTCCTCTATGGACCGGTAGAGCTGGGCTGAATCTTTAATACGCGTGAATTCCCTCTCCAGAATTGCCGGAGTTGCTTTATCCATTTTCGCTTTCAGCTCCTGCCATAGCGTCCCGGTCTTGTAGGTTTTGAGTTCTGATTCGCTCATCGCGGCGAAACGGGCGGAGTCGGCGTTAAGTTCTATGATATCAAGGATTACGATATGCGGTTTGTGCTGCGCCGCTATAGTTCTGGCAAACAGAGCGCCGAGGCCGCGGCCGCCGCCGGTTATAATTATCTTCTTACCGTTGAGAGGCGTGCGTTCCTTGTCTTTCTCCAGCAGTTCCGGCTTGCCGATGAGCGTCCAGCGTTTATTCTCGGCATAGCCGATCGCCAGGCGCTTGTCGGAATAAAGTATCTCATAAAAAGTTTTCTGGACCATGGTCTGGGAAGAAGCGTGCGGTTCGAAGTCCAAAAGCTTGACTATGCTCTTATCCAGTTCCTTTCTGAGGCACAGAGTTATACCATGTATCGCGCCGTAGACCGGGTCGTAAATTTCCCGGGTCTTGTAGCCGAAGCCGCCGTCCAGGGTGGTAACGACGGCCAGGAAAGTGGAATGGCCTTCCTCCAGTTTGTTCAGCCCGCCGTTAAAATATTTGCCGGCCAGGAAGAGCGGCATGGCGTAGCGTTTGAGATCTTCGAACGCGTTAGTTTCCGCGCCCAAACCCTTGATGACGCAGCCCATAAGATAGAATACGCCCTGCACATTGTCGTGGGTGGAAGCGAAATCGGTCAAGGCCTTTTCCAAAGCGGGCAGGTCCCTAAAATCAACCTGGACGGTATCTTTAAGTTTAGTCTTAGCAGACGTGAATACAAACGACTCTATCCTGTGCTTGTTCAGTTCGGATCTGAACGCTTTAATAAGGTCCAGGTCTTCCCCGAAAATGACTACCGGCCTCTTTGAGGAAAGTTTGGTTATAACTTCGTTCTCCACCGGGGCGGGGATGATGGTCGGCACATAACGAATATGGCGTTTGGGATATGACGGTTCCTGTTTCACAATCGACGGAGGATTAGAGGATTGGTGGACTGGTGGATTAGCAACAGCCGCAACTACCGCGCTGTCTTGCTGCCGCGCTGTATTGCTATCCGTTTCGTCGAGGACGAAACGGATACAATGCCTGATGGTCGGGTAATCTTTAAGTGACAGATTTTCTTTCCTGGCGATATTGTAATGCTCGCGTATGCCGGCGAACAGTTCGGCCTGCTTGACGGTGTCGATGCCGAGATCGGCTTCCATGTCGAGGTCAAGTTCCAGCATATCCTTTGGATAGCCGGTTTTCTCGGCGATCATGGTGAGGATCTCAGCCTGGACGGAGTCTTGGCTGAGATCGCCGTAGGCTGTAGGCTTTAAGCCATAGGCTTCAGGAGTTTCTTTATGGGCTGCTACTGGTTCCGGTTGGCTTATGGCTTCTGGCGTATGGCCTATAGCGGGCGCGGCGCCCTTTTCATCCATTACATATTTTATGCAGTGTCTGATGGTCGGGTAATCTTTAAGTGACAGGTTTTCTTTCCTAGCGATATTGTAATGCTCGCGTATGCCGGCGAACAGTTCGGCCTGCTTGACGGTGTCGATGCCGAGATCGGCTTCCATGTCGAGGTCAAGTTCCAGCATATCCTTTGGATAGCCGGTTTTCTCGGCGATCATGGTGAGGATCTCAGCCTGGACGGAGTCTTGGCTGAGATCGCCGTAGGCTGTAGGCTTTAAGCCATAGGCTTCAGGAGTTTCTTTATGGGCTGCTACTGGTTCCGGTTGGCTTATGGCTTCTGGCGTATGGCCTATAGCGGGCGCGGCGCCCATATGGCTTATGGCTGCCGGAGCTGCCGCGCTGGTTGCTGCCATCGCCGGCTCTTTTGCCGGCGTATAGGGTGTTTTCCCGGCGGTTTTCTTATCCTTGACCCTTAATGTGTTGAATATCACTTCCAGTTCCGGATTCTCTTCTCCCGATATCGCTTTAAGCCAATCAATGTGTCTGGCCCGGTCCTCTATTCTGTTTTCCCCTTCCTTGAACACCCGCTCGGTGAATGACATAGCCATGTGTGAACCGAAGCCTGCCGCGAAGCGCAGAACATATTGAAGGTCGTATTTTCCGCCCTTTGAGAGGGTAATGCCGGAAAGTTCCGGATCCGGTTCTTTGTAATTGGCAATGGGCGGGATTATACCCGTGTTCAGGGCGCGTATCGACACCACTTCCTCCAGCGAAGATCCCATGGTGTGGCCGGTAAAACCTTTCACATTGCTGATGATAACGTCAGCCGCGTGCGCGCCGAAAGCTTTTTTAAGCGCCTTCACCTCGGCTGAAGCGCTGCCGCCCCGGGCCGGCGTGTAGGTCTCATGCGACATAAAGAAGGTTTTTTTGGCGAACTGGCTCTTGTCCAGGCCGTAGAGGTCTTCCACCTTTTTGACGAATTTAGTCATAACATCCGCCACATGGTCGGTGTCAAGTCTGCTTACATGATAAGCGCTGTTTGCGGATTCGGTCAGCAGCAGGCGGGCCAGCGGCTTCATGCCTCTGCCTCTGACAAGGGTTTCATCCTCTATTACCATTCCCACCGCGCCGGAGCCGACGATCAATCCGTCTCTCCTTTTGTCGAACGGCAGAGCGGCTTCAGCTACGCTTTCCTTGGTCGAGGCCGTGCCTGAGGCTAAAAATCCGGGCATAGCCCATTCCTGAACGATGCTGCTGGTTATGTCGTCGGCGGCTATTATAACGACCCTCTTCGCCTTGCCGGCTCTTAACCAGCATTCGGCGGTATGTACGGCCTGTGTTGTGGATGCGCAGGCCGCGCTTATGTGCATGGCGGGGCCTTTCGCGCCTACCCATTGCGCGAACTGGCTGTCGGCTATCGGTATCACTTTCATCAGGAAGTTCTGGCTGAAAGTATACATGTCCTTTTCCTGGGCGGAGCGATCTTTTGTAAAGGTCTGTTCCATCCAGGTCCTGAGCGCGGTCCGGTCATTCGGGTTTTCCAACTTACCTATAATGTTGTCATATACTTCCCACATCTGGGCCGCGGTTTTGCCACGGTATTTATAATTAAAATAGCCGGCCACTTCATTTATCAGGGATTCCATTACCGGGAAAGCGGAAGCGAATATCACGCCGGTTTCGCTTGCCAGCGGTTCCGGCAGCGCCCATTTCTCGGGCAGATAACTGCCGGTGGTTGTTTTCTTGTAGTAATGGATCAGCGGCAGGCCCGCGTCCTTGAGCGCCAGCACTCCAGCGGCCATGGCCATCTTAAAAGTCGTATCCAGGGCTTTGGCGATGTTATTTGGCACGCCGAATTCCTTTTCAAGGTCAAACTGCCCCTTGCGCGCTGAGAGCTTTATAGCCTGGTCGGTGGAATCTATTTTGGCGATGCTGTGGTTGCCGGTCGGAGATTTGATGACGCGGATGATATTCTTGTCTATCTGCTTGTCGCGCCAGTCCATGGGGATAGGCTCTATCATGTTTTTGCCGGCGAGTATTTCGTCGAGGTTATGCTCGCGGAAGAGCTTGTCCCATGTGCCGGGCGTGCCGCCGGCTATGCCGGAGACGGCTATGTTGTTGAAGTTGAATCCATAGCGCGCCGCGAAAGCGGAGCGCTCAGTGGTTAGTGGCGAGTGGTCAGTGGCGAGTGACGAGTGATTAGTGATTAGTGGGGAGGAGGATTTTTCTGCTCCGCCCACTAACCACTCGCCACTATCCACTAGCCACTGCTGTTGCCAGCCCTGATAATATGGATTAAAAAATCCGCCGCCCTGCTCCGGGTGTTTTCCGGTCCAGTTCAGTGTGAAGCCCAGCGCCATAAGATTGGCCAGCAGATCGTTAAACTCGGTGATGCCGCCGCGCTTAGGATGGTTAGAGGACAGAATCGTGAGACCCTTTTTATCCTTCAATGTGGAAGTGGCGAAGGCGCTCAGCACGCGCTTCGGTCCGCACTCTATAAATGTCCGCACGCCGTCGGCGTACATGCGCTCCAGCTGTTTTATGAATTCCACCGGGCTGGTCATCTGCTTCAGCAGCAGGTCGTATGTGGCCTGCTTGTCCGCGGGAAAATAGTCGGCGGTCACGTTGGATAACAGGGGTATGGTCCACGGCGCGGTCGGGATATTTTCCAGAAATTTCCTGTAGGGCCCTATGGCGGGCTCGATGATGGCCGAGTGAAAAGCGTGGGAAACGGCTATCTCCTGGGCCTGCACACCCAACGATACGAACAGCTCCACGGCTTTTTCCACCGCTTTCCGCTCTCCGGCGATGACGGTCTGCTGCGGGCAATTTTTATTAGCGCAGATGACATAGCCGTCTATTTTTTTGAGTTCCTTTTCCACTTTTTCTGCGGGCCAGCCTATGGACGCCATCTTGCCCGGGTCTTTAACTTTTACGGTGGACATTTCTTTGGCCCGGCTGGTGACGGCGCGCAGGCCGTTTTCAAGCGTGAAAACTCCAGCCGCGGTGGCGGCGGCGTACTCGCCCAGGCTGTGGCCTATAACCATATCCGGCTTTATGCCGAACGAGGTCAGCAGGCGGAACATAGCCATGTCCGCAGTCATCATGGCCGGCTGAGTCATCTGCGTCTGCTTTATGGCGTTCTCGCGCTTCTCAAGATCTTCTTTGGATTCGCCCGGTTTTGACCAGAGCGTATCAGTGAGGTTTACGCCTATCATCTTTTCAAGTATGCGGTCGGCTTCGTCAAAGGTAGCCTGCACCACTTCATACTTGGCGGCCAGATCGCGCATCATGTCCACATATTGCGAACCTTGTCCGGGAAACAGAAAACCTATTTTAGCGTCGTGTGTCTTACGCCTGAAGGTGTAGACGCCCTTAAGCCTGAAGTTTAACGGCGGGGTGTCCCAGGTCTCAGGCTTGGCGTTGGCGTTCAGAAAATCTATTTTCTCGCGGAGGTCGGTCGGGGTCTTGGCAACTATGGAAACCCCCCACTCCCGCTGCGGTTCGGCGTTCATCCGGGCAGCAAAAAGCGACATCGGATAGGCCTCGGGCAAGTTCAGGAAGGCGGACTCCGCGAGCGCTTTGGCCTCGGCCATAACGGCTTGTGGCGTTGAAGCGGTGAAGGTAACGGCCTCACCCTGCAGGGCGGAGAACGGCGTCTTCGGATTCTCCGCAACGGACTGGTGACCGGTGGGCAGTGACTGGTTAGCCGTGCTGTCTTGCTGCCGCGCTGTCTTGCTGTCGTACTGTCTTGCTGCCGCGCTGTCCGGCTGTCCGGCATACTCTTCCATGGTCACATGAAAATTAGTTCCGCCGAAGCCGAAGGACGATACGTTCGCTCTTCTTATGCCGCTGGCTTTCCAGGGCTCAGCCTTGGTTATCACTTTAAAAAGGTTCAGGTCGATGGCGGGGTTGGGCCTGTCGCAATTGATGGATGTTGGAAGAGTCTTGTGGTGCAGGGCTAAAGCCGTCTTTACCAGGCTGACCGCGCCGGCGGCCGCCTTGGCGTGGCCTATCTGGGATTTGACAGAGGTTAGTCCGAGTTTCCTGCCGCTTTTTATGTGGGGTCCAAAGATATCTTTAAGCGCTTCCACTTCCGCGGCGTCTCCGACTTTAGTGGCCGTGCCGTGGGCCTCGACAAAATCCACTTCCCCGGGACCGTAATCCACCTGCGCGAAGGCGTTTTCTATGGCCATTTTCTGGCCCTTGGGATTGGGGGCCGTGATGCCCTTCCCCTTTCCATCCGAGGACGCTCCAACGGAATTTATCAGCGCGTAGATCTTGTCCCCGTCTCTCACAGCGTCCGAATATCTCTTCAGTATATATACCGCCACTGCTTCAGCCATGACGAAACCATTAGCCCGCTCGTCAAAAGACCAGGAGCCGTCCGCAGAAAGCGCGCCTATCTTGCAAAACTTGACGAAAGCGGGGGCGGACATCATCTCATCCGCGCCGCCGGTTACCGCCATGTCAAATTTACCCGAGCGCAGGCCAAGTACCGCGTAGTCCAGGGCGGCCAGCGAGGAGGCGCAGGCCGCGTCCAGGGTCATGTTGGGACCTTTAAGGTTAAAAACATTGGCTATCCGGCCGGCGGTGACATTAGACAGCTCTCCGGGCATGGTATCTTCGGTGATCTTAAGTATATTCTGGTCCATCTGCCCCTCGTATTCCTCCAGGAGGGTTTTTTGCTGG